>JAGBDS010000107.1 GCA_017937405.1 Oscillibacter sp.
AGCACAATTTCACGCCTCTGGATGGCTACGACAACGTTGCCCGGCGAAGCGACAGTCTTTCCCGGCGTTACCGTCAGATAAGATCGTCTACGCGTCATTTTACCCCGGCGATTTTCCGTCAACGGACGGCAGCATTAACAACTAATCATACTCTTGAAAGAGAGGGACCGATATGAAGAAGTCAGAAGGTAAATTCGCTGGAACTGTCCGGGTGGGGGAGAAGGGGCAGATCGTCATTCCCAAGGGCGCCCGGGACCTGCTTGGAATCCAGCCGGGAGATACAATGCTGGTGCTGGCGGATGAGAAGCGCGGGATTGCCGTGACCAAAGACGATGTGCTGCTTCAACAGTTTGAGGCTATTCTGGGAACGGAGAAGGAGAAATGAACCGTATCGCGTTTTTCTGCATTCCCGCCTGGGGCCACACCAACCCCACGGTGGAGGTGGTGCGGACACTGGTCCGCCAGGGGCATCAGGTGCTATATTACAGCTTTGTGCCCTTCCGGGAGAAGCTGGAGGAAGCGGGTGCCGAAGTGGTCCTCTGCGACAGCTTTCTTCCCCCACCGCCGAAAGATTTGGATAAGAAGGTAGGAAAAGACTTTTCCGTTCTGGTGGAGATGGCAGCGGACACTACGCTGGCGCTGGAGGAGAAGGTCTGCCGGGAATTGGCGGAATTTCAAACAGAGGTCATCGTATCTGATTCCGTGTGTTTCTGGGGGAAGCTGTTTGCCTGGAAGCTTGGGATTCCCTATGTATGTTCTACCACGACCTTTGCGTTTAACCTGCATACAGCCCGCCTGATGAAGCCAAAGGCGGGGGAAATGCTCCGTACTATTCTGGGAGGCGCCCGGGTGGAGCGGAAGCTGACATTGCTGCGGCAGCATGGCTATCCCGTGGAGAATCTGACAGACCTCATTCAAAATGACAATGATACGGACACGATCGTGTATACTTCAAAGGCGTTCCAGCCGATGGCGGAGACTTTTTCTGAGCGATATGCCTTTGTGGGGCCGTCCCTGCCGGAAATACCCAAAAGAGAAGAAAAAGAGAGGCCGCTGGTTTATGTCTCCATGGGTACGGTGGTCCGGGGAAAGCCTGGCTTTTACCGCCGCTGCGTGGAGGCACTGAGTAGTTTGGATGTGGACGTGGTGATGTCGGTGGGAACGGAAGAAAATGTCAACGCCCTGGGGCCGCTGCCGGAAAATGTGCAGGCAGCGTCGCGGGTGGACCAGCTGGCAGTGCTGGCCCAGGCAGATGCGTTTCTGACTCACTGCGGTATGAACAGCGCCAGCGAGGCCATCTGGTGCGGTGTGCCTACGGTGCTCTATCCCCAGCAAAGCGAGGAAGGCGCTGTGGCGGACCGCATGGAAGAACTGGGCCTTGGCCTGCGGTTGAAAAACGAAAGCCATATCCGGGAGGCTATCAGTGCTGTGCTGACAGAACCGTCCTACCAGGAGAAGACGTGTGCTATGGGTGAGACGTTCCGGGATTCGGGTGGTGCTCAACGGGCGGCAGAAAAGATATTGAGCTGTATCAGATAAAAAATATCCCTGGTTTTCCGAGAAAAACCAGGGATATTTTTTACAGCAAAATACCTTTACAGCAAAGTGATACCAGCCTTTTCGCAGGCTTCAATAGTCTCTTTGTCCCATAAGCTGGCCTGTACCTCACCGATGTGGCAGGTACCCAACATCAGCATACACAGACGGGACTGGCCGATACCGCCGCCCATGGTAAGAGGCAGTTCGCCGTTCAGCAGCATCTTGTGGAAGGGCAGCTCACGGCGCTCATTGCAGCCAGCCAGTGTCAGCTGACGGTCCAAGGACTCCTCGTCCACCCGGATGCCCATGGAAGAGATCTCAAAACGGCTCTCCAGAACGGGGTTCCACATAAGAATGTCGCCGTTCAGCTCCCAGTCGTCGTAGTCGGGGGCGCGGCCGTCGTGCTTGTTGCCGGACTTCAGTGTTTTGCCGATCTGCATCAGGAACACAGTATGATGCTGACGGCAGATCTCAGTTTCGCGCTCGTTAGGGGTGAGATCGGGATACATATCCTCCAGCTCCTGGGTGGTGATAAAGAACACCTCCCGCTCCAACTTTCCCCGCAGGCTGGGGAAGGCTACGTTCAGGGCATCTGCGGTCTCGCAGACGGCTCCCACGATGGCGCGGACACTGGCTTTCAAGTAGTTGACATTCCGGTCCTCCCGGGAGATAATCTTCTCCCAGTCCCACTGGTCCACATAGATGGAGTGGATGTTGTCCACCTCCTCGTCCCGGCGGATGGCGTTCATGTCGGTGTACAGGCCCTTACCCTCATGGAAGCCGTAGCGCTTCAGCGCCAAACGCTTCCACTTGGCCAGAGAGTGGACCACCTGGCCGTTGAGCCCCACATCGGGAATGTCGAAAGCCACGGGGCGTTCCACGCCGTTCAGGTCATCGTTGAGGCCGGAGCCGCCGTCCACGAACAGGGGGGCGGAGACGCGGCGCAGGTTCAGCGCGTTGCTGAGGTTCGTCTGGAAGGAATCTTTGATAAAGGCGATGGCCCGCTGCAGCTCGTAGTTGGGCAGAGGCATCTTGTAGCCGGAGGGGATAAACAGCTTGCTCATGAAAAGATCAATCCTTTGCTATAAATTCAGAAAAACAGGGAGGCCACCAGAGGAGTGATATATGCTTCCACCACTGCCGCAGCGGCCAGCAGCGGAAGCAGCGCCAGCAGAAGCGTCCGGGACATCAGCACCAGACAGTCCCAGATGTGAAGGGCATTTTCATCCCGGCGGAGCAGGCGACGTGTCACATGACCGCAGACATACAGGCCCACGGAAAAGGCGATCACCAGCGCAGGCAGCTCCAGCAGGCCGTGGGGCAGGAGGGCAGCCAGAAAGGCGGCGATGGAATATCCCTCGGTGACATACCAGGCGCCCAATACACCGATGACCATGGCGTTGACGCCCAAGGCCAGCGCCGGGAGCTGGATGAAAGGGATAAGACCGTAAGCCATGATGAACACGGTAGCCCGCAGATTGTTGGAGAAGATCGCCAGAGCGGACAAGGTACCGTCATCGTTCAGAGCACCTGTGCCATCCATGGCGGCGAACACATAGGACAGCAGCCCTTCCCGCAGAGCGGGGGATACCATACACAGGATAAAGGCGAGCACGACCAGCACAGGGAAAGCAATAGCGGCCCGGAAAACCTCGTTGGATAACCCGTTGCGCCAGGAGTCCTTTAGCCCGCTGATCTGGTACTTGAGGATACCCCTCATGCCCGCAGCTTCTCGCAACCCTGCTTCAGGCGGCGGAGGGTCTCCTCCTTGCCCAGGATGTGGCACAGCTCCACAGCGCCGCCGGGGGTCACCGGCTTACCGGCTACGGCGATGCGGACAGGCCACATTAGCGTGGCGTTCTTGACCTCCAGAGAGGCGGCCAGGTCGATGAGGGTATCGTGGACGGCGTCCTGGGTCCAGTTCTCAATGGCCTCCAAAGCGGGAATGGCCTTCTCCAGCATGGCGAGAGACACCTCGGCATTGGTCTTGGACTTCTTGTTGGTAAAGAACTCCGCGTCGTAGTCAGGCAGGGCATCAAAGAAGTCTACCTTTTCTGGAATATCCGTTAGCTTCTCGCACCGGGCCTGAAGCAGGGCGGCAATGGCGGCGGCATCGATAGTGGGATTCTTCACACTCTGGCGGATATAGGGCTCGGCCACTTTTGCGAATTCCTCGGGCGCCAGAGCGCGGAGATAGGTGGCGTTGAAATACGTCAGCTTTTCAATATCGAAGATGGCGGGGGATTTGGAGATGCCGGCGATGTCGAAGGCCTCTACCAGCTCGTCCAGGGAGAAGACCTCCTGCTCACTGCGCTCGCCCTTGGGGGCCCAGCCCAGCAGGGCCACATAGTTCAAAATCGCGTCCGTCAGATAGCCCTGGGCCTTCAGATCCTCATAGGAGGGGTCGCCGTGACGCTTGCTCATCTTATTATGTTGGTCCCGCATGACGGGGGAGCAGTGGACGTAGGTGGGGATGTCCCAGCCAAAGGCCTCATACAGCAGGTTGTACTTGGGAGCGGAGCTGAGGTATTCGCTGCCACGGACCACATGGGTGATGCCCATCAGATGGTCATCCACCACGTTGGCGAAGTTGTAGGTGGGCAGGCCGTCCCGCTTCAGCAGCACCTGGTCGTCCAACGTCTTGTTCTCCACGGTGATGTCGCCGAAGGAGACATCGTGGAAGGTGGTGGTGCCTTCGTGGGGGATACGCTGGCGGATGACGTAAGGCTTGCCGGCGGCCAGGTTGGCGGCCACTTCTTCCGTACTCAGGTTACGGCAGGGGTCGTCGGCCCGGTCGAAGTCGCCGGAGTCCTCTTCAGACTCGGCCTTTTCGCAGAAGCAGTAATAGGCGGCGCCTTTTTCCACAAGTAGCTGGGCGTAGGGCAGATACAGGTCCCGGCGCTGGGACTGGATATAAGGGCCAGTGGGGCCACCCACATCGGGACCCTCATCGTGGGTCAGGCCGCACTCCGCCATGGTGCGGTAAATGACGTCTGTGGCGCCCTCCACCAAACGGCCCTGGTCGGTGTCCTCGATGCGCAGGATAAAGGTGCCGTTGTTATGCCGGGCAATGAGCCAGGTATACAGGGCCGTGCGCAGATTGCCCACATGCATATAGCCGGTGGGAGAGGGAGCGAACCGGGTGCGGACTTTGCCCTTGGGAATGCGGGCTTCCATCTCTTCAAAGAATTTCATATCGAGTGCCATGAAAGTACCTCCATGCCAGAATTTTACGCAATACAACAGCTTCCATTATCCTCATTTTAGGGGAAATTGTCAAGGTATCCGGAGCCTTTTTCCATGAAAGTACATTGAATGGAAAAACGGTAAGAGGGAATTGCACTTTCAGGCGCTTCGTGCTATAATACACAAATTAGATTACCGCCCTTTTGACGGTACTGAACAGCGAGGTGCGATTTATGGAAAATGAGACTCGGAAAAAGAGAATTTTCAGTGGTATCCAGCCCAGCGGTGAGCTGACCCTGGGTTCTTATATGGGTGCCATCAAGAACTGGGTGGCCCTCCAGGATGAATATGACTGCATTTACTGCATCGTGGATATGCACGCCATCACCGTCCGGCAGAATCCGGCGGAGCTGCGCCGCCGTTCTGTGGCCCAGCTGGCCCAATATATCGCCTGCGGCCTGGACCCGGAGAAGAACATCATGTTCATCCAGAGCCATGTGCCTCAGCACGCGGAGCTGGGTTGGATCCTGGGCTGCTATACCCAGTTTGGCGAGCTGAGCCGCATGACCCAGTTCAAGCAGAAGTCCCAGCAGCACGCGGATAACATCACTGCGGGCCTGTTTACCTATCCTGTGCTGATGGCGGCGGATATTCTGCTGTACCAGGCGGACCTGGTGCCGGTGGGCGAGGACCAGCGGCAGCATGTGGAGCTGTGCCGGGACATTGCCCAGCGGTTCAATGGTGTGTACAGCGACACATTCGTTCTGCCGGAGGCTTTTATCCCCAAGATGGGCGCCCGTGTTATGAGCTTGGGCAATCCCTCCAACAAGATGAGCAAGTCCGACCCCGACGGCTGCGTCTATCTGCTGGATAAGCCGGAGGAGATCCAGCGGAAGTTCAAGCGGGCTGTCACTGACAGTGAGACGGCTGTCCGTTATGATAAGGAAAACAAGCCCGGCGTTTCCAACCTGTTGACCATTTACTGCGCCGCAACTGGCAAGACTATGGAGGAGGCCGAGGCAGAGTTTGCCGGCCAGGGTTACGGCGTGTTCAAGCCCGCGGTGGCGGATGCTGTGGTGGAACTGCTGCGCCCTATCCGCGAGGAGTCCGAGCGGCTGATGGCCGACAAGGCCTATCTGGAGAGCATTTACCGGGAGGGTGCCCAGCGTGCCCAGCGGCTGGCTGATAAGACCCTTTCCAAGGTACAGAGAAAGGTCGGCTTTGCCGCCCGTTGATGGAGGAATGAGATGTTACTGGACAATCAGCTGATCGCCTATGTGATGCTGGCGCTGCTGGTAGCGCTGGTGGTCAGCTTCCTGATGACGCCGGTGGTCAAGACCTTTGCCTATAAAGTCGGCGCTATCGATGTGCCCAAGGACGCCCGACGGATGCACAAGGTCCCCATCCCCCGGCTGGGAGGCCTTGCCATCTTCATCGGCTTTATCGTCAGCATCCTGCTGTTCGTGAAGATCACGCCGGAGATGAAAAGCATTCTGCTGGGCGCCGTCATCATTGTGGTTTTGGGTGTTGTGGACGACATCATGGCGCTGCCGGCCCTGCTGAAATTTGTGGTGCAGATCGTGGCGGCGCTGATCCCCGCTCTCAGCGGTGTGCAGATCATCGCATTTTCCAATCCCAATATCTTTTCGGACAACCTCTACTGGGTGCTGGGCAATCTGTCCATCCCTTTTACGGTGCTGTGGATCGTGGCGATCACCAATTCCGTGAACCTCATCGACGGACTGGACGGCCTTGCCAACGGCGTCTCCGCCATTTCTGCCACCACCATGCTGGTCATTGCCCTGGTGGGCGGACAGAGCCAGGTAGCTATTGTTCTGGCGGCGCTGGTGGGCGCCTGCGTGGGATTCATGCCTTATAATATGAATCCCGCCAAGATGTTCATGGGAGACACGGGAGCGACGTTCCTTGGGTACATTCTGGCGACCATGTCCATCCAGGGCCTGTTTAAGTATTACGCGGTCATCTCCTTCGTGGTGCCGTTCCTGATTTTGGGCCTGCCTATTTTTGATACTTCCTTTGCGTTTATCCGGCGTATCGCCCATGGACAGAGCCCTATGCACGCTGACCGGAGCCACATCCACCACCGTCTCATTGACATGGGACTGAACCAGAAGCAGGCGGTTGCGACGCTGTACGTCATTTCCGCCATTCTGGGCCTCAGCGCCGTAGTGCTGACTACCGGTGGTGAGCAGAAGGCTATGCTGCTGTTTTTGACGCTGTGCATTGTCGCTGTGGTGGCCGCCCAGGTGGTATTCCCCAAAGAGGTCCGGGAGGAACTGCATGAGGAGTTGGAAGAACTGAAGGAGCACGGCCATCACACGGAAGAGAAGAAGGACGGAGAAGCGTAATGGACAAGCTGCGTATTATGAGCGTGTTCGGCACCCGGCCGGAGGCCATTAAGATGTGTCCCCTGGTAAAGGAGCTGGCAACGCACCCGGAGATTGAAAGCCTCTGCTGCGTCACTGCCCAGCACCGCCAGATGCTGGACAGTGTCCTAGAGGTTTTTGACTTAAAGCCGGATTGGGACCTGGACATTATGACCCCCCGGCAGACCTTGTCTACCATTACCAGCAAGTGTCTGCTGGGTATGGACGAAGCCATCGACGCCTTGAAGCCGGATATGATCCTGGTACATGGTGATACCTCCACCACCTTTGCCGGTGCCCTGTCCGCCTTTTACCATCAGGTGCCGGTGGGCCATGTAGAAGCCGGCCTGCGGACCTATGACAAATACTCTCCCTTCCCGGAGGAAATGAACCGGAAAATGGTGTCGGCCATTGCGGACCTGTATTTCTGCCCCACTGTGAACAACCGTGAGAATTTGGTGAAGGAAGGCATTACAAGGGGACTGTTCGTTACCGGAAATACGGTCATTGACGCTCTGAAGACAACTGTCCGCAAGGATTATACCTTTACAACATATGAACTGAATCATTTGCCCTATGAGGAGAAGAAAATCATTCTGGTGACCTGCCACCGGCGGGAAAATTACGGAGAACCCATGAAGCACATCATGCTGGCCCTGCGGCAGATCGCGGAGCAACATGAGGATGTGGAGCTGGTGTATCCTGTCCATCTCAGCCCGGTGGTCCGGGAGGCGGTGGATAAGTACCTGCGGGGCGCGCCCCGGGTCCACCTAATCGACCCGCTGCCCGCCGACGAGATGCACAACCTGATGGCCCGGTGCTACATGGTCATGACGGACTCCGGCGGCTTGCAGGAGGAGGCACCCGCCCTGGGCAAGCCCGTCCTGGTGCTGCGCCGGGAGACAGAGCGGCCTGAGGCCGTGGCCGCTGGGACTGTGAAGCTGGCCGGTGTGGTGCAGGATGACATCGTCACCATGGCTGAGCGGCTGATCTGCGACAAGGCAGCTTACGCCCAGATGGCCCATGCGGTGAACCCATACGGTGACGGCAATGCCTGCCGCCGTATTGCCGACGCAATTTTGTGGCACTTTGGCCGCGGAGAAAAGCCGGAGGACTATCTGGCATGACCGGCAGGCCCGGAAGGAAGGAGGGCAGGCGTGGAGAAACGGAAACTGAAATGGCTCACCTGGGGCGTCGTGATCTTTATGGTGCTGGCGGTGGGATTGATGCTCAGTGGGACCCTGCGCCGAACCGCCCATATCACACTGCCGGAACCGGAATCCGCTGCAGAGCATGACAGTGCGGTTCCTGGGGCACCTGACAATGCGTTAACTGTGATTGCGGTCACCCCGGGTACTGTTCAGGCTGCCATTGAGACTTTGACACGGCCTGAAGCCTATCGGCGTACAGTCACTGTGGAGCAGCTTTGGGCCAGCGGTTCCGGGTCATATGAGGTCACAGTGACCGCGAATGGCCCCTGGACCCGGACAGACAGGACCATGCCGGATGGCCGGGCACGGCATACCATGATCGGCCCGGAACGGGCCTATGTCTGGTACAACAATGAGGAGAATGTCTACTCCGGCCCGGTGGGAGCGGTTTCTGCTGATATAGAGCAGTCTATTCCTACATATGAGGATATTTTAAGAATTCCGGTAGAGCAGATCGCCGCCGCAGATTACCGGACGATCTCCAACGTGGAGTGTATCTATGTGGAAACGGCTGAGGATGATACAGGATATGTGCTGCGCTACTGGGTCAGCGTGGATACCGGACTCCTGACAATGGCAGAAAAGCTGGAAAACGGTTCCACGGTGTACCGCATGGCCGCCTTGTCGGTGGACCAGACCAGTGTTACAGAGGACAGTTTCTGCCTGCCGGATGGCACATCCGTTCTGAACTGAAACAACAGGAAACGCGCGCTGCTTGTAACAGCGCGCGTTTTTCGTTTTACAGAATCAACAGCAGCCCCAAGGCTACCAGAAGTTCCTCATCAGCATCCTCCTTGAACAGGAAGAACAAGATCACCAACAGCAGCAGGTCGCCGGTATCTACCCGGTCCAGATGAAGCTGGTCCAGCAGGTGCCGGAGAAAGCCGGTAAGCCCGTCGATGGTCCGGCCGCCCGGCGGTGAAGGAGGGGGTGGAGGAGGTTCCCGGTGCGGCGGCTGTTCCCGCTGTGCCTGCTGCTTGGGCTCCTGAGGCGGGGGAGGAGCCGCTTGTTTGTTCTCCTCCTGAGGGATGCGGGTGTATGCCCCATTGTCATTGCGGATGTAGCGGTTATACATCCATCATCCCTCCCATCCCGACAGGAATTTCTTTCCCAGGTGGAACAGGCGGGCCAGCTGCAGCGCCCGTTCGATCTTTTCCTGGCGGTCCGGTTTCAGATAGGGCCGCAGGGCGTAAAGGAGCTGCCGGGCATTGGAATCGTTTTGGCTGCCAAGCTCCTGAATGAGCGGCAGGAGCTTTGACAGCATGGCCGGGTCCATACCGCCGGTCAGACTGGAAAGGGCAGAAAGGGGAGAACCGCCAGGAGACGGTGCCTGCTGAAGCGGCGGTGGGGGTGGCGGCTGGACAGGCTGCTGTGGAGGGGCCTGCGGAACCTGCTGTACGGGCTGCTGTGCCTGCCTGCCGGAAAGTGACTGGGCCATCTGCATAATTTGGGCCATGGCTTCCGGGTTGGACAGCAGGCTGTTCAGTTTTTCATCAAATTCCGCCATAAATGCCAACCCCCCGTTTCTTCGTTATTTTTGGACGGCTTTGTTGATGCGCTGCACCAGCTCTGCGCCACCGGGACTCTGCATGACCTGATTTACCAGCCGCACCATTTCCGATGTGTCGCCCTTCGCTGCGGATTGAACGGCCCTTTGTAATCCGGCACCCCGGTCTCCCTGGGTCAGCATCTGCATCAGTGCCTGCCCGTCCCGGGACTGCATCAGTGCTTGGAGCATGGCGGGATTCGATTTAAGCTGTTCTACCATGCGAGCGGTTTTCTCATCCATAAGTATCCTCCTTGCGGTCAGAATCTTTATGCCAGTATATGAGAGAATACAAAAAAACGTGCCTGCGCTATGGCGCAGGCACGAAAATCAATTCTTTTTCCCTTTGGCGGTGTCACAGTCTTTCGCCAGTGGGCACCCTTCGCATTTGGGACTGCGGGCGGTGCAGGTATCTCGACCAAAGAGGACCATGCGGTGGCAGAAGTCGCTGGATTCCTTGGGCGGGATGCACTGGCGCAGCTGCCGTTCTACCTGGAGAGGGTCCTTGGAGCCGTCCGTGATGCCCAGACGTCCGGTGATGCGGATGCAGTGGGTGTCGCAGACATAGCCCTCCTGGCCGAAGATGTCGCCGAGGATAAGGTTGGCGGTCTTACGGCCCACGCCGGGCAGGGCGGTCAGCTCCTCCATGGTGCCGGGGACCTTGCCGCCGTGTTTTTCCAGAAGCTGCTGGGCGCAGGCTACCAGGTCCCGGGCCTTGCCGTTAAAAAAGCCGCAGGAGTGGATATACTCGCCCACTTCCTTCGGGTCGGCCTCCGCAAAGCTTTTCAGGGTGGGGAAGCGCTCAAACAGGGCGGGAGTTACTTTATTTACCCGCTCGTCGGTGCACTGGGCGGACAGGCGGACGGCAAACAATAGCTCATAGTCCTTTTCGTATTGCAGAGAGCATAGGGCGTCAGGATAGATACCTTTCAACGTCTCGATGATCCGCTTGACAGCGGCCTTGGATTTCATGACCATCACCTCTTGCTGACAGGATACCACAAACTTCAGCAAAAGGCCAGTGAAAAAACCATGGTAATTATGTAGCGGATATGGTAAAATATAAATTCAGACACGAAAGAAAGGAGGACACGCTATGCAGCGTCCCCTTGCGGATGAGATACGGCCCAAAACGCTGGACGAGGTGGTGGGACAGCGGCACCTACTGGCTCCCGGCGCGGTCCTCCGGCGTTTGATCGAGAAGGGCACCGATGCCAACATGGTGTTTTACGGCCCTTCCGGCACCGGCAAGACCACCATCGCCAATATCATTGCGGAAAAGACCCAAAAGACTCTGTACCGCCTGAATGCTACTACGGCGTCCTTGCAGGATATCAAGGACATCATTGCCGATGTGGGAACACTGATGGCGCCCGGCGGGGTGCTGCTGTACCTGGATGAGATCCAGTACTTCAATAAAAAGCAGCAGCAGAGCCTTCTGGAATTCATGGAGAACGGGAAGCTGACACTGATCGCTTCCACAACGGAGAATCCCTATTTTTATGTGTATAGTGCACTGCTGTCCCGCAGTACTGTGTTCGAGTTCAAGGCTGTGACTGCGGAGGAGGCGGAGCCTGCCGTTCTCCGGGCACTGAACATGGAAAAGGAGCGCAGCCCCCTGCCGCTGGACTGGGAGGAGGGCGTACCCATGCAGATCGCTACCGCTTGCGGCGGTGACGTGCGGAAGGCCATCAACGCCGTGGAGCTGCTCTGTCAGGCGGCAGAACCGAAAAAGGGCAAGCTATACCTGACAAGTGATGATACTTCACAGGTGTCTCAGCGCAGCGCCATGCGCTATGACCGGGACGGCGATGCCCACTACGATATCCTGTCTGCTTTGCAGAAGTCCATCCGGGGCAGTGACCCCGACGCGGCGGTCCACTATTTGGGCCGTTTGCTGGAGGCGGGAGACCTGTTGTCACCTTGCCGCCGGCTGCTGGTCATCGCCGCCGAGGATGTGGGGCTGGCCTATCCCATGGCCATTGCCATTACCAAAGCCTGCGTGGATTCGGCGTTGCAGGTGGGACTGCCGGAGGCCAGGCTACCCCTGGCGGAGGCCGCTATCCTGCTGGCCACGGCGCCGAAGTCCAACACCGCCCACAACGCCATCATTGCCGCCATGGACGATCTGAAAAAAGGGAAGAGCGGCGATATTCCCCGGTGTCTGCAGAATGTTCACGCCGATACCACTGGCTTTGACAACCAGCAGCACTATCTGTATCCTCATGTGTTCCCCAACCGCTGGGTAGAGCAGCAGTATCTACCTGACGCTTTAAAGAATACCAAATACTATGAGTGGGGTGACAACAAGACGGAGCAGGCCGCCAAGGCCTATTGGGAGAAGATCAAGGGGAGACCGCTGTAAAATCCGTTTCGATGACCGATTTTTCACAGCCCGGCGGGGAGTAGACCCAATGGGTCAAAACACCGTCGGTGATTTGGTAATGAACAGGGTCCGGGTGATCGAGAGGCGGCAGCTTTTCGATGATCTGGAGCTTGACTTTCATTCGGTCCGGGCGGATACTCTTGATGTAGACCGAGACTGCGTCCCCGGTATGCAGGCCTTCCCGGGTGTCTGCCAAACCCGAAAGGTTGGGTGTCAGCTCAATAAAGCTGCCGTATTCCTTGATGCTGCGGACGATGCCCCGCACTGTTTCGCCGGGAGCGAAGCGGCTGGCGTTCTCCATCCAGTTGCCCAGCAACTCCCGGTGGGTCATGGTGAAACGGCGCCGCTCCCGGTCAATGGAATGCACCACTGCTAAAATCTTCTGCCCCTCCTGAAACCGCTCTTTGGGGTGGGAAATGCGGGAGACAGAGATGTGCTCGATAGGGAGCATGGCAATGATGCCGCAGCCAATATCCAGAAACGCGCCGAAGGACTCCAGACGGATGACCCGGCAGGTGAGGATGGCCCCTGGTTTCAGATGCTCCAGAAAGAGATCCATAGCCTGTTCCTGGGCTGCCCGGCGGCTCAGCAAGGCAACCGGAGCACCTTTCGCATCGGAGGAGAGATGCTTCACTGTAAAGCAAGTCGGCTTTCCAACTCTTGATAAGACGGAAATATCCCGGCTTGCGCCGCTGATCCAGGGAGCTACGGCCTCGGCACGGGGCATCCGGCCCTCCGTACTGCCGAGGGAGAAGAACAGCGTGTGGTCTGCACTGCAGCGGCAGGCGACAGCCTCTAAAATATTGCCGCTTTCCGCAGAGGCTTTCAGGGCGGACAGGGAATAATCGGACGGGGGGCGCAGGCCCTCCGGGGGAAAGAGTTTATTTTCCGGCATCATTATCGCATCCTATTCTGCCGCTTCGGCGGCCTTGATAGACCACTATATGCAAAAGAACACCATGGATTGACAGGAGGCATATATGGACCTGCATTTGCATGACAAGGTAGAGTTAAAAAAAGCCCATCCCTGCGGCAGTACCCAGTGGGAGATTTTGCGGGTAGGTATGGACATCAAGCTGCGGTGTCTGGGCTGCGGCCATGAACTGATGCTGCCCCGCAGCAAGGCGGAGAAAAGCATCCGCAGGATCTTGACAGAGGAGGAATCAAAGTGAACAAGAAAACCACAAGGATCATTGCCCTGGCCCTGGTCGTTGTCATGATTCTGGCGCTTGTGGCGTCCATGATCGTGCCCTATGTATAAAGAGCATATAGAAAAACAGATGGACGGCTGGGGCCGTCCATTTCCTTTTTGCGACGGTATTTACGAATGGCCTGCCCTATAATGTTACCCAGTGAAGCGGAAGGAGGGGCACGGGATGACAGTGGTATACGCGGACAGTGTGTTCTTTCTGAATGGGGCCATGGACTATGTGCTGTTTCTCGTGACCGCCCGGCTGGCGGGTATCCCGCTAAAGCGGAGGCGGTATCTGCTGGCCGCGCTGCTGGGTGCCGCTTACGCGGTGGCTGTATTTTTGCCGGGAATGGGCTTTTTGAGTACCTTTCCCGCAAAGTTGGCTGTGGGTGTGCTTCTGTCGCTGGTGGCTTTCGGCGGGGAAGAGAAGCTGCTGCGGCTGGTCTTGCTGCTGTTTGCCGTGGCCTGCGCCATGGCGGGCTGTGTGTTGGCCTTGGGACTGCTGGCAGGCAGCCGCGTGTCGGTCAGCAACGGTATTTTTTACACGGATGTGGACGCAAAGGTCCTGCTGATCGCCACGGCTGCGGCCTATCTCGTCCTGACGGTGGTGTTCCGCGCTGCGGCCCGCTACGGTGTGGGCGGAGAGCTGCTTCCCGTGACCGTTTGCGTCAACGGAAGGACGGTGAGCCTGACCGCCCTGCATGACAGTGGAAACAGCCTCCGGGACCCGGCAGGAGGCGGCGCGGTGCTGGTGGCGGCACCCGGCAGTCTGAACAGTGTGTTGCCGGGAAATGCCGGAAAGCTGCTGACGACGGAGCTGCTGCGGTATCCGGCGGACCTGCTGGAGCCACTGCGGGCAGCAGCTCCAGCCCTGCGGCCCCGTCTGCTGCCTTACCGGGCGGTGGGGGTACCGGAAGGACTGCTGCTTACCATCCGGTCTGACTGGGTGGAGATCAACAGGCAGCGGTATGAGGGAACGCCGGTGGCACTGTCGCCCACGGTGTTGGGAACGGGCTACGCGGCCCTGTGGGGCGGCGGAACGGAAAAGGGAGGAGACCATGCGCGATTTGCAAAGCAAACTGCGGCGGCTGCTGGTATGGCTGGGAGTGCTGCCGTCGGAAGGGGTCCACTACATAGGCGGCAGCGACACGCTGCCGCCTCCGCTGACGAAAGAGCGGGAAGCAGAGCTGCTGGCCCGGATGGACGATGAAGATGCCCGGAAGGAGCTGATAGAACATAACCTGCGGCTGGTGGTGTACATTGCCCGCCGGTTTGAAAATACCGGCATCAACATTGAGGACCTGATCTCCATTGGCACCATCGGCCTAATTAAAGCCATAGGGACCTACCGTGCGGATAAAAACATCAAGCTGGCGACCTATGCATCCCGGTGTATTGAAAATGAGATTTTGATGTATCTGCGGAAAAACGCCTCCCGGAGGGGGGAAGTGTCCTTCGACGAGCCGCTGAATACCGATTGGGATGGCAACGAGCTGCTGCTTTCAGATGTGCTGGGGACCGAGGCGGATGTGGTGATGCGTCCCATCGAGGAGGACGTGGACCGGAGCCTGCTGGCGGCGGCCATCAGCATCCTGTCGCCCCGGGAAAAGCAGATCATCACCCTGCGCTTTGGTCTGAACGGCGGCAGGGAGCAGACCCAGAAGGAGGTGGCCGACCAGTTGGGCATTTCCCAGTCCTATATCTCCCGGCTGGAAAAGCGCATTATTTCCAGGCTGAAAAAGGAAATTTTGCGGCTGAGCTGACTCTTGACAATCCAAAACGGGTATATTATACTAAGCAGGAATATTGGAACTGCGAGGATGGGAAGCAGTACCCGGTGGGTGAAAGCCAAGAGAGGGAACGGTTGGTGAGAGTTCCCGTGAAGCGGCCGGAGAAGTCGTCCCGGAGCATTGGGCTGAAAGAACAGTAGGCCGCAACGGTATCCCTCCGTTACCGGGGAAGGGTGTGAAAGCGCCCATGAGTGCGTGTTTTGACACGAATCCAGGTGGTACCACGGACAGATGTTCGCCCTGAGCCGAAAGGCTCAGGGCGTTTTTACGTTTACCCGGGAAACGTGATGTCAAACAAGAACGCAAGTTCAGAGAATAGGAGAGAATCAACATGAACAAAGAACTGCCAAAGGTGTATGAGCCGCAGCAGGTGGAGTCCCGCATCTACCAGATGTGGATGGACGGCAACTGCTTCAACGGCGACCCCGACCCCAAGAAGAAGCCCTTTTCCATTTCCATGCCGCCCCCGAACGTCACAGGCCAGCTGCACATGGGCCATGCCCTGGACTGCACCCTGCAGGATATCCTGACCCGCTTCAAGCGGATGCAGGGCTACTCTACCCTGTGGCTGCCCGGCACCGACCACGCCGGCATCGCCACCCAAATCAAGGTGGAGGAGGAGCTCCGGGTCAAGGAGGGCAAGACCCGCTATGACCTGGGCCGTGAGAAATTCCTCCAGCGGGTCTGGCAGTGGAAGGAAGAGTACGGCAACCGCATCGTGGAGCAGCAGAAGAAAATGGGCGTCTCCTGCGACTGGAGCCGCTCCCGCTTTACCATGGACGACCGCTGCGCCAAGGCTGTCCGGGAGACTTTCTGCGAGCTGTACGACAAGGGCCTCATTTACAAGGGCAGCCGCATCATCAACTGGTGCCCTCACTGTGTTACCGCCCTGTCTGACGCCGAGGTGGAGTATGTGGACAAGCCCGGCCACCTGTGGCACATCCGCTATCCTCTGGCCGACGGCTCCGGCGACCTGGTGGTCGCCACCACCCGTCCCGAGACCATGATGGGCGATACCGGCGTGGCTGTGAACCCGGAGGATGAGCGCTTTAAGCACCTGATCGGCAAGACCTGCATTCTGCCCATCATGAACCGTGAGATCCCCATCGTGGGCGATGAATACTGCGAGATCGGCTTTGGTACCGGCGCCGTGAAGATGACTCCTGCCCACGACCCCAACGATTTTGAGGTGGGCCTGCGCCACAACCTGGAGGTCATCCGCTGCATCGGCGACGACGGCAAGATCAACGAGAACGGCGGCCCCTACAACGGGATGGACCGCTACGAGTGCCGCAAGGCCATCGTGAAGGACCTGGAGGAGCAGGGGTATCTTGTCAAGACCGAGCCCTACAGCCACAACGTGGGCACCTGCTACCGCTGCCACAACGACGTGGAGCCCCTGATCTCCGCCCAGTGGTTCGTGAAGATGGAGCCCCTGGCTAAGGAAGCCCTCCGCGTCGTGAAGGACGGCGAGGTGAAGTTCGTCCCCGAGCGTTTTTCCAAGACCTATATCAACTGGATGGAGAATGTCCATGACTGGTGCATCTCCCGCCAGCTGTGGTGGGGCCACCAGATCCCCGCCTGGTACTGCGACGAGTGCGGCCACATCAATGTCAGCCGTGAGGACCCCACGCAGTGCTCCAAGTGCGGCTGCACCAGCCTGACCCGGGACCCCGACGTGCTGGACACCTGGTTCTCCTCTGCTCTGTGGCCCTTCTCCACCCTGGGCTGGCCGGAAAAGACCGAGGACTTGGATTTCTACTATCCCAACTCCGTCATGGTCACTGGCTACGACATCATCTTCTTCTGGGTGGCCCGGATGATCTTCTCCGGCTGCGAGCAGATGAAGCAGATCCCCTTCCACACTGTCCTGATCCACGGCCTAGTCCGGGACGACAAGGGCCGCAAGATGTCCAAGTCCCTGGGCAACGGCATCGACCCCCTGGAGATGGCGGAGAAGTACGGCGCCGATGCTCTGCGCTTCAACCTCATCACCGGCAACAGCCCCGGCAACGACACCCGCTTCTACACCGAAAAGTGCGAGGCCATGCGGAACTTTGCCAATAAGATCTGGAACGCCAGCCGCTTCGTGATGATGAACCTCACCATCGACAAGTGCGAGCTGCCCGCCGCCGACCAGCTGGCCCCCGAGGACAAGTGGGTCCTCTCCAAGCTGAACACCCTGGTGAAGGAAGTCACCGAGAACCTGGACGCCTACGAGATCGGCGTGGCTTCCGCCAAGGTTTACGACTTTATCTGGGACACCTACTGCGACTGGTATATCGAGCTGACCAAGACCCGCCTGAACGGCGAGGACGAGGCGGCGAAGCTGGTGGCCCAGAACGTCCTGTGCTATGTGCTGACCGAGCTTTTGAAGCTGCTGCATCCCTTTATGCCCTTCATCACCGAGGAGATTTTCCAGGCGCTGCCCCACACCGGCGACTTCATCATGACCTCCCAGTGGCCTGAGTATCAGGACAGCCTGAGCTTCCCCGCAGAGGAGACCTCTATGGAGGCTGTCATGGATACCATCAAGGCCATCCGTGCCCGCCGTGCCGAGATGAACGTGCCGCCCTCTAAGAAGGCGGAGGTTCTGCTGGTGACCGCCACTCCCGAGATCTATCAGCAGGGCCTGCACTTCATCCAGCGCATGGCCTACGCCAGCCAGGTGACCTTCACCGACGCCGCTCCCGCCGATGTTTCCAAGCAGGTGTCGGTGGTGACCCACAACGCCACAGCCTATATGCCTATGGCGGAGCTGGTGGACATGGCTGCCGAGCTGGACCGTATCAACAAGGAACTCGAGAAGGCCAGAAACGGCCTGCGTATCGTGGAGCAGAAGCTCTCCAACGAGAAGTTCGTCTCCAAGGCTCCCGAAGCGGTGGTCAACGCCGAGAAGGAGAAGGCCGCCAAGTACAGCGAACTCATCGCCAAGCTGGAGGAATCCGCCAAGGCGATGCAGGCGTAATATTCCGCATAGATTGAAACAGAGCCTCCGCTCATGCGGAGGCTCTGCCATTGTGAGCAGGCAAAACAGCCCCGGCGCTTTGTGCGCCAGGGCTGTTTTGCCTTAGCTTTTGCTCACAGCATCATTGTACTTTTTTGCGTGGTTTTAAGTCGATACCTCTGATATCTGCTGCAGCCCGGAGGAGAGAAATGGCGGTTTTGGCTCGCTCCTTCAAGGGAAGTGCCGCTGCTTCTGATTGCAGCCGCTCCCAAACTGCGCGCAAATCCTCCAGGGGAAGCAGGTTCACTGCCATGGCAAAGGGTGCCTTCTGCCGCCCCGCATTGTAGTGTGTGAGGAGGCCGTCCAACAGGGCTGCTTTTTCCTCCATTTCCGCTTTACAGGCTTCCAGACCCTTGAACTGGATGTTTTTCAGGTTCTCATGTAGGTTGCGGGTGGAGATAAAAGAATCATAAGTATCTATATCGTCATACCGCATGCAGGGATATTCCGGGCAATGGCAGCAGAACTCCACATCATGCTCCATACCGCACCTGGCAATGGCACAGGATTGGTTGCCATCTCCTCCGCCGCAGCCCGGACAATATCCCCCTAGGTGCATGGTGCACAAGCCGCAGCTAAGGCCACAGAGAGATAGCAGAGGATAGGCTCTGATGAAATTTTTCATAAGTTTACCTGATGAAATTGGTACGGGCGCCGGATTCCCCCTGTGGAGGCTGTATACCCGCAGATTTTCCGGCTTCGATGCAATGCAGCAACCAGGCCATATTGGTTGCCAAGTTCCGCATAGTTTGCAGGCCTTCCTCGTCTTTCAAAACATCGTCCGGTTCTTTACCGTGTACCATCGTCCAGTAAGTGGAACTTACTATCGGCATCTGGGAGATGGTGAAGTATTTTTGGAGCACATCCAGCGAAGCCGTAGTACCGGCCCGCCGGGCAGAGGCGATGGCTGCCGCAGGTTTGTGTATGAAAGAACTTTTTCCGGCATAAAACACCCGGTCCAGGATCGAGAGGATTCGTCCGCTGGGATGGGCATAATAGACGGGTGTGCCAAACACAAAACCGTCGGCCTCCCATGCTTTTTCGATGATGCGGTTTACGATGTCATCATCAAAGACGCATTTTCCGGGTACTTTCACACAAGTCCCGCAGGCAGTGCAGTCCCGCACCGGGTCATTTCCGAGAAAGAGAATTTCGGTTTCGATCCCGGCGCCTTCCAACATGGTTGCTACCTCCCGGAGGGCGGTATCTGTGCAGCCGTGAAGGTGAGCGCTTCCATTGAGCAACAGAACTTTCATTGTGACGCATCCTTTCCTCGTTGACATTCACCGTTGCTGTCGATGCCATTATATACCGTCCGAAAATAGACCGCAAGCGTTTGAAAAGAATATCTGGATGGCCGGAAGAATCCGACAAAAAAAGAAAGGGGACAACCTCTATAATCGTGATTGAGAAAAATCCGAGAAAAGGCTTTTCACAAAAGGGGAGTACGGTATGGAGATAAATGCAAAAAGTGCGGACAGAAATTTACTGCTGGAGCTTTTCGGCGAAATTGACCACCACGGTGCCCGGAGCGCCATGCGGGAGTTGGAACTGGCGGTAGATGCGGCGCTGCCAAAAAGACTGGTGCTGGATATGACCGGCGTGACCTTTATGGACAGCTCCGGTATTGCTTTGATCTTAAAGGCACAGCAACGAATGCAGCTTTTGGACGGTAGCCTGCTGGTGTGTCATGTTCCGGAACAGGCGAAACGGGTTCTGGATGCTGCTGGAATCGGGCGGCTGGTGACGATACGATAAAGGAGGTTTACATAATGAAAAGCAAGGCGATGAATGAGGTCACATTGACATTTCCAAGCCGCAGCAGCAACGAGGGCTTTGCTCGTTCCGCAGCGGCCTGCTTCGCGGCTCAAATGGACCCTACGTTGAACGAGCTGGAGGACATCAAGACGGCTGTCAGCGAAGCGGTGACCAATGCCATTGTCCATGCCTATCCGGATGCCATCGGTATGGTGACATTGAAGCTGCGGGTATGCCCCGGAAATATATTGGAGCTGACAGTCAAGGATAAAGGCCGGGGCATCCCGGACGTGGAGAAAGCGCGGCAGCCTATGTTTACCACCGGCGGTGAGGAGCGGAGCGGCATGGGCTTTACCATCATGGAGAGCTTTATGGATCAATTATTGGTTCGGTCTGTACCCGGAAGGGGAACGACCGTGACGATGAAAAAGAAACTGGCTCCCAGGATTAAAACAAAATGAGCACGGCGCTGGAACTGCTGCGGGCGGCCCAGGAAGGAGACCGGGAGGCGTGCCAGCAGGCGGTGATCGAGAACAACGGCCTGATATGGAGTGTGGTGCGGCGATATTATGGACGGGGAGTCGATTCCGACGATCTCTACCAGCTTGGCTGTCTTGGATTCTTGAAAGCGGTTCAGGGTTTTGACTTTAATTACGGTACCTGCTTTTCCACCTATGCCGTTCCGAAAATCGCCGGAGAGATACGGCGCTTTCTGCGGGATGACGGAGCTGTGAAAGTCGGACGCAGCATACGGGAACAAGCACAGACACTTTACAGTCGGAGAGAGCAGCTCAGGCAGGAACTGGGCAGGGAACCTGCCCTCTCTGAGCTGGCGGAAGCCACTGGCCTAGCACCGGAAGAGATCGCGCAGATCGAGCTGGCTACGGATACGCCAGATTCCTTGCAGCAGGAGATGGCCGATGGCCTGACCCTGGAAAGCACCCTGGGAACAGAGGCCCCGGAGGATGGGCTGGTAGAGCGTATCGCATTGAGAGAAGCCATCGACCAACTGCCGGAGAAGGAGCGAATGACCATCCTTCTTCGATATTTTAAGAGTCTGACCCAGGAACAGACTGCCCGTATTCTTGGAGTGTCGCAGGTGCAGGTATCTCGTCTGGAGCGCCGGGGCCTGGAACGGCTGCGGGAGAGCTTTGGGGCTTGAAATAGGCTTCGTCCTGAAACTCGGTCATCGTGCCCCAATACCGCTTGGGCATATTCCGCATCCGGCACTTCGGATTATATCGTTCTTTGATGGCAATGGTGTCATAAAAGCGCTTCCATAAAATGCGGTAGTTTGCCTCTGCCTCGTCTGGCGGAGCCATTTGAAAGTCCTCCAGCGGACGGATAACGGCCTTTCCGGCGGCATAGAACAGGGCTTCCTTGTGGGTACGATCGTATATGAAAAAAGTATCGTTCATATACCGGGCGCAAAAATGACTGCGGAGCACTGGCAGTACCCGGTTCTTTGGTTCAATCTCACTGCCGAGAACACCGCCTAACTCGGAAAAGCGGACAAATCCCTTCAAAAGGTGCGCTTCGCCATTCAAATGACGGACGGCAGAGATAACCGGAAACAGTGTTTCATCGGAGAAATTCCGCAAGAATCCAGGCCCTTCGCGCAGCAGCTTGACCACCAGCCGGTAAAGATGAATTTCCTTCTCCGGCATACAGGTAAGGAAGCCCTTATGCAGGAGGTTGCCCGCATAGGGTGAGACCTGCGCGACTTTTCTGAAAACACGGTTTGCGTGTTTTTTATCAGTATCGATCATACGGGACGCAAAGAGCGTTGGAATAAAGTCCTCATCGCGGTAAATCGCGGTGAGGACTTCTTTGTTGGCGTAGCTGTCAAAGACGCAGCAGAGAAATCCGTCAAAGCTGCCGTCATAAATATAAATCATCTCATGGTCCGTCATATAAAATCAGATCGTGCGGTCAAACCGCGGTGTCAAATAGGGAAAGCTGTACCATGTCCTGCTGGGGAAGAGAGGGCCATTCCGCGGCAATGAGCCCCCGCAGGAGACTGTCCGGTGTAAAACGGAGCCCATCGGGCATTTTTCCGGACGCAGTTAGAAAATATTGTGCTCGCTTCATCACTACGCCCAATTTGGACAGGTTTTCAATATGGAGGGGACCGGCCCTCCGGGCGGTCAGGATGCGCCGGGCGGAAACGACACCAACTCCGGGCACACGGAGCAGAGCCTCATAATCGGCAGTATTGACCTCCACAGGGAAAAAATCCAGATGCGCCAGTGCCCAACTGCACTTCGGGTCTACACGGGGATCAAAGTCCTGATGCTGGTCATCCAGCAGTTCCTCGGCGCGAAAGCCGTAAAACCGAAGGAGCCAGTCGGCCTGGTACAGGCGGTGCTCCCGCAGCAGAGGTGGTTTTACATCCTTCGGCGGCAGCAGTGCGTGCTCCACCACCGGCACATAAGCAGAGAAGAACACTCGTTTGAGCTTGTAGCGATCATACAATCCCTGGGTCAACCGCAGGATATGAAAGTCGGTATCCGGCGTCGCGCCGACGATCAACTGAGTGCTTTGCCCCGCAGGAGCGAACTTCAGGGCATGGCGGTATTTTACCAATTCCTCTTTGTTTTGCTGATTCCGCACCTGTATCTGCCGCATAGGGGAGAGAATGGCGGTTTTAGTTTTATCCGGTGCCAGGGTCTTAAGTCCTGCTTCCGACGGCAGCTCGATGTTGACGCTGAGCCGATCCGCCAGCAGGCCCAGCTGTTCCACCAGTTCCGGCGACGTGCCGGGAATGGCTTTGGCATGAATATAGCCGTTAAAGCGATATTGCTCCCGCAGGAGCCGCAGGGACCGGATCATCAGTTCTGTGGTGTAATCCGGGCTGCGGAATACACCGGAGGAGAGAAAAAGGCCTTCGATGTAATTCCTCCGGTAGAAGTTGATAGTCAGGTCCGCAAGTTCCTCCGGAGTGAAAGCAGCCCGTCTGGTGTCGTTGCTGCGGCGGTTGACGCAGTATTTGCAATCATAAACACACCGGTTGGTCATCAGAACTTTCAGCAGTGTGACGCACCGGCCGTCGGAGGAGAAGGTATGGCAGCAGCCCGCCACAGAAGAGGATGTGTTGCCGACATAGCCTTTTTTAGCAGTGCGATTCCCTCCGCTGGAGGTGCAAGCGGCGTCATATTTGGCGGCATCCGTCAGGATGGTCAGCTTCTCCAGAACATCCATAGAAGCGCGGTATTACCGGGCGGCGGCCCGGCGGCTGGGACGGCGGGCAGGACGTTCGATAGCGTCGACGATGCGGAACAACTGGGCGGTCAAAGCGCTCACGCCCATCAGAATAAAGAAAAAACTCCATCCAGTCATTTTAGGTTCCTCCTTCTTAGAACTTATGTTCTATATGCATTGTACATCGAACAAAAGTTCTTGTCAATAGGAAATCGAACAAAAATTCGATAAAAAGAAATGCGCAAAAAAAGAAACCCGGCGACTTTTGCCGCCGGGTTCTGAATCAATGGCAGAGGGCCAGGTCCGCGAGGAAGCTTTGTACCGCCTGTTCCGGTGTGGCCCAACTGGTCACCAGGCGGATGCGGGTATGCGTCTCGTCAACAGGAGCGTCGATCTCAAATTCGTATCCCATCTCCTGAAGCTGCTCCATCACGGTGTTGGGCAGCACCGGAAACTGCTGGTTGGAGGGAGAGGGAACAGGGAAGGGGTAACCCAGGGAGGCGATGCCGTCCCGCAGGTGGAAGGCCATTTCGTTGGCATGGCGGGCCATATCGAAGTACAGTCCGTCCTCCAGCAGGACCTGGAACTGGACACCAAGCAACCGTCCCTTGGCCAGCATACCGCCCCGCTGCTTCATATGCCAGCGGAAGTGGTCGTTAGGGGCGTTCATCACCAGGGCTTCGCCGAAGAGGGCACCATTTTTGGTGCCGCCGATGTAGAAGGCGTCGGTCAGAGCTGCCAGGTCCGGCAGGGTCAGGTCATTTTCAGGGGATGTGAGAGCAGAGCCCAGCCGGGCGCCGTCCAGGAACAGGAACAGGCCGTGGCGGTCGCAGCACGCCCGCAGGGCCTGCAATTCGGCTTTACGGTATATGGTGCCGACTTCCGTGGTATCAGAGACATATACCATCCGGGGAGCAACCATATGCTCTGTGCCGTTGTGCTCCGCCAAAACAGTCTCGATCAACGCGGGCGTCAGCTTGCCGTCCGGAGAATAGATGGAGCAGACCTTGTGGCCGGTGGCCTCGATGGCACCGGTCTCGTGGGTGTTGACATGGGCAGTGTGAGCGGCGATGACCGCCTCATAGGGCCGCAGGAGGGATTCAATGACGAGGAGGTTCGTCTGGGTGCCGCCCACCAGAAAATGAACGTCGGCGTCTGGTGCGGCGCAGACTCGGCGGACGGTCTCCCGGGCGGCCTCGCAGCGGGGATCCAGACCGTAGCCGACAGTCTGCTCCAAATTCGTGTCCATCAGGGCCTGGAGGACCTTGGGATGGGCACCTTCGCTATAATCGTTGCGGAAACTGTACATGATTGCACCTGCTTTCTGAAAAGTAACAATTTGTTGTTGAAATCATACCGCGAATCCTGTATAAATGCAAGCAGAGGAAAGTAGCTCCCTCAATAAAAATAGAAAAACCGTCCATACTGTAAACAGAGCGGGAACTTTTTCAGCGGACGCTCCGTCTGTTATGGAGGAAACCAGAAAACACGAAGCATTAAGGAGAACAGTATGAAAAGAATTTTGACGATTGTGATGACCTGTGTCATGATGGTAGGCCTGCTGGCTGCGTGCGGCGGAAAGAAGGAAAGGGTGCCCGATGTGGACCTGACGGCCTGCTTTGACCAGATGCGCCAGGACGCAGGTTTTGATGAGTTCTATATGACGGATCTGGAGGGGGAGATGCTGGACAGCTACTACCCCGGACTCAGCGAGATCCCCACAAAGCAGTTCCTCGCCAAGGCGCCCATGATGTCCGGCGTGGTGAACGAGGTGGTCCTGATGCAGTGTGAGAACGAGGATGACGCCGCCAAGGCCGTTACGATCCTCCAGCAGCGCATCACCGACCAGGCCGAGGGCGGTGCGTGGTATCCCGAGTCCATGGAGGCGTGGAGCCGGGGCCAGGTCATCCAGAACGGCACTTATGTGGCAATGATCGCTTCTGCCGAGTTCCAAAGCACCTGGGCTGACGATTTCAATGCCCTGTTTGCTTGAGAGATTTTATAAAAGTGGAAACAGCCGCAGCAATGCTGCGGTTGTTATTATGAGAGGGAGGATGTCTGCTTGATCTTCAGCAGCCTGACATTTTTATTTGCCTATCTGCCGCTGACGCTGGCAGTGTATTTTCTGGCGCCTCTGCGGTGGAGGAACCTGGTGCTGCTGTTGGTCAGCCTGTTTTTCTACGGCTGGGGTGAGCCGGTGTATATCGTCATCATGTTCGCCTCCATCCTCATCGACTATATCCACGGTCTGTTGGTGGAGAAATACCGGGCGGATGACAAAAAAGCCCGGTGGTTCGTGGGGCAGTCAGTGGTGTTCAACCTGCTGCTCCTGGGCTTTTTCAAATACTGGGACTTCCTGGCCACCAATCTCTCCCTGATTCCCGGCGTCCATATTCCGCAGTTGGGAATTCCTCTGCCCATCGGCATTTCCTTCTTTACCTTCCAGACCATGAGCTACACCATCGACGTCTACCGGCAGGACGCGCCGGTCCAGCGGAACATTGTGGACTTCGGCGCCTTTGTCACCATGTTCCCTCAGCTCATTGCGGGGCCTATCGTCAAGTACAAGACTGTGGCGGAGGACCTAAAGCACCGGGTCAACACCACGGAGGACTTTGCCCTGGGCGCCCGCCGTTTCTGCGTGGGCCTTGCCAAGAAGGTCCTGCTGGCGAACTCCATCGGCGCGCTTTGGGACGCCCAGTTGGCGACCCAAAGCGCGGGAGAACTGACAGTCATCGGCGGCTGGATGGGCCTGTTTGCCTTTGGCTTCCAAATCTACTTTGACTTTTCCGGCTATTCCGATATGGCCATCGGCCTTGGACGGGTTTTTGGTTTTCGGTTCAACGAGAACTTCGACTATCCTTACCTTTCCGCTTCTGTGACGGAGTTCTGGCGGCGCTGGCATATGTCCCTGACCAGCTGGTTCCGGGAGTATCTGTATATTCCCCTGGGCGGCAACCGGGGCGGAACTGCCAGGACCCTGCGGAACATCCTGATCGTCTGGTTCTGCACCGGCTTCTGGCACGGTGCCAGCTGGAACTTTATCCTGTGGGGACTATACTTCGCGGGCTGGCTGATTTTGGAGAAATATGTACTGCGGGGCGTTCTGAAAAAGACGCCCGCCTGGGTCAAGCATTTTTATACGATCATCGTGGTGTTCGTGGGCTGGGGCATTTTTGCCATGGAAGACCTGTCCGTCTGCGGCGCGTACCTGGCGGATTGCTTCGGCGGCGCCCCGCTGTGGAGCGCTCTGGACGGCTACCGCCTGCGCAGCTACGCCGTGACGTTTCTGGCACTGATTTTGGCTTCCACCACATTTGGCAAGACTGCCTGGAACCATCTGCCTGACAAGGTGCAAAAGGTACTGACGCCTGTCCTGATGGCGCTGTCCCTGGTGGTCTGCACCGCCTATCTGGTGGACGGCAGCTATAATCCCTTCCTGTATTTCCGGTTTTGAGAGGAGGCGGCACTATGACAAAAGCATACAGCCGCTTTCTGACGGCTTTTTTCTGCCTCTTCCTGGGCGGTTTATTGGTGTGGCATATCCTACTGCCGGACCGAGAGAAGTCTGAGACGGAGAACCGTACCTTGGCCCAGGCACCGGAATTCTCCTGGACAGCGCTGGTGGACGGCAGTTACACCAAGAAAGTGGAAGATTACTTTGCCGACCAGTTCCCTCTGCGGGACAGCTGGACGGGCCTGAAAGCCCGGACGGAGCAGCTCATCGGCAAGAGCGAGTTCAACGGTGTTTATCTCTGCGGCGATACGCTGATCTCCAAGGTGGAGCGCCCGGACCAGACTCTGGTGGACAAGAACCTGTCCTACGTGGACCGCTTGTCGGGAAAGACGGACATTCCAGTGTATCTGGGGCTCATTCCCTCGGCGGCGGAGGTCTGGAAAAATAAGCTGCCCGCCGGGGCGGAGAGCTGGGACCAGACAGAGTTGCTGGCCCAAAGCGACCTGGACTTTTCCGGCGTCTTGACAACTCATGCCGCGGAACCCATCTTTTACCGCACCGACCATCACTGGACCACGCTGGGAGCCTATTACGGCTATCAAACCATTATGGAAGACCTGGGCAGAGAACCTTTAAAGGAAACTGACTTTACACTGAAAATTGCGGCTCCTGACTTCAACGGTACGCTCTATTCCCAGTCCGGTATTCACTGGCTGGAGCCGGATAACATGGAATTCTGGGTAGAGGATGCCGGGCTGGATGTCACCTCCTGGCGGAACGGCACTCCGGAGCCAGACAGTCTGTACGACCGCTCCTATCTGGAGAAAAAGGACAAATACTCCGCCTTTTTAGGCGGCAATCAACCGCTGTGCGTCATCAAAAACGAGCATATCGCAGATGGCGGCAAGCTCTTGCTGATCCGGGACTCCTACGCCGATTCCCTGGCGCCCTTCCTGGCCCGGAGCTTTTCGGAGGTGCACCTGCTGGACCCGCGGTACTACCGGGCATCCGCGGCTCAATATGCCGAGGAGAACGGCATCGACGCCATCTGTGTGCTGTACAGCGTTCAGAATTTCATTTCAGACCGCAACTTGGTCCTGCTGACCCAGTAACAAAAAGAACGCCCGTCCGGCAATGTCATTAAGATAAGAGGATCGAGGCTTCTCGAAAGAGAGGCCTTGATTTTTTTGCCAAAAATTTAAGAAATTGCTTGACACAAGAACAAAATTGTGCGGCCGCTTTCACTGACTTTTGTCAGCGAAAGCGGCCCT
>JAGBDS010000108.1 GCA_017937405.1 Oscillibacter sp.
GGTCTGGATGACGTCCCGGAACATTTCCTTCATGGCCTCCATGATCTCCGTCGTGCTGGTGAAGTGCTGGCTCTGAACGTATTCCTTCAACAAATCCTGTGGTACTGGCTGCATAATCTTCGTCTCCTTCGTCTTGAATGTTTGATCTCATTCTTGACTCAGTCGAAGATTTTCATACTGTCGAGGTTCGTCGATTACACAGAATTTTCGGCGGTCTCTAGAGAAACAAATAACCAACAGGCCTAAGCTGTAAGTATATCTTCCGGCTCTATCTCTGACTTTTGTTTTCAACTCATCGTGCATTTCAATTCGTTCATTCTCCAAACGCTCTTCGTAACGTACTTTGTTCTTTGGCGAACTCCAATAGAAATATTTGCATATCATCATGATTCCGGGGAAGATACCTGCACCAGCAAATCCCCATAAAATGCCCTCTAACTTTGTCTTGATCAGTAGCGCAGCAATGAAACAAGTCACACCGAAAAGCACGTATAGTATCCCGGTTATTAAATTACTTTTTTTCATCTTCTGTACCTCTTTCATAAATAAAGATTTCTTCGATCCGTTTGCCGAAAAAAGCTGAAATTGCAAAGGCTAACTCCAGTGATGGATTATATTTTCCTGTTTCGATTGAACTAACGGTTTGTCTTGAAACACGAAGTTTTTTTGCAAAATCATCTTGATTTAAGCCTCGCTCCTTTCGTAATTGCTCAACTTTATTTCTCAAAAAATCACCGCCTTTACGACAAGCTTTCTTTACAATTTGATTGTAGCATGGCAGATACTTGCTGTCAAGTTTCCTTTACATCGCTGTGACCGTTCCTCACAGAAAAGTTACAAATTATTCATATCGAAAGGAACGCCCAGAGTATTAGTCCGGGCGTTCCTCTTTTTTGCATTCATACAACTGCGTTCAACGGCTCTCTGCGATAAACTGCTGACCGGGACGAATAGGCTTTTGCAATATCTTCCGTACGAATAGTGGTTTTCTTGGCTTTTGTGCGTTACTGTCTTACGAACACCCAGCTATGCCGCTGCGCCTCCTCTCCAACCGCGAACCGCTTTGCTGGCTTTCGGTTCGGGTCGGGGCGAATCGGAAGCCTTTGCCCCGAAAGTGAGCGCGTTGTCCAGTTCAAAAAGCTCTAAGGGCAATGAAAAGGCCTTAGGGCATTTTCATCCAAGGGTAGTCCTTTTTCCTGCGTCTTCGGTTGGCTTTTGGGGCGGAGCGGTGTATGATAAAGACATGAATGGGGGAGACGTTATGAAGACTGCATATCAAAGCATCGCGGGCATTCCCGCCCTTGTCATCGGCGAAGCGTCTGAAAGGGTCTGGCTGTTTGTCCACGGCAAAATGGGCTGTAAGGAAGAAGCCCTCGCCTTTGGGTCGCTGGCCTGTCCCGCGGGCTGGCAGGTGGTGAGCGTCGACCTGCCGGAGCATGGCAGCCGCAAGGACTCCCCGGAGAAGTTACTGCCCTGGACGGCCGTGCCGGAGCTGCAGGCCGTGTACCGCGCCATGGGGCAGCGGTGGCGGCAGATCAGCCTGCGGGCCACCAGCATCGGCGCGTGGCTCGCTATGCTGGCGCTGCAAGATCAGGCGGTTGACCGTGCCCTTTTCGTGTCCCCCGTTGTCGATATGGAAAACCTGATCGGGACCATGATGACGTGGGCGGGCGTCACGGAGGAAGAACTGCGGCAAAAGGGAGAGATCCCCACCCAGTTTGGAGAGACCCTGTCGTGGGACTACCTCTGCTGGGCCCGGGAACACCCCGTTCACTGGAACACCCCCACGGAGATTTTGTACGCGGGCGGGGATACTCTCACCTCCCGCGCCGTGATCGATGCCTTTGCCGCGAAAAGCGGCAGCGGCCTGACGGTGATGGAAGACGGCGAGCACTGGTTCCACACGGAGGAGCAGCTTCAGTTTTTGCGGGAATGGGAACGCCGCTGCCTGCTTTCAGAAACGGCGTTTCCTGTCGAAAACAGTCTTTCCAAAATTGACCGGATGTGATATACTTCCTATGTTTGATATTTCGTCAAAGAGGGGAAGATGCAATATGGGAGCCATTGGATTTGATAATCAAAAGTACCTGACCACCCAGTCCGAGCAGATCAAAAAGAGAATCGCCCAGTTCGGCGGCAAGCTGTACCTGGAGTTCGGCGGCAAGCTGTTCGACGATTACCATGCCTCCCGGGTCCTGCCGGGCTTCGAGCCGGACAGCAAGATCCGGATGCTCCAGCAGCTCAAGGAGGACGTGGAGATCGTCATCGCCATCAACGCGGCGGATATTGAGAAGAATAAAGTTCGCGGCGACCTGGGTATCACCTATGACGACGATGTCCTCCGTCTTATCGACATCTTCCGGGGCCTGGGCCTGTACGTGGGCAGCGTGGTGCTGACCCGGTATAACGGCCAGGCCGCCGCCGACGCCTTTTTGAAGCGGCTCACCGCCCTGGGCATCCGCTGCTACCGCCACTATCCCATCGCGGGCTATCCCTCCGACGTGCCCCATATCGTCAGTGACGAGGGCCTGGGGAAGAACGACTACATTGAGACCAGCCACTCCCTGGTGGTGGTGACGGCTCCCGGCCCCGGCAGCGGCAAGATGGCCACCTGCCTGAGCCAGCTCTACCACGAGCACAAGCGTGGCGTCACCGCCGGATACGCCAAATTCGAGACGTTCCCCATCTGGAACCTGCCCCTGAAGCACCCGGTGAACCTGGCCTACGAAGCCGCCACAGCGGACCTGGACGACGTGAACATGATCGACCCCTTCCACCTGGAGGCTTACGGCAAGACGGCGGTGAACTACAACCGGGACGTGGAGATTTTCCCGGTGCTCAACGCCATCTTTGAAAAGATCCAGGGCAAATCCCCCTACCAGTCCCCCACGGACATGGGTGTCAACATGGCAGGTAACTGCATCGTGGACGATGAGGCCTGCCGCGCCGCCTCCAAGCAGGAGATTTTGCGCCGTTATTATACCGCCTGCGTGGAGAAGCTCCAGGGCAAGTGCGACGATGAGCCGGTGCGGAAGCTGGAGCTGGTGATGCAGCAGGCGGGGGTGACTCCGGACGTCTGCCCGGCGGTGTCCGCCGCCCTGGTGAAGGCGGAGGCCACCAACGGCCCCGCAGGCGCCATGGTCCTGCCTGACGGCCGGGTCATCACGGGAAAGACCTCCGATACCCTGGGCGCCGCCTCGGCGCTTCTTCTGAACGCCCTGAAAGCCATGGGCGGTATCGGAGATCAGTTCGAGCTGATCTCCTCCCAGGTCCTGGAACCCGTCTGCCGCCTGAAAACGGCTTACCTGGGCCATAAGAACCCCCGCCTCCATACCGACGAGGTGCTGATGGCCCTTGCTATTTCCGCTCTGACCAACCCTCTGGCGGACCTGGCCCAGCAGCAGCTCCCGCTGCTCCGGGGCTGCGACGCCCACTTCACCGTGGTGCTTTCTGACGTAGACGACAAGCTGTTGAAGCGGCTGGGCATCAATGTCAGCTGTGAGCCGCGGTACGAGACGAAGAAGCTGTATCATAAGTGAGACTGTCCCCCAGACTGGGGGACGGGGGATGAACCCCCCGTTTCTCTTTTTTGCGAAAAAGAGAAACCCTCCAGAGGGGCTTCTCTTGCCGCTGCGCGGCAATTCACCTTCCGGGCCGTTCACGGTCCAAAGAGAAACCGCCTGGGGCCTCAAACTTGACCCATTTTAGGGTCAAGTTTGGGCCGAGATGCGGGGGTCCCAACAAGAGACCTCGGCAGTTGAGGCAAGCGTCAGCGTTGGGCGCGACTCCGACTTTTCTGTAACTTACAGCCACGCACCCCGCGACGCACCGTTTCCGTGTATCGAGGTGTAAACCTGATTTGACCTGCTCCTCTTTCCGCTGCCGCTCCGTCTATCTCCCAGGCAGCGCTAAGCGAAGCGGGGAGCGCGGAAAGAGGAGCAGCATCCATACGACAACCACCCCGAAAGCCGCTCTCACCTCTCCAAATGCGGGACATTACTTCCCCTGTTTCTCAAGGTCCCGGCGCACCCGGCAAAAGCCCCCAAGTCTCCACCGCACGGTCTCGCACGACCCCCGTACTCGTCCAAACCTGCCCGGAGGGCAGGATTTGGACACAAAAGCGTCTTTTCTTTTGACCGTGAACGGCCGTTTTCTTTTCGGCGCAACCGAAAAGAAAATGGGGGTTCATTCCCGCGCCGCAAAGCGGCGCACACCCCCGTCCCGGCCCCTCCCCCTGAGGGGCATTTTTTATGAAAGGAATCAGACTATGGACATCATCCAAATCCTGGCTCAAGAGCTGGATAAAGACCCCCGCCACGTTGCCAACGTAGTCCAGCTGCTGGACGAGGGCAACACCATCCCCTTCATTGCCCGCTACCGCAAGGAACTCCACGGCGCCATGGACGACACCTCTCTCCGCACCCTGGAGGAGCGGCTGAAGTACCTCCGGGGCCTGGAGGAGCGCCGGGAGGCGGTGAAAAAGTCCATCGAGGACCAGGGCAAGCTGACGGAGGAGCTGGCCGCCGCCATCGACGCCGCCCAGACCCTGGCGGAGGTGGAAGACCTCTACCGCCCCTATAAGCAGAAGCGCCGCACCCGGGCCACTGTGGCGAAAGAAAAGGGGCTGGAGCCCCTGGCCCAGCTTCTGTTCGCCCAGGCTCCCGACTGCCCGGACCCGCTGACCGAGGCCGCCAACTACATCGACCCCGAAAAGGGCGTGGAGACAGCGGAGGACGCCCTGGCGGGCGCCAGCGACATCATCGCCGAGATCATCAGCGACGACGCCGACCTCCGTAAGAAGCTCCGGGACCTGCTGGCGAAAAACGGCCTGCTCCGCAGCGTGGCCGCCACCGAGGAGGACACCGTCTACCGCCTGTATTACGATTTCTCCCGTGCCCTCTCCAAGCTCCAGGGCCACCAGATTCTGGCCATTGACCGGGGTGAGAAAGAGGAAAAGCTGAAGGTCAGCGTGGAGCTGGACCGGGAGCTGGCCCTCCGCACCGTCCGCCGTCATGCGGTCATTCCCGGCAGCGCCGCCATGGAGTTCGTGAAATCCGCCGCCGAGGACGCCTACGACCGCCTGATTTTTCCCTCTTTGGAGCGGGAGGCTCGGTCCGAGCTGACCGCCTCCGCCTGCGAGGGCGCCATCGGCCAGTTTGCCCTGAACCTGCGGCCCCTGCTGATGCAGCCTCCCGTGAAGGGCAAGGTCACCATGGGCCTGGACCCCGGCTACCGCATGGGCTGCAAGGTGGCGGTGGTGGACGGCACCGGCAAGGTGTTGGATACCGCCGTGGTGTATCCCACTTACGGCGAGCGCCAGAAGCGGGAAGCCATTGATTCGCTCAGTAAACTGATCAAAAAGCACAAGATAGAGCACATTGCCATCGGCAACGGCACCGCCAGCCGGGAGACGGAGCAGATGGCGGTGGAGCTGATCCGCCAGGTCAACGCCGCCGGTGCTAACGTCAGCTACATGATCGTCTCCGAGGCAGGTGCCTCCGTCTATTCCGCCAGCCCCCTGGCGGCGGAGGAATTCCCCCAGTACGACGTGAACCTCCGCTCCGCCGTGTCCATTGCCCGGCGGCTCCAGGACCCCCTGGCGGAGCTGGTGAAGATCGATCCCAAGGCCATCGGCGTGGGCCAGTACCAGCACGATATGCCCCCCAAGCGTCTGGACGAAGCCCTGGGCGGCGTGGTGGAAGACTGCGTCAACGCCGTGGGCGTGGATGTGAACACCGCCTCGGCGTCCCTGCTGCAGCGGGTCTCCGGCCTGAACGCCACCACCGCCAAAAACGTGGTGGCCTACCGGGAGGCCAACGGCGCCTTCACCTCCCGGGCGCAGCTGAAAAAGGTGCCCAAGCTGGGCCCCAAGGCCTTCCAGCAGTGCGCGGGCTTCCTCCGGGTGCCGGAGAGCAAGTCTGTGCTGGATAACACCGCCGTCCACCCGGAGTCCTACGACGCCGCCAAACAGCTCCTGGAGCTGACAGGCCATACCCTGGCGGACGTGAAGGCCGGAAACCTCAGCAGCCTGCCCGCCCAGGTGAAGGCCTACGGCGAGGAAAAGGCAGCCGAGACCATCGGCGTGGGCGTCCCCACCCTGCGGGACGTGGTGGGCGAGCTGATGAAGCCGGGCCGGGACATCCGGGACGACCTGCCCGCCCCCATTCTCCGCACCGACGTGCTGGAGATGAAAGACCTGAAGCCCGGCATGGTTTTGACGGGCACGGTCCGCAACGTCATCGACTTCGGCGTGTTCGTGGACATCGGCGTCCACCAGGACGGCCTGGTCCACATCTCCCAGGTGGCGGACAAGTTCATCAAGCACCCCTCGGAGGTGGTCTCCGTGGGCGACGTGGTGAAGGTAGTGGTCCTGGAAGTGGACGAGAAGAAAAAGCGCATCAGCCTGTCCATGCGCCAGGCGAAATAAAAAAGGTGGACTGCAAACCGCAGTCCACCTTTTTTACAGGATAAATCCATATTCCGCCCCATACATCAGCCACCACGCCATGGCGTATAGGCACAGTGCCGCGCTCACCAGTACGAAGCACAAGACCATGCCCACCCAGTCATACTTGACCTTCCCGCCGCCTTTTGCTGCGACCAGCGTCTCCACGCCCAGCCCGATGAGGATGAGGGGTGAGCATTTCAGTGCCCATTCCCAATCTAGGTGGGGCCAGAACATGGAAACCAGCATCAGCCCGCCTGCGGCCACCAGGGTCACGCCCAGGGTAAAGGTCCCGACGCGCCGCTGCCGCTCATTCGTCTCCATGCGCGCCCTCCTGTTCCTCTGCTGCGGGCTCCGATTCATCGGCCTCCCCGCCCGCAGGCTCCTCCGGCGGCGTAAAGACTGGAATATCCTCCATTTTCTCCTTCTTGGGCCCCCGGATGAACCACACGCCCAGCGCGATGATACCCACCGTCACCGCCAGCCGGGGCAGGTCCCGCATCACGATCTCGTACAGCCACCATTCTTCCAGATACTCGCAGATGATATTCACCAGGCAGCCCACCACAGTCTCGAACAGAATATAGACGCCAAGCAGCACCAATGCCCAGCCCAAAAAGCTGTGCCGCTTCTCCAGCAGGTCGCTCATCCGGCGGCTGTCCATGTCGGAAAGACCGAACAGATACGCGTCGGGGTTAGCCTCCGCCTGGGCGTCGGTCTGGCTCCGCAGGTTGTAGCTGTCAAAGAAAGAGAACAGCCACAGCGGGACCATCAGCACCGCCAGAGCGCCGATTTCCAGAAAGGCCGCCAGGGCGAAGACGGCGCAGAAGGCCGTCAAAATGGAGATGCCCCGCTTCATGTAGCCCTGGTACATCTCGCCGCAGCCGGGGATGCAGGCTGCGATGAACAGCAAAAGTCCGTGTTTTCGTTTCATGGTTCACTTACCTCCCTGTACGGGCGGAGCCACCCAGCCCGTCAAAAAATTCGTTCACCCCGGACATGGCGCTGTCCAGGGACTCGTTCCATTTCCGCAGCCGGTCGGAGACGGTGGGCCGGTCCTCCGGCAGGTCCGGCAGGCGGAAGCTCCCGTACCCGCTGCCCCAGACCAGGGTCAGGGCCAGGACCACTCCGGCTACCGCGGCGGCGTACCGGCTGGTAAACATCTGTACCGTCCGTGCCCGTATCTGCCGCCACAGGCTCTCCTGGCAGGACCGTTCCGGCACCAGCAGGGGAGCGCCCGTCATGGCGCCGGTGTACCGCTGGAGACACAGGTCGCAATAGGCCAGATGCTCCGCCAGCTCCAGCCGGGCCGTCTCGTCCAGCGGCGCTCCGGTTACCAGTGCGCTGAAGGCCTCGCCTGTCAGATGTCCGTCATGTCGAAAGATTTCCATGTGTCTCACTCCTCTCCAATAGCTCCCGCAGGAGCCACTTTCCCCGGGAAAGCTGGGTATGTATCGTTTTGACCGGCCGCCCCAAGGCAAGGGCCGCCTCCTCCGGGGATTTTTCCTCCAGTAAACACAGCCTGCACACCGGTTGATACGGTTCCTTCAGCCTTTCAATGGCGGCCCGGATATCGTCAGTTCCGGCCCGTTCCAGCGCGACCTCCTCGGCAGGCGGAGCCAGTCCCGGCGGTATTCCCTCGTCCCCCGGCAGCACCGCGTGGCGGTTCCAGGCGCTTTGCAGGTAGTCCTTAGCCTTGTTGGCGGCGATGCGTGCTAACCATTGCCGCTCGTAGCCCGCCGGCATGGACTCCCGGTGGAGGTAGGCTGATAGGAAGGTCTCCTGGGTCAGGTCCTCGGCGGCGGGGCCGTCCCGGACCAGCTGGAAGCAGACGGTGTACACCAGCCGCTCGTATTGATGAACCAGCTCTGAAAACTGGTCCTTTGTCATACCGGCCACCGCCTCACCTCCCTCTGTCAGCTAACACTTATGATACGATAGTACCCGGTGAAATTCTTCAAAAATCTGTGAAAAAATCGGACTGTGTGGTACAATGGCAAAAACGACAAGGAGGCGAGGCTATGCGCACATTGCTTCGACAGGTGGTACACACCCTGGAAAAAGGACAAAACGTGGAGCTGGTCACGGTGCTGGCCTCCGGCGGCTCCACGCCCCGGGGCGCGGGCGCGGTGCTGGCGGTGTTCCCGGACGGGACCAGCGTGGGAACCGTAGGCGGCGGAAATGTGGAATATGAGGCCCAGAAGCTGGCATCCAAGCTGCTGGAGACGGGGGAGAACGCCCTCCGGGAGTTTCGCTTCGTCCAGGGGGACGCCGCCAGCCTGGGCATGGTCTGCGGCGGTGATGTGACCCTCCATTTCCACTATCTGGATGCCTCGGATGCCCATACCGTCGCCGTGTTCCGCGCCCTGCTGGATGCCACGGCGGGCAGCGCCGACACTTGGCTGGTCCGCAAGCTGGACGGCACCGCCGTCACCGCCATGGGCCTGGCGGACCGTACCGGAACGAAATACATGGAAGAAGTCCCCGTCGGACTGCTGGAGAGCCGGGCGGTGTTCCGGGAGGGCTGGTTCGCCCTGCCCGCCGTCCGGGGTGGAAAGGTCTATATCTTCGGCGGCGGCCATGTGTCCCAGGCGCTGGTGCCTGCCATCGCGGCGGTGGGCTTCCGCCCGGTGGTTTACGATGACCGCCCGGAGTTCGCGGCCCCGGCGCTGTTCCCCCAGGCGGAGGCGGCCCTGTGCGGTCCTTTCACCGCCCTGGCGGAGAAAATCAAGGTGACGCCTGACGACTATGTGGTCATTATGACCCGTGGCCACCAGGCGGACTACGAGGTGCTGACCCAGACCCTCCGCAGCGGCGCCAAGTATATCGGCTGCATCGGCTCGAAGAAGAAGCTGGCTATTTGCCGGGACCGCCTGCTGGCGGCGGGCTTCACAGCGGAGGAGTATGCCCGAGTCCACGCCCCCATCGGTCTTGCCATCGGCGCGGAGACGCCGGAGGAGATCGCGGTGTCCGTCACGGCGGAGATGATCGCCGTCCGGGCAGGGCATGAGGTTCCCTGAACCAGGGGACGGGGAGTTGCCCCCCCCATTTCTCTTTTTTGCGAAAAAGAGAAACGGGCCGTTCACGGTCCAAAGAGAAACCGCCTGGCGCAAAACCGGCGCCATAGGCGCCTTATTTGCTTAAAATGTGGGGTCCCAACAAGAGCCATTGGGCAGTTGAGGCATGATTAAGCGTTGGGCGCAGGCCCGGATTTGCTGAATGTTTCAGTCTGCAGCCCGCGACCGGGAATTGCAAGGTAAGGGTGCGCGACCGATTTGGCCTGCGTCTCTTTTTGCTGCCGCTCCCGCTACCTCCCGGTAGCGCGTAGCGAAGCGGAACGCGCGGGGCCAGAAGTGTGCCAAATCCATTGACCACCCCGATTTACGGAAGCAGTATCAAATGCGGGGATGTACTTCTACCATACTGACATGTATAGCGCACCCCGCAGGAAACTCTCAGCTTATGGGGGCACCGTCTCGCTCGACTCCCTGTTCTTCTCTTTTGGACCGCCCAGCGGCCCGTTTTCTCTTCTTCGCAAGAAGAGAAAATGGGGGGCAGGCCCCGCGGCGGAGCCGCACGCCCCCGCGCCGTCCGCAGACGGCGTATTCCCCTCCCCCCGTTCCGGCCCCGTGGGCCGGCCACCCTCGTCCCGCGCCCGAGGCGCAGTCTCCCCGTCCCCGCCCGCAGGCGGTCATGCCATGCCATGTCCCCGGAAAAACCACCCTCTTGCAGGCCCCTGCAAACCATGCTAAAATAACGCCATCAGAGAAAAACGGAGGGCTGCCTATGGACCGTATCAGTAAGGAAAATTACTATCTGGATATTGCCGAGACCGTCCTGGAGCGGGCGACCTGCCTGCGCCGGGTGTACGGAGCCATCATCGTAAAGAATGACGAGATCATCTCCACCGGCTATAACGGCGCCCCCCGGGGCCGGGCCAACTGCGTGGACATGGGCTATTGCTCCCGGGAGGCCATGAAGGTCCCCAGAGGGGAGCGGTATGAGCTGTGCCGCAGCGTCCATGCCGAGGCCAACGCCATCATCTCCGCCTCCCGGCGGGACATGGTAGGCGGAACCATCTATCTGGTGGGGCGGGACGCCCGTACCGGCGAGCTTCTGGCGGATGCAACCTCCTGCCTGATGTGCCGCCGTATGGTCATCAACGCGGGACTGGAAAAGGTGGTCATCCGCCGGACAGATACAGAGTTTGAAGTGGTCCCCGTGGCTGACTGGATCGCAGAGGACGATCTACTGACGCCGCAGAACGTTGTGATGGACCTGAAGTGATTTGAAAAGAAAGGGAGTCTCCTTTTGAAAACAGGATTGATTACCTTTTACCGGCCGGAGCGGATGGAAAGCGTGCTCCGGATCATGGCAATCGAGAAAACAGTTGAAACACTGGGCGGGGACTGCGAAGTCATCAGCTATCATCCTGATAGCCAGCCCGCCCAGCCAGCCCGTAAACGGCGGGAAAAAGGCCCTTCCGGGGCTGCTCAGCCCGGTCCCCGGGTCTCCGGCCACTGCTTCTCCAGCCTTGCGGAGCTGCAAAGCGCCGAGCTGCCCTATGACCTGCTGCTGGTCAGCGGCCCCGTGTGGGACGGAGAAAAGCAGGACCCGGCCTATTTCGGCGCCTTCTCCCGGCAGCGGAAGATCGCCTACGCACCCTCCTTCGGTGGGAGCAGCCCGGAGGAAACGGCGGAGCTGGGAGGGTACCTGGCGGATTTCTCCCACCTGTCTGCCGCCGGATACCGGGACAAGGCTATTCTGGAGGCCGCTGCGGGGCGGAATGTGCCGGTGGTGCTGGACCCCATTTTGCTGCTGACAGCGGAGGAGTGGACCAATACCCTGGGGGGGTATCCAGAGCATACCCCGGGGGGGTATCTGCTGTGGGACTGCGCCGGGCGGCCCGGCCCCCTGGCGCCCTACATTCAAAAGCTGGCGGAAAAAACCGGCCTGCCGGTGGTCCGTCTCCACAGCGGAAAGGGCAAAGGCCGCCAGATCGAGAATCCCGGCCTTGCGGAGTATGTGGACTTGGTGCGGAACGCCGCCTGGGTCTGCACGGATTTGCTCGCGGGCGCGGCCCTTTCCATTGCCTTCCAGAAGCCCTTTTTTGCTGCCGCCCCGGCGGTAGAGCTGATGGCACCGGAAAATTCCCCGCTGTTCGGCCTTCTGGCCCCGTTGGGCCTGGAGCGCCGCATCGTGGGTAAGGGCGATGTGGACGCTTTGGACGACACCATCGACTGGGAGGCTGTCTTCGCCCGCCTGACGGCGCAGCGGGAAGCGTCTCTGGCTTTCCTTCGTGCTGCTTTGCACGGGGAGGGAGAATACCCGGAAACCATTGTGCCGCAAGAGGTACAGACTGACCTGCCCCGGCTGGCACCGGGAAACCGCTGCACCGGCTGCGGCGCCTGCGCCAGCGGCTGTCCCAAGGACGCCATCGCCATGACCCGGGGAAAGGATGGCTTCTCCTATCCTGTCATCGACCCGGACAAATGTGTTCACTGCGGCCATTGCACGGCCATCTGCCCCCTGCTGCACCAGCGGGAGCAAAGCCCCATGCCGGCGGCCTTCGCCGCCTGGAACCGGGACGACCAGATCCGCAAGGACTCCACCTCCGGCGGCGTGTTCACCGCCCTGGCGGAATACGTCCTGGAGGGCGGCGGCGTGGTGTTCGGCGCCGCCATGGACGGCAAACAGCACCTGCGCCATGTGGCTTGCTTCCGCAAGGAGGACTTGTGGCGGCTCCGGGGCGCCAAGTACGTCCAGAGCGACCTGGGGGACACTTTCCGGGAGATCAAGCTGATTTTGAAAACCAGGCCGGTCCTGTTTTCCGGCACCCCTTGCCAGGTGGACGGCCTGTACCGTTACCTAGGCTGCCGCCCGGAGAACCTGACCACCTGCGACCTGGTGTGCCACGGTGTGCCCTCCCCCGGCGTATGGGAGGACATGGCCCGGTCCATTGAAAAGCGGAAGGGCAAGGGCCTTCAGGCCGTGCGGTTCCGCAACAAGGTCACCGGCTGGAAGGACAGCCATTTTACCACCGTCTATGACGACGGCACCGTGGACACGGCGCCGCTGTTCAGCACGGAGTACGGCCGGGCTTTTGGCCGGGCGCTGTTCCTGCGGCCCAGCTGCCACGGCTGCGCCTACACGAATCTGAACCGCCCCGGCGACTTCACCCTGGGCGATTTCTGGGGCTTGAAGGACGATGAGCTGCCGGAGCAGCAGAAAAAGGGCGTCAGCCTGCTGCTGGTAAATACCGCCCACGGTAGCCATATCTTCGACAAGCTGCCCCTCAGCCGACAAGTATTCCCTGTGGAGCGGGCGGTGGCCGGGAATCCCCGGCTGGCGTCGCCCATCCAGGCCGCGATTGACCGGACCGACTTCTTCTCCGCTTACGCCCTGGAGCCTTTTGACCAGGTGCGGAAAGCGTTCTGTAGTCTGCCGCCCTTGCCGGTGCGCATCGCCGGGAAGCTGCTGTCCCCGGAGGTCAAGGAAAAAATCAGGAAAAAGCTGCGCTGACAGGAAAGATGTTGCATATGCGACAGAATGTGCCCTGCTGAAGGAGTATCATAATGCTGACCAAAAAAATTATGGGAGGCTATCGATATGAAACAGTATGAGTGCAAGCCCTGCGGCTATATTTACGACGAGGCGGCTGGAGACCCTGATAACGGCATCGCCCCCGGCACCAAGTGGGAGGACCTGCCCGCTGACTGGGTGTGCCCCATCTGCGGCGTGGGCAAGGAAGAGTTTGAGGCTCTGTAACAAAGAAAAGTACCGGAAACCTGCTGGTTTCCGGTACTTTTTTGCATGGATGGAATCATACTAAAATCTAATTAAATGCTTTAATAATCCAATTGCGACCAGTGATGCTGGAAATGGTATCAGCGGTAAGAGCACAAATCGTATCACAGAGGCGATCAACGACCTTCTCCAATGTGGCAAAGACCTCGTTTCGGAA
>JAGBDS010000050.1 GCA_017937405.1 Oscillibacter sp.
TTAGCAGAGTGTCGGTAAAACAGTAGCCTACAAAAATACGGCGACTGTCGGTACGGATTGGCGAAATGAAAACGCTCGTAAATCAGATTTAGTTCTGATTTACGAGCGTTTTTCACTTATCAGCGTTTTTTCTTGCCCTTGCCGTGTTTTTGATACGGACTTGCCTTGCCCCTTTGGCTGTACGGACTTTTCAGATGCTTGGACTTTTTCAGTATGTTGATCTGCGTCACAAATTCTTCCGGTGTCAACGTATCATAATCAATGCCGAGGGATGCAAGGAATACACGAGCCTTCTTTTCTTCTTCGCTACCCTCATAACTCATAGCGGTTTCAAGTTGCTTTTGTACTTCTGCCGCAGGAGTTTCCGCATCAGCGGTCAGTGCGTCCTTTTGATGTGCGTCCCGAATATCCCGCATAATGCCGTCCATATCGTTATGCACCACATGGCTGAAATAATCATCTTCATTGATCTGTGCCAATTCTAAAGTGCGAACATACAGATCGTTCTCGCCGGGATTGTACTTCTCCATCACCTGCCGCCGGGTGGCATCCAGTACCGCATTGGTATCCTTGATCCGCATATCAGCGATCCGGTCAACGAAAATTTCCATATCTACCATCAACCGCTGAAAATCCTTGTGGGTTGCCATTTCACACAGCAGACGGTTGTTGATCTTTCCACTTTTCAATAACGCAATCATATCATCACTCAAATGCAGATCGTGAAGGTCTGTGTTTGGGTGGTTTTTTGTTTCTGCCCGTGCAAGCAGATAGTCCGTGGAAACTTCGTAGAATTTTGCCAGTTCAACAATGCTGTATGGGCTTATGTCCTTGTTCTCGCCCGTTTCATACTTGCCGAGGGCAGATTTTGAAATGCCCGTTGCTTCTGCAAGCTGCTCCAAGGTCAAGTGCCGTTCTACGCGTAAATCCTTTAATCGTTCCGGTATTGTGAGACTTATCTGCATAACAGTCCCCCTTTCTGCTTTGTCCATAAGCGTGGAAATATCGAATTTTCACGTCCTTTTCCTACCTTTTGGATATACGGGAAAGGGCGAATTTTTTCGCTAAAATATTACTGTAAAGACACCTGTCCTTTGAAAATTGAATGACCGTCCGAACGGGATATGTTCTCCGGCGAAGTATCGCCATGACAGCGAAAGCAAGAGCGTACCAAAGAGAACGAAACGCCGGGGTGAGATTCCCGGGCAGGAACGACGTTCGGGTAAAACGGCAAAATAGACACCTGAAAAACGATAAGTAAAGACAGTCTATGTGAAATCAGCGAATAAAACACTGTATTTGTGCCGCTATCGCTATCAAACGGTGATGCGCCGCATAGCGAACACGATATGCTGTTTCGTGTGTGTTTGCGTCAATCTGTGTAAATGCACACGATACGGCGAAATCGATATGTGTCCCTTATGAACAGGGGTACAGGGGCGAAATTTCCAGCGGATTTTCGTCCAATACCAAACAACGCCCTGCGATGAATGGGATATGCCACCTAACATATCCATTATACCACAGAGCGAATAAAAAATAGAGAGGTAAATTGTAAATATGAAGAACAAGACCGAAAATTGCAGAAATGAGATCAAATCATATATCACCCGCGAGGGACTGACCATGACGGAAGTAGTTGAAAAACTGGCAGACGAACACGGGTGGAGCGAGAGCGTCCCCAATCTGTCGGGCAAGCTGCGCCGTGGTTCACTTCGCTACACAGAGGCAGTCGAACTTGCCGATGTGATGGGGTATGACATTGTATGGCAGAAGCGCCGCGGAGGTCGCTAATATCGAAAAGAATATTTATGGATATATCCGTGTCAGCAGTAAAGACCAAAACGAGGATCGGCAGCTGATTGCCTTGCGGGAAATTGGTGTGCCGGAGCCCAATATCTACTTGGACAAGCAATCGGGAAAAGACTTCAACCGTCCACAATACAAAAAACTGCTGCGGAAAATGAAAAAAGACGATCTGCTCTATATCAAGAGCATAGACCGTCTCGGACGCAACTATGAAGAAATCCTGCAGCAATGGAGGCATCTAACTAAGGAAAAAGGCATTGATATTGTTGTGCTGGATATGCCGCTCTTAGATACCCGCCGGGGCAAAGATCTAATGGGAACTTTCCTTTCGGATATTGTCCTGCAAGTGCTTTCCTTTGTTGCAGAGAATGAACGCACCAACATCAAGCAACGGCAGGCAGAAGGCATCGCCGCTGCCAAGGCAAGGGGTATCCGTTTTGGAAGACCCCCGAAGCCGTTGCCGGAGAATTTTCACAGTTGTTATCAGCGTTGGAAACAGGGCGAGATCACCGGAACAGCGGCGGCAAAGGAGTGTGGTATGCCGCTTGCGACCTTTCGATACCGAGCCGAGATTTACGAAAAGTCCACTTTGTTGTAAAATATCCGTTTCTACAGAAATGTGTACCTTTCTGTAAATGGATACACTAATCCATATTACAAGTATTATATCACAGAACCGTCTGTAGTTCCATATCAAATTTGTTAATATTTTCATTCTTTGGCGAATGGAAAAAAGGCGAAAATCGGGTTACAGAAAGGTACACTTTTTCACTAACGGAAATGAAGGAGGGCGCAGAGTGATGCGACCATTTGAAAACGGTGTTTGTCCGAGCAGACCGCCCGATCTGCGCCTGCGGGAATAGACGGGGTGAATATGACAACTTTACAAAAAACAAAATTTCCACAAGGAGAAAACAATATGAAAAAACGAATTTTGAGTATGATGCTCAGCATTGTGATGGTATTCACGATGCTGCCCGCGTTCTCGCTGACGGCAAGTGCGGCGGACGCTCACACCCATGCTATCACCAGTGGTAGTGATGAACTGACTTGGACACCGATCACCCAACTCTCCGAAATCACCGAGGCGGGAAATTACTATCTGACAGCGGATATTCTGATGACAAGCAATCTGAATATTTCCGACGAAGTTAATCTCTGTCTTAATGGAAATAAAATTTATACCCAAACTGGCTCAAGCTACGGCACTGTAAAGGTCGCTTTCGGCGGCACTTTGAATATCTGTGACTGCTCTGCGGGCGGTACCGGTATCATCACCACTGTCCGCGGTCAGTTTGCGCTTGAAAACAAAGGAACTGTGAATCTTTACAGCGGTTCGGTTGAGCGGGATTGCGATGATAGTGAAGCTGCTGTCAAGAATCACTCCGGTGCGATTTTCAATATGCACGGCGGTGAGATCTGCGGCAATGCGATGGGCTTTAAGAACGAAGGAACGCTGAACATTTCCGGCGGAACGGTTTCTGTCCAGCGCAGCGCCATCCAGGCAGATGCCGGCGAGGTAACGGTCTCGGGGAATGCGATGATCACCACCTCCGACACCTCCACTTGGGCGACAGTCAGTATCTATGGCGGCACATTCAATATTCAGGGTGGTACCGTTACGCACGGTAATGGCAAAACAGCCATTCAGGTTCCCTCCGGCACCAGTGAGTTGAATATTTCCAGCGGTACTGTTACTACCGGCGGAGGAAACGCATTGTATCTGGTTTCTTCCGATGCAGATGTCAATATCACCGGCGGCTCCATCAGCAATACTTTGGGCAGCGTTAGTTATTCCAGTAATGCCGGTCAGCGAAAAGGATGGGGTATCAGTGTGGCCGGCTTTAAATCTCTGACCGTTTCTGGTGCTCCTGCGATCGATGAGATCTATCTGCCTGCAGGGTATACTATCACCGTGGGCCAGAACGGCCTGTCCAATACGACTCCCATCGGCGTATACTGCGCAGGTTCTGCGCCTGCTGCTGTGACCGGACAGAACGATCAGGACTATAGTGGTTATTTTACTGCGAAAGCCAACAGCAGCAGCTATCATGTTTACAATGACAATAATACGGTCATGTTTGGTCTGATTAATTCCTATGACGTGACTGTGGGCAGCACCACCAACGGTACTGTGACTTCCGACACTGAAACCGCCGTAGAGAGACAGACTGTGTTCTTGACCGTCAGCCCTGCAGACGGCTATGAACTGGATACCCTCTCTGTCAAAGATGCCAACGACCAAACCGTGCCCGTTGGCACCAGCAACGACAAGTATATGTTCGTCATGCCCGGCAGCGATGTGACCGTTACCGCGACATTCAAGGAGATCGTTGCGGCTCCTGCTGACACAATAACCGTCGAATCCCCCAGAGGAGACAGCAAAGAGATCACCATTGATTTCTCGAAAACTGTCGGCGATCTGAAAAATGCTGTTGCGCAAGAGTTTGGTGTGACTTTTGGCGGTGAAAGCGAATACAGGCTGTTCGGCGAGGATTTGAGCTATCCGAACAGCAAGCTGGATGATGATACCAAGGTGCTTTCCGCCATCGGGTTTGAAAGCGGCCAGACAGTTCACCTTGAAAAGAGCACAAATTGGGATGCCTCCGGTAGCGAACCCATCAAGATTTTTGGCCTGACCATCACCGGCGGCAAGGGCTCTCAGGAGCCTTACGGTGATTACACCAATGTAGATTACTACTGGAATTACTACTACAAGACTATCACCATCAAAAGTGATGCGAACATCACCATTTCCGGCACCGGTGAGCGCAATACCAATATCATTATTAAAAATGCAGGCAGTGGTAAATATACCAACCTGACGATCTCGGATTTGAGCCTGACCAATGATGATGGCGATTGCATCAATGTGCAGTCCGATTCGTGGGTCAAATTGACAGTCATGGGCAACAATACCCTGACGTCCACAGGAGAAAACACTCCCTATACAGCAGATCAGGACCCTGCTCTTACTCTGACCAATTCCGGCGCTTATCTCAAAATCATGAGCGCAAGCACCGGCACCCTGACAGCCACCACAAATATCGCCGGTCAGCCGGGTATCGGCACTTATGACAATACCTCCGAAGTATGGGGTATTGAGATCCTTGGCGGAACGATCATCGCAAACGGCGGAAAGAATGCTCCGGGTATCAGGGCACAGGCTGTCTGCATCTACGGCGGAAATGTCACTGCCAATGGCGGCATCGCTACCTATGGTACAAACGCGCTTTACGAAAATCAGCTGGAAATTCGCGGCGGCACGGTAGTGGCCACCTCCGACACTAAGGCGCTCAGTACCGCTCCTGTTCTGACCAATTACACCTACCACACCGCAACGGCAAGCGTAAATTCCGATGGAACAAATGCAGTTACCTATGACAGCACGGCAAATGATACCTACAAGTATTTCAAAATCGAACCTCGTAATGTATATACTGTCACTGTTGCCGATTCTTCCAACGGCTCCGTGACTGCCGACCCCGCCGCCGCAGGAGCGGGTGACAACATCACGCTGACCATCGCCCCTGAAAATGGCTATACACTTGATACCCTGACTGTCAAGGATGCCGCCAACGCAGATGTGTCCGTCTCCGGTGAGGGGAACATCCGCACCTTCATCATGCCGGCAGGGGATGTTACCATTACTGCAACATTTGAGCAGGACATTCCAGAAGTGCCTGGTTCAATCACCGTGGGCGATTTCACTATCACACCCACCGACGGCTCCAGTGAACTGACCGCAGACACTGACTATGTCTACAAGAATGGTGTTCTCAACGTTATGACTACCACGCCCGTCACCATCGCCATGAGAAGCGGCGTGAGCACGACAGAAGAAACGATCGTAGTCGATGGGACTGACGGCGAGGCTTCCGTAACCTTTGACAGCATTGCCATCAACACGACAGAGGATGATGCTATTTCTGTTAAGGGTACAAATGAAGTTACACTTACATTTACCGGTGATAGCACCTTGACAGCTGCTGATGACGCTATCGTTGCCAAAAGCACTGTGCCGCTTGTTCTGACAAGCACAGACGAAGGCTCTCTTTCCATCAGCGATACGAAATACGGTATTTATTTGGATGGAAGCACCGAGGGCGGCGGTGTTACGATTAACGGGAATATCCAGCTTGATATTTCCAATGCCGACATAAACAAATCCTATGGTATCTATTTGAAAAATGTCGGTGATTTGATTATCAGCGGTTCTCCCGTTATAAACATTGACACCTATGGCTCGGCACTCGATGCACAAAACATTGAAATTTCCGGCGGTGTGCTTACATTGAAGAACGACAAAAACCGTGTGATCCAAGCGGATGACGGACATACAGTTACCATCAGCGGAAATGCCGATATCCACATTCTTGAAGCAGCAGGCGGAATTGATGCAAGCGAGGATGAGATTGAAGGCGAGAACGGTGAGGAAATCATCGTTCCCGGAAAAATCATCATCACCGACAATGCAAAAGTAAAAATGTATAACCCCGATGCGCAAGGAAATCGTATCGGCGGTGTGAGTGAATATCCTTTAAGTGCCAGCGAACTTACCATTGATAAAAATGCAGTTGTTGATGTATATATCGACGGAAACGGTTACGGCTTCTACGGGGATAAGACCACCATTACCGACAATGCGGACGTTGACCTGAAGATCGTGACAACCACTGCCTCCAGCCGATCTGCCATCCGTATTTCAGGCGCTCCCTTAGAAATATCCGGCAATGCTACCGTTGACATTGTTATTGACGGTGCAAAAGTATACGGACTGTATGGCGCATCGGAAACTGTAAATATTTCCGGCTCTGCGGTTGTAAACATCAAGGGCGCATACCGCGGTATTTATGCCGATTATATCAATGTGTACGGCAATGCTAAGGTTGATGTGTCCGAAGATAAGAATTACGCAATTTACTGCGATGACGGTGCATTCACGATCAGTGATACTGCTACTGTTACAGCATCCTCCGATAATGGTGCGGTTAATTTCTATGCAAAACCGAAAGTCATTACTGTAACTCCTGCCGAAGGCAAGGTATACGCCATCACGCAGGGCGATTCCAAAGCTGATCCAGCGACAAAGTACTGCACTGAAAAAACAGATGTAAGCAATGACTCTGCGAAGAAATACTTCCACGCAGAAGCCATCGACACCGTGCCGATCACCGAAGCGTCCGTAGAAATCAATGCTCCTGTGAAGAACGGCACACCCGCCACCACGGCTGAGACTGCAAGCGACGTAAACTACACAGTATCCGCTGTTACCTGGAACGGCGATCCCACGAAGTTCCTCGGCGGCACCGAGTATACCGCAACCTTTACCCTGACTCCGGATGCCGGATATGCGTTTGTATCCGATACTGCTGTTACTGTTGCAGGCGCAACGATTGTTGATAAGACGCTCAACGGCGACGGTTCTCTGACGGTAAATGCCAAGTTCCCCGCGACCGACGCAGCTGTTCCTGTTTCTATTGCAGTCAAGACCGAACCCGGTGATGTGGAATACACCTACGGCGACGAGTTTGATCCCACCGGTCTGGTCATCACCGTCACCAACGATGACGGAACAGCACAGGATGTAACCTATAACGACGAGACAGCGGACGATTTCGCTTTCTCTCCTAATGAACTGACGGTTGCAACCACCCAAATTACTGTAACTTACGCGGGCAAGACTGCGGAAATTGGTATTACTGTGGCAAAGCAGCCTGTAACGGCTCCCGAAAATGCAGGAAACAAGCAGTTTACCGGCGAAACCCTTAGAGCATATGTTGACGTAACGGACAAGCCCTATACGGTAGCCACCAATGAGGGCGGCATCAACGTAGGCGAATACGATGTAGTTCTTACTCTGACCGATCCTGACAACTACAAGTGGAGCGACAGCGAAGGTGTTGATAAAACCATTAAGTTCAGCATCACAAAGGCGGATGCCCTGACGCTGAACGGCACAGCCACTATGGTTAAGGATCATGCAAATCACACCGTTGAAATCGACTTGACCGCCATCAGCGGTTATCCCACCAACCCCGGCGGCACGCCCGCTTTCGCTCTTACAAGCGGAGATGGCTATAACGGTCTGACATCCGTCACTTTGAACGGAAGTGTGCTGACTTTGGTGGCGGATAAAACCACAAACGATACTGTCGATACGGTAACTGTTGCTGTCACCGGCATGGGCAACTATGCTGACACTACGACCATCACGATTACTGTCAACTATACCGATAAGTCCGTTGTCACGATTTCCGGTGTAGAAGCTGCTGAAAATCTGATTTACAGCGGGGAGACACAGCACGGTTATACCGGAACGCCTTCCAGTGAATATAACGGTGCATATACCATTACCTACACTGGCACAGACAAGACCGGCAAGGTTTATGGTCCTACTTCGGACGCACCTGTTAACGCAGGAGACTACAGCGTAACTTTTGCGGTGCCTGACAGCAGTACGCAGTATGCAGGAAGCAAGACAATTAACTTTACGATCAACAAAAAGTCTATAACCGTGAGCGCAGACAATAAAGAAGCGTATGTATGGGGACGTATGCCGGAGTTGACTTATAAGGCAGTTGGTCTGATTGGAAATGATACCATCAACGTGGAACTGAGCTGTGATGCCAATATGAACCGCGTGGGTGAATATCCCATTGTTGTCAACGCAAACGATGAAAGCGGCAATTATGAGATTACCGCCGTGAACGGAACGCTGACCGTAAAGATGATCTACATCCCGATCGTCAATCCCACCTATCCGCCTGTTGTTGAGGATTCCGACAACGGCGATGTGACCGTATCTCCCAAGAATCCCGAAAAGGGCGATACCGTGACCATCACCCCCGATCCCGATGCAGGCTACGAAGTGGACGAAGTAATTGCCACCGACAAGAACGGCAATCCCGTAACAGTTATCGACAATGGCGACGGCACGTACAGCTTCAAGCAGCCGAACAGCAAGGTCACGATTGAAGTAACTTACAAGAAGATCGACACAACTTGCCCGCGCGACCGGACTTGCCCGATGTACGGCTATACCGATCTTGACAGAACCGCATGGTATCACGATGGCGTACACTACTGCATCGAAAATGGTTTGATGCAGGGTATCGGCAACAATCAGTTTGCGCCCAGCAGCACGACCACCCGCGCCATGATCGTTACGATCCTGTGGAGACTGGAAGGTAGCCCCGTTGTGAACTACGCAATGGACTTCGAGGATGTTGCAGCAAATCAGTGGTACACCGAAGCCATCCGCTGGGCAGCCAAGGAAAAGATCGTGGAGGGCTACGGTAACGGCAAGTTTGGTACGAACGATGCCATCACCCGTGAGCAGATGGTGACCATCATGTACCGCTATGCCAAGTACAAGGGCTACGATGTTTCCGTTGGCGAGAACACCAATATTCTCTCCTACGGCGACGCTTTTGACGTGGCTGAATGGGCGATCCCCGCTATGCAGTGGGCTTGCGGCGAGGGCATCATCACCGGTATTGCCGACGGCAGCACCATGAACCTTGACCCGCAGGGCAACGCAACGAGAGCACAGGCTGCAGCCATCCTGCAGCGGTACTGCGAAAACGTAGCGAAAAAGGACTAAACGAACGACAAGCTAAATAATCCCTTGGTTACAAGGGCGCACTTCTATACAGGGGTGTTCCACACCCCTGTATTGGTGCGCGGAGGATACTTCGTATCCTCACGAGGCAGAACAGCCCTGACACCCGAATGTCAGGGCTGTTTTCCGTCACTCCGTTCCGACAAGGGACTGCATCCCTTGCGCCGCTTTGCGGCTATCCCTGCACACCCGTCATTTGGGAACGGTTTTGACAAACCATTCCCAAACGACAAGTCTGAAAAGAATACTGTACATAGACCGTCTGCCGTTTCCGAACAGCAGGCGGTCTTTTCATATCCATCTACCGAAATTAAAGGAGGTCAATCACTATGGCAAAACAGAAAACCATCGAACAGCTGAAAGCGGAAAAAGAAAAAGTCGAGCAGCAGATCGAGCAGGAGCAGCACAAGCTCCGTCGGCTTCTCAACCGTGAGCAGTATTACGAAAAGGGCGAGCGTACCAAACGGGCGCATCGACTCATCACTCGTGGTGCTGCCGTGGAGAGTATCGCACCGGAGGTCAAGGAAATGACCGAACAGGGCTTCTACTCTCTTATGGCAAACGTGTTGAACAAACCCGATATAAAGGAACACATCAAAACCGCTGTCAAGCGTCAGGAAGGGAGCGAATGAGTATGGCATTATTCCATTTTCATGCAACACAGATCAAGAGAAGCGCAGGACAATCCGCTATTGCATCCGCCGCTTATCGCGCCGGTGAAAAGCTCCACAGCGAGTATTACGGCGAGGACAGCGATTACACGAAAAAAGGCGGCGTGATACACAGCGAAATCATCCTGCCGTCCCATGCGCCGCCAGACTACAAAGACAGAGAAACCCTATGGAACGCCGTTGAAAAAATCGAACAGCATCCAAAAGCGCAGCTTGCCTACAGTTTTGACATCGCCTTGCAGAATGAGTTCTCCATGGACGAGAACATCGCTCTTGCAAGGCAATTTTTGTTGGAGCAATTTGTCAGCCGGGGCATGATCGTGGATTTCGCCGTTCATCAACCGGACAAAGAGGACGGCGGCATCAGCAATCCGCATTTTCACGTCATGTGTCCCATCCGTCCTCTGGATGAAAACGGCAAATGGGGCAACAAGCAAAAACGGGAATATCTGCTTGACGAGCAAGGAGAGCGTGTCCGGGATGAAGCCGGAAATTATGTGTTCAATGCTGTTCCCACAACCGATTGGGGCAGTCCCGACACCTTAGAGCATTGGCGGCAGGCATGGGCAGACCTATGCAACGCCAAATTTGCTGAAAAAGAATTGCCCTGCCGTATCGACAACCGGAGTTACGAGCGTCAGGGCATTGAACAGCTCCCCACCGTTCACGAAGGACCCGCCGTCCGTCAGATGGAGTCGCGAGGTGTCCGCACCGATAAGGGTAATCTTAACCGATGGATCAAGGCGACCAACGATATGATCCGCAACATCAAAAAGAAGATCGCCGGTCTACTTGACTGGCTGAAAGAGATTAAGGAAGAACTGGACACGCCCCAGTCTCCCGGTATCGGTCAGCTGCTTGGTGAGTATTACGGCGTCCGTAATGCCGGCGCTTATTCACAGAAGGCACAGATCGGCAATCTGAAAAAGTATTCCGAAGAATTTGCTTTTCTGCAGGACAAAGGCATCCTGACCTTGGATCAGCTTCATGCGTTTGTATCGGAGATGAGCGGCACTGTCCACAACACAAACGAAGAACTCCGCAAGAAAGAAAAAGCAATGAAAGAGCTGAAGACACTGATCCGCAACGCAGAGGACTACAAACGGCTGAAACCGATTGTGTCTGCTATCCCGCCCAAAGGCAGTTTTGGCAAAAAGCGTGAGAAGTATATGGCAGAACATGAAGACGAGATCACTCAGTATTACGCCGCAAAGCGTTATCTGGGAAACGTCGATCTGCCTGAACGAAAACTGAAAGTGGATGAATGGCAGAAGGAAGTTGACACACTTGCCGAGGAATACGACACAGAGCGTGAGAAGTTAACCCCCATCTACGGCGATCTGAAAAAGCTGCGGAGTATTCAGTACAAGGTGGACACCTATCTCCACGACAAGGAGCGTCAGCCGCAGAGGAAGAAAGAACACGAACTGTAATCGGTCTTTCATTCTTTCCTTCCTTCATTCACATCAATCATAAACAAGAAAGGACGATCTATCTATGAACGAACAGAAAAAAGCAATCGACATGACACCGGAGGAATTGGAACGATGGCTTGACACACTGGAAGTCGAAGATACCATTCCCGAATATTACTTCACCAATCCCGAACCGTATGCAAAGGCAGAACCGCTACCGTATGAACAGCGGCGGCATGACTTCTCTTTTGATGAGGACGGTCACATCCGTGTAAAAAATATCTCAGCCTACTGGATACCGGAATTTACGCTGACAAAGGAAATCAGCGGCACCATCTACACCGTTACCGGGACGTATGACGGAACGGATACCTTTGTCAGCAAATTGGAGCGTATGATAGCGGAAAAGTTTACAGAAAAGTTGGAGGATGCGCGATGACAGAGACAAGAAAAAATGATATAATATCTCAAGCTAATCCTGTACTGACAGTTGCTCCATCTAAGGAGGAAACAGAAATGTTGGGAGCAACAACCAATACCAATAAGATCACCGCACTCTACTGCAGACTGTCGCAGGAGGATATGAGACTTGGCGAATCTTTGTCAATCGAGAATCAAAAATCCATGTTAATGCAATACTGCAAGGAACATCATTTTCCGAACCCCTTGTATTTCGTGGATGACGGCTACTCAGGCACTACCTATGACCGCCCCGGTTTTCAGAGTATGCTTGATGAGATCGAAGCGGGCAATGTCGCTGTTGTACTGAGCAAAGACCTATCCCGTCTCGGCAGAAATTCCGCTTTGACCGGACTGTACACCAACTTCACGTTCCCGCAGCACGGTGTTCGGTATATTGCCATCAATGACAATTACGACACCGCAGACCCCAACAGCGTAAACAATGATTTTGCAGGAATCAAGAATTGGTTCAACGAGTTTTATGCGCGCGATACCAGCCGCAAGATCAGAGCTGTGCAGAAAGCAAAGGGGGAACGGGGTGTTCCGCTGACGGTCAACGTCCCCTACGGCTATGTGAAAGATCCGGAGGACAGCAAGCATTGGATCGTGGATGCAGAAGCCGCTGCTGTGGTGAAACGCATCTTTCAGATGGCAATGGAGGGACGAGGACCGTCGCAGATTGCAACGCAGCTGACAAAGGATGAAGTGTTGACACCCACTGCCTACAAGCAGATGCAGGGACGGAAAACACCGCAGTCTGCGCCCGTCAATCCTTATCGCTGGCAGGACAGCACCATTGTCAACATCCTGCAGCGGAGAGAGTACACCGGCTGTACGGTCAACTTCAAGACCTACACCAACTCCATTTGGGATAAGAAGCAGCGCGAAACGCCCCTTGAAGATCAGGCGATCTTCTACGGCACTCACGAACCGATCATCACGGTGGAAGTGTTCGACAAGGTACAGCAGCTTAGGCAGCAGAGACACCGCAGAAGCAAGACGGGAAAGACAAGCCTGTTCTCCGGTTTGGTCTACTGCGGCGATTGCGGAGAGAAGATGTATTACTGCACGACCAACTATTTTGAAAAGCGTCAGGACTTCTTTGAGTGTTCGGTGCATCACAAGCACAAGGCAGACTGCAAAACACATTTCATCCGCGCTGTTGTGCTGGAGGAAATGGTCTGGATGCATATGCAGACTGTGATCTCCTATATCCTGCGCTACGAAGACCACTTCCGCAAGCGGATGCAGGAGCGTATGCGCCTTGAAGGTGAGGAAAAGATCACGGCATGGAGACAGCAGCTTGCCAAATCCGAGAAGCGCATTTTGGAGCTTGACCGTCTATTTATCAAAATCTATGAGGACAACGCCGGTGGCAAGCTGAGTGACGAACGGTTCTCCATGATGAGTGGGAACTATGAAGCCGAACAGAAGCGGCTGAAAGCGGATGTACAGCAGTTACAGCAGGATATTCAGGTACAGGAACGACAGAACGAAAATTTAGAAAAGTTCATTCAGAAGGTACACCGATACGAAGACTTGACCGGACTGACACCGACGGCATTGCGTGATATGGTCAAGGCGATCTATATCAGCGCGCCGGATAAGAGCAGTGGAAAACGCCGTCAGGACATCCGCATCAGCTATGACGAGATCGGATTTATCCCGCTGAATGAACTGATGAAAGAGGAAACGGCGTGACCGAAGTCACGCCGCCCTCACCTGAAAACACACGGTTTTCAGGTGCTATTGATTTTTACTGTTTTACGACCACTGCGCTTTGGCTCCGCTTGTTTTGGAATTGGAGAGCTTTTATGAAGAAACGGATATTGGCTGCGGCGCTGGCCTGCCTGCTGCTGGCGGGCTGCGGCACCCGGAGAACGGAGCCGCTGGCGGCGGAGGAGCCTGCCGCGGCGGGAGTGGAGATCGCTTATGTGCCCCTGGATGACCGTCCGGACAATGTGGAGCGGGTGGAGTATCTGGCGGATTCCCTGGGCTATCAACTGGTCATGCCGGAGAAGGCCCTCTATCGGACGGCGCTGGACGGCCAGCCGAAAAACTTTGACAGCCTCCAGCGGGGGGAGCCCTGGTCCCTCTTCACTTGGGTGCTGGAACAGGAGGCGGCGGGCTGCGACCGCTACATCCTCTCCCTGGACCAACTGCACTCCGGCGGACTGGTCAGCTCCCGGAGTATGACCGGGGACGAGGTGTCTCTTCCCGGAGGCGGGACGACCTCTTCGTCTGAGTTGATGGATTCCCTGCTGTCGGCCCTGGCCGAGGATGAAAACAACGTGGTCTGGCTGCTGGACAGCGTGATGCGTCTGGCTCCCACGGTGGGGTATCAGGGCGGCACGATAGAGGCGTACAACGCCCTGCGGGCCTATGGCGCGGAGCCCCGACCGGGACTGGACGGCAGCAATTTGACGATAGAAAATATCGAGACGGATTACCGGCGGGGTGGCAGAGGGGTGCCGCTGGACCCGGCGGCCTTTGGGTTGACAGAGGAGCAGGTGGATGAATACCTGGCTGCCCGGAGCCGGAAGCTGGAATTGTCAAATCAGCTTTTGCAGACAGTGCGGGGCGGCGGATATGAGAACTTCCGGGTGCTCATCGGTATCGATGATTCCTCCGCCGAAGAATGTATCCAGAAAAACGAGATCGCTTATCTGAGAAGCTGCCTGCGGGAAGGCGACGCGCTGCTGTCCGGCGTGGATGACCTGGCATTCAAGGCGATGACGAAGCTGTATCTGGAGGAAAGCGGCTGGGAGGGAGCCGGTATCGCGGTGCGGTACTACGGCGGCACCGAGGATCAGCCCGCCTGTATTTATGATTTCCAGCCGCTAACGCAGATCGTGGAGGCCCATCTGGACTTCTTCGGATTGACGGAGACGGTGGATGCGGAATTGCAGATGTTGGTGCTGACCCAGCCCGCCGACGAGGACAAAAAGGCGGATTATTACAATGCGCTGATCAAAGACTTAAACGACTGCCGGAAGCAAAACAAGCCTGTGATCCTCATAGACGCGGGAAACAACCGCTATGGCACGGCCTTCCATGACGCACTGACGAAGGAAACGGAGTTGGGGTGGCTTCTCAGCTACGCTGGCTTTTTGGATATGGCTATCGTTACCGGAACGGCGTTGAGCCATGGCGTGGCCCGGTATGCCTTCCTGCAAAGCGGAGAGCAGACGGACGCCACGGAGCGGGCCTTTGTCCGGACGGTGGCGGACAGCGTGCTGAAGGACTTCTGCTACCGCAACGTGGTGCGGGAGGATGTGGCGGTCTGCGTTCGGGACGAGCTTGGCGGCAACGCCAACAACTTCTGGCAGCCGCAGATCGACATCCAGCGTGTGACGGACCTGCTGGCCCGTCGGATGGATGAGGAAACGGCGGACGCAGTCCGGAATCTGGAGCGGAGCAATTTCATTTCCTCCCTGGAGCCCTACGCGGAACGGGGATGGGGTGGCATCGAGCTGGAAAACTACCGCTTCCCTTGGGACCGTGCTTTTGAGATCGGCATGGACATCCGGTTGGGGGATTTCACGGAGCCCCATGAAAAGGTACTGAACTTATATATCAAATAACATACAAACGGGCCCGTCCTTTCGGACGGGCCCGTTTGTATGTCGGGGAAAATCACAGCTGTTTGACGGTGTAGTACACGGCCAGAGCGAAGACCACGATGGCCAGGACCCACATGACGTAGTAGGCAACGGTGGTGCTGACCAGAGCGGCAGCGATGGCAACCACGGACAGGCCGCAGGCCACGTAGACCGGCAGGGGATCGGCGTTGGCCGGGAGCAGCTTGCGGAGCTTGCCCTGCTTGACCAGCAGCGCCACAGCAGCAGCGGCCAGCAGGTAGATCACAGAAACAGCTTTCACATAAATACCGTAATACTGGCTGGCTCCGGCCCGGCGGCAAATCCAGAGGAGGACCAGCGTGGAACCCAGGATGGTCAGGGCCAGGGCACATTCCCTGTCATACAGGCTCCACAGGATGCCCAGCAGCATCACTACAGGGACCACCACGGTAAACAGGGTCAGTGTGGACATGTTCCAGCGGATCAGAAGGGCGGACATCCCGAGAAACGCACCGGCGGCGGCCAGAGACAACGCGGGGACAAACTTCTTTTTATCAGCTTTCCAGAGGACGGCGCACACTGCGCCGATGACCAGGAGCACCGCACCGGCGCCCATCAGATAGAACAGGTAATGGTCGAACCACGCGATCTGCTGCACGGCGGTGCCGTTGGCATAAAAACGGCGGACGATCAGCAGATACAGCTCTGCTACACATCCGGCCAGGAAAAACTTCATGGCGCCGGTCATGGGCTCGTCCCGCTTGACAGACTTGCTGTTGGAATTCTTCGGCATATATATGGACCTCCAAGGTTTTTTCAAAAAAATGGAAAGCGGCATAGGAAACGCCGCCGACATACCTTGTTAGTATAGCAGGTTCTTTCCACATTTGCAAGGGGAATACCATATCCTTTTTGCCAAATTTCAGAAAGATTCCCGGTTGAGAAGTGGGGCTGGGCGTGATATACTACCTTAGTATGACAGCGCACGGATAATTTGAAAATCAAGAAAAGGCGGAGGAAGCCTATGAAACGTTTTGCCGCGGCCCTGCTGGCCGCATTAATGCTGATGGGGCTGACCGGCTGCTCCTGGCAGACAGAGAGCCCGGATGAGGCCCGGGAGGTCATTCAGGTCATCGCCATGGACACGGTGATGATCTTTACGACCTATGGAGAGAAGAGCACCCACGCCGACTATCTGTCGGAGGATGAGGTGCGGCGGCTGGAGAGCCTGCTGTCCCGGACGGATGAAAACAGTGTCATTTACCAGCTCAACCATGCTGGTGGGCTGGGCATCGATGTGGGTGAGGAGGTCTGCGGTCTGATGAGGGCGGCGGAGGAATACGCCCTGGCCACAGGCGGCGCCTTTGACATCACCATCGCCCCGGTGGTCTCTGCCTGGGGCTTTACGGAGGACGAGAACCGGGTGCCCTCCCGGGAGGAGCTGGACAAGCTACTGGCCCTGGTGGGGCCGGAGCACATCACCCTGGCCGATGACGCGGCGGCGCTGACGCCCGGTACCCAGATCGACCTGGGCGGCATTGCCAAGGGCTACGCCTCTGACCGCATCGCGGAAATTTTGAAGGAAAACAACATCCCCAGGGCTACCATCAGCCTGGGCGGGAATGTGCTGGCCTGGGGCGGCCGGCCGGACGGCACTCCCTGGCGGATCGGCATTCAGGACCCGAAGGACCCCAATAGCGCCAACGCCTTCGCGGGAATGCTGAACCTGACTGACGCCTTTGCTGTGACCTCCGGCGGGTATCAGCGGTTTTTTGAGGAAAACGGAAAGACCTATCACCACATCATCGACCCTGCCACCGGCTACCCGGCGGACAGCGGCCTGACATCTGTTACCGTGGTGGCGGACTGCGATCTGGACGAGGTGGATGGCACTCCCGGCGTGGGGACCATGTGCGACGCCCTGTCCACCGCCCTGTTTGTCATGGGTGAGGAGAAGGCTCTGGACTTTTGGCGGAGCGGCGCTTACGATTTCGACCTGGTGCTTGTCACGGCGGACGGCCGGGTGGTCATCACCGACGGCATTGCCGATGCGTTTACAGAGAGTGAGGAGAGCGGGTACAAATATGAAGTCGTCTCCTAAGCTGCGGCCCTGCCTGTGGGATGGGCTGGTGGTCCTGCTGGTGGTAGTTCTGGCGGCGGTCTGCGCCCTGGCGGTCTGGAGCCGGGGAAATGACGGTGGAGAGCTGACGGCGGTGGTGACCGTGGATGGGACCGAGGCGGAGCGTATCCCTTTAAAGGATGCCCATGACGGAGAGCGGACATACAGCGGAAACGGGTACACCCTGCGGGTGTTGCTGTCGCCGGAGGGCATTCGAGTGGAGGAAGCTGACTGCCCCACTCAGGACTGCGTCCATACCGGGACTATTACCCGTGGGGGGCAGAGCATTGTGTGCCTGCCTGCCCGCATCATCATCCGTCTGGAGGGCGGTACCGTGGACAAGGACGCCCCGGATGTGGTCATCGGATAGGAGGGCGCCATGAAGCTGACAACGAAACAGCTCACGCTGTGCGCGGTGCTGACTGCCATGGCGCTGGCGCTGAGCTATCTGGAGAATTTCTTTCCCCTGTCCCTGGCAATCCCCATCCCCGGTGTGAAGCTGGGCCTTGCCAACATTGTGACGGTGTTCGCCCTGTATGTGCTGGGGCCGGGGCAGGCTATGCTGATTTTGATCGGGCGGTGTCTGCTGGGGGCGGTGTTTGTCGGGAATATGAACGCCCTCATCTTTTCTCTGCTGGGCGGCGTGTCCGCCATGCTGGTGATGATTTTGCTGTCCCGGTGGCCGCGGCTGTCGGTCTACGGTGTGTCCGTCGGCGGCGCGGCGGCCCACAACTGCGGTCAGGTGGCCGCGGCAGTGCTGACCCTGGGAAACACGGCACCGCTATACTACTTACCTGTCCTGCTGGGAGTGTCCCTGTTTACCGGGGCGCTGACCGGCCTGGTCACCGCCTGCCTGTTCCGGGCGCTGGCCCATACGAATCTGATGCGGGAGTGAGATACCCATGAAGGTTTTGGTTTTGACGATGAAAAAGCGGTATGACCGCTTTGCGCCCAAGGACTCCACTGCTTACCGGGCGGCGGAGCTCATCTTCTGTGACCGGGAGGCCTCCGAGGAGGAGTGGCTTGCAGCCGGAGGCGACGCCGAGGTCATCTTCGTCACCCCGGTGACCTGGGTGCGGGAGAGTTTGATCGCCCGGATGCCCAACCTGAAGATGATCCACAGCGAGGGCGTGGGTTTTGACCGCATCGACCTGGAGGCGGCGAGGAAGCGGGGCATCTATGTGTGCAACAACGCCGGGTGCAACGCGGGGCCTGTGGCGGAGCAGGCGGTGATGCTGATGACCATGCTGCTGCACCATACCCTGTGGGGCCACCGTATGGTGCTGGATGGCCGCCAGGGCGAGGCTGTCCGGGAGATCGAGGGCAATGTGCCCCTGGACCTCACTGCCGCCAAGGTGGGACTGATGGGCTTCGGCGCCATCGGCCAGGAGACGGCGGCGCGGCTACGGCCCAACGGCACCGAGGTCTATTACTATGCCCGCCACCGCAAGGACGAGGAAACGGAGAAGCGGCTGGGTGTGACATACCTCCCCCTGGAGGAGCTGACCGCCCGGTGCGACATCGTCAGTCTTCACCTGCCCGCCACCGCCGAGAGCACCCATCTGGTGGACCGGGATTTCTTGGCCCGGATGAAGCCGGGGGCGTTCCTGGTGAACACCGCCCGGGGGGCCATCATAGACGATGAGGCGCTGTGCGAGGCCGTCCGCTCCGGCCATTTGGCGGGAGCGGGGCTGGACGCCTACGCCCCGGAGCCTGTCCCGGCGGACCATCCGCTGGTGAAGCTGGCCCATGAGTGCCCCGACCGGCTGATTTTGTGCCCTCATCAGGCGGGCATCTCCCTGTCCTCCTTCCACAACGTGTACCGGATGCTGTTCGAGGACCTGGGACGTGTCATGGCGGGGCAGCGGCCGGAAAACGTGGTCAACGGACTGTAAAGGAGCATGAGACGATGAGAGAGAAAGCAGCGTCATTTTTAAACTCGGTGCTGGGCGGTATGTGTATCGGCATAGGCGGCGTGGTGTTTTTGTCCTGTGAGAATAAGGTGACGGGAGCGGTGTTCTTCTGCCTGGGGCTGTTTGCCATCTGTACCTTCGGCTTCAACCTGTTCACCGGGAAGGTGGGGTACATCTTCGAGCAGCCGCCCCGGTATGCCGCCTTTGTGGCTTCCGTGTGGCTGGGGAACCTGGTGGGCACCGGGCTGGTGGGCTACGGCATCCGCCTGACCCGCATCGCGGGCATCACGGAGAAGGCGGCGGCCATGTGCCAGACCAAGCTGGACGACAGCCTGCTGTCCATCTTCATCCTGTCCATACTGTGCAACATTCTGATGTTCATTGCCGTGGACGGCTTTAAAAACAACCCCCATGAGGTGGGGAAGTACATCGGCATTTTCCTGGGGGTGACGGTGTTCATCCTGTGCGGATTTGAGCACTGCGTCGCCAATATGTTTTACTTCTCCGCCGCCAATGTGTGGGGCGGCAGGGCGCTTTTGTACATGCTGGTGATGACTCTGGGCAACGCCTGTGGCGGCGTCATTATTCCGCTGTGCCGGCGGCTGCGGACAGCACAATAAGACAAAAAAATCCCTCTGCGGTTTTGCAGAGGGATTTTTTTGTCACTGGATGTCATACAGGGAATCCAGCACCAGCCAGGTCTGGGAGAAGGGGCGCATCAGATTCCAGAACCCGGCGCCCAGGAAGCCGTATTCCGCAATGAGCCGCAGTTTGGCGTCCATGCTGCGGGCGTCCTCGAACCAGACCTCATGGACTGTACCGTTGTCGTCGGTGTAGTGGAAGAAAGGGGACTGTGCCGTTTCGTCATACTGAATGGCGATTCGGTGCTCCACCGCCAGCTCGATGGCCCGTTGGTTAGAGATGGACTGGGCCCGGGTGACGCCCTGTACGAAGGGCAGGGGCCAGTCGTAGCCGTAATTGGGCACTCCCAGGAAAATTTTCTCCGACGGGATTTCCGTCACGGCGTAGTCCAGCACAGCCCGGACGTTGGGGATGGGGGCTACCGCCATGGGCGGGCCATAGGTATAGCCCCACTCATAGGTCATCAAAAGCAAGGCGTCCGTTGCAGCACTGAGGGCGGCGTAATCGTGGCCTTCGTACAGCAAGCCCCTCTGTCCGGCGCTGGTCTTGGGGGCCAGGGCCGCCCAGAGGAACAGCCCCTGGGAATGGAGCAGCCGCCGCAGGCGGGAGAGGAATTCGGCGTAGGCCGACGCTAAATCCCCGGGGAGATATTCAAAATCCACGTCCAGCCCGGCGTAGCCCCGGCGGAGGATGGTTTGGAACACCTCCTCCACCAGACGGTCCTGGACGGCCTCGTCGGTCAGGACCTGCTGAGCCCGCTGGGTGTCAAACTGGCCGGATTCCGTCAGGGTGGACAGGTGCATCACCGGGCGGGTCCAGCGTTGCCGGGCAGCGGCCAGCATGGCGTCATCCTCCAGGGGGAGCAGGCCGCCGGAGGCGGTAATGCCATAAGTAAAGGGAGTCAGGTAGGTCACATAGGGGAGCTGGGAATTTAGGAGGCCAGGGTCGATATAGGGGTAGGCGTAGCCGTTGAAAACGCCGTTGCCCAGCTTTTCGTCAAAATAAGAGATCACCAGGTCCTGGCCTGGATAGATGGCCTCTCCGCCGCCCAGGGACCAGTTGTTCCGCCAGAGCTGCCGGACTGTGATGCCGTAACGGGCGGCAATGGAATACAGCGTCTCACCGGGGGAGACGGCATGGACCTGCCGGGGAAAGCGGATGACCAGCGTCTGCCCCACGGCGAGAGCTGTGCCGGCGGGAACAGCATTGTCGGCGGCCAGACGGGCGGGGTCTACCCCATAATAGGCCGCGATGGAGCCGACGCTTTCGCCGGCACGGACCACATGGATGGTCATTTGGACATCACCTCGCAAAAATCTATTCAGTTTTTTGCGGGATATGCGAAAAATACTTGCCTTTTCCAGGAAAGCGCGATACCATGAGAATATAAGCAAAGAAGGAAGATGGACATGAGAAAACCGAATGGCGGGAGGGGGAGACATAGATGAATATCCGCAAATGTGAGGCGTTTGTTCGGGCTGTGGAGTTGGGGAGCCTTTCCAAAGCGGCGGAGGAATTGGGATACACTCAGTCCGGCATCAGCCATATGATGCAGTCGCTGGAGGAGGAAGTGGGATTTCCGCTGATGGTGCGGACTTCCTCCGGCATCCAGGCCAACAGTGAGGGCGAGATGCTGCTGCCGGTCATCCGCCAGCTGCTGAATACCAATGAGTCTCTGGAACAATATATCGCCAAGATCAAGGGGGCGGACACGGGGCGCATCCGCATCGCGGCATACCCCAGCGTGGCGACTTACTGGCTGCCGGGCATCATCCGGGATTTTCAGAAGGACTATCCCCATGTGGAGATCCAGATCATTGAGGGCGGCTCCGATACCATTGAGGAGATCATGGCCAACCGTCAGGCGGAGCTGTGCCTGTACGCCGGAGGTGAGGGAAAGGGCTTTGAGTGGATTCCCCTCCGCCGGGACCGGCTGCTGGCTCTGGTGCCGCCGGAGCATCCCCTGAGCCGGGAGAGTGCCGTGCCGCTGGAGGCGCTTTTGAACGAGGAGTTCATCATGCCCATGCCGGGCTATGATGGCGAGGTGCGGTTCATTCTGGACAAGCTGCCCCGCTGGCCCCACATCCTGTTTTCCGCCTGCAGTGACTATGCCATCATTAATATGGTAGCGGAGGGGCTGGGCGTATCTATCCTGCCGGACCTGCAGCTGGAAAATTACAGCCACAAGGCTGTGGCGCTGCCTATGGAACCGCCCCAGGAGCGGACGCTGGGACTGGGTGTGCCCCAGATGAAGACTGCGTCCCCGGTGACCCGGAATTTTATCCAGTATGTGAAGCGGTATGTGGAGGGTATGAACTGACCCGCGGCGGAATACCATGGTACGGGCCTGATATGGAAAGGAACGGGAAGCCAAAGGCTTCCCGTTTCGCGTTTTTTAAGGAGGAATCGGTATGGGGGCGTTGGGACAGGTACTTTTGGTAACAGCGGCGGCGGGCATCGGCGGGACGGGACTTGGGGGCACTGCCGCCTGCCTGTTCCGGCGAGATTCCAGCCGGATGGTGAGCCTGCTTCTGAGTTTCGCGGCAGGCGTGATGGTGGCGGTGGTGTGCTTCGACCTGCTGGCGGAGGCGGCGCCGGGGCGGCTGACGGTGTCGGTGTTGGGCATCCTGGCGGGCTACGGTGTGACGGCGGGGCTGAACCGCACTCTGGAACGGCGGGAGCGGCAGCCGGGGAAAAGCGGACTTCTGCTGGCGGGCGTGGTGACAGCGGCGGCTATCGCCTTGCACAACGTGCCGGAAGGCATGGTCATCGGGGCGGCTTTTGCCGGTGGAGAGGCGGGCAGCGGGTGGCTGCTGGCAGTGGTCATCGGTCTGCACAACATTCCGGAGGGGATGGCGGTGTCCGTGCCCATGGCGGCGGGCGGAGAGCGGCGGTGGAAGGCCGCCGCACTGGCGGCTCTCACTGGGGCGCCCACGGTACTGGGGGCCGCGCTGGGCTATGCCGTGGGGGCCATGAGCCCGGCGGCGCTGGCGGTGGTGCTGAGTTTGGCGTCAGGGGCGATGCTGTATGTGGTGTTCGCGGAGCTGCTGCCGGAGGCGGCGGAGCTGTGGCAGAGCAGATTGCCCGCCTTGGCGGCGGTATTGGGCATGATCGTGGGGATGGCGATCACACTGGGACAGGGATAAAGGGAGAGCCCGCCGCGGGAAATCGCGGCGGGCTTTTGAAAAGAGAGAGATAAACGAGGGAGGCTCGTTATCCACAAGGTTATTTCGCCAGCTTACGGGCGGAGCGTTTCTTGCCGTACCAGAGGATAGCGGCCACATAGGCCACGGAGGCGCAGGCGCCGATGGCGTAGGCGATGGGCCAGGGAATGTGGAAGCCGATCTTGGCGTTCATGATGTAAGTCACGGTGACGAAACAGTAGAAGGCGCCGGGGATCAGGGGGATCCAGACATACTTGCCCTTGCCGTTTTCAAACATCCAGATGGAAATGGCAAGGAAGGCGAACAGGGACAGCGTCTGGTTGGACCAGGCGAAGTAGCGCCACAGGGTATTGAAGCCGGCGGGGCTCATTTTGGCGAACACTAGGATGCCGGCCACCAGGGCAAAGATAATAGCGGATAGGCTCAGGCGCTTGGCGTTGGTGCTCTGGTCGATATGGAAGGACTCGGCAATGGTCAGCCGCAGGCCCCGCAGGGCGGTGTCGCCGGAGGTGATGGGCAGGACGATGATGCCCAGCAGCGCAACGATGCCGCCCACGTTGCCTAAGATATCACGGCAGACGACGCCCACAGTGGCGGTGGCGCCGGAGGCAACGGCCTCCTGCATACCCAGGTTGTACACACCCATGGCGGCGGCAGCCCAGACCATAGCGATGAAGCCCTCCAGGACCATCATATTGTAGAAGGTGTTGCGGCCCTGCTTCTCGCTCTTCATGGTGCGGGAGATAATAGCCGTCTGGGTGGAATGGAAGCCGGACAGGATGCCGCAGGCCACGGTGATGAAGAAAATGGGAATAAAGTGATTGGCGGTGAAGTAGTCCTGATAGCTGAAGGTGGTCTGCACGCCGTCCTTCATGATGAAAGCGGCGGGAGCAGCCCAGTCGCCCCACAGCTCCACCAAAGGATAGCCCTTGACAAACAGACCGATGAACACACCCAGGGCGGAGAACAGCAGGATTCCGCCGAAGACGGGGTAGATCTTGCCGATAATGGTATCGATGGGGAATACGGTGGCGATGAGGTAGTAGGCAAAAATGACGCCGTAGATGACCCAGGTGGAGACGGAAGTGGCTTTGCCGTCAAAGCCGAAGACCTGGGTGGCGGCGATGTCGCCGGGGGTGTAGATGAACACGGCGCCCACCAGCAGGAGCAAAACACAGACAAATACCTGATAAATGCGGTAGATGGTTTTATTGGAATAGCGGCGGATCATCTCGGGCATCTGGGTGCCGCCGTCCCGGAGGCAGATCATGCCGGAGAAGTAGTCGTGCATGGCGCCGCCGATGATATTGCCAATGGGGATGGTGAGGAAGGCGATGGGCCCGAACAGAATGCCCTGGATGGGGCCGAAGATGGGGCCGGTGCCCGCAATGTTCAGTAGGTTGATGAGGCTGTTTTTCCAGCCTCTCATGGGGATGTAGTCCACGCCGTCCTGTTTGGAGTAGGCGGGCGTCTCCCGGTCGTCGGGGCCGAAGACCTTTTCACAGAACTTGCCGTAGACGGCGGCTCCGCCAAAAAGGATCACGAGGCCGATGATAAAGGTTGTCATGTACACACACTCCTTTTCCTATCTTTGCGGTTTCCACGGGGGAGAGAAAAATCCGGGGAACCACAAGCTCTGTTATAACCATAGCAGATTTTGAGCGTGGATGCTGCTAAGGAAGGGAACGCTGGAATACAGCATCTGTAAGGATTGACTGCGAGACTGCCAAAGAACTGTTAACTCTTGCTTTTGCAGGGCGGAAGATTTGAAAAATCGGGGACTTGGACCTGCCTGCGGGAAAATAAAAAGGGAAGGATTGGAAAATGCTAGGTAAATACTACATCAGATAAACAGGAAAGATATTGAAATTCTCGTCAAATAATAGTAGAATAGAAGAGATAAAATTGGGGGATTTTACAAAAAGACGGTATTGAGCAGATGGGGCAGTACATGAGAGGAGGTATGACCGGATGATCGGATACGGGATATTCATTGACCGGATGAAGGCGCTCTGTGACGCCAGGGAACCCGGTGAGCATCTGTTTTTGCTCAGCATTGATTTCCTGAATTTCAAACTGGTCAACCATCTCTATGGCTCAGCACGGGGAACGGAGCTGCTGACCGCGGCGGCGGAGGAGCTGGAGCGCATCCCGGCGGTTTTGCTCTGGGACAGAATTTACGCCGACAGGTTCACGTTCCTGGTGTGCAGCAAAGAGAAGGATATCATCCCGGCTTACAGCCGATACGCTGAGGCATTTCTGACCAGGCAGCAGGAGGTGTATCCGGCCTGCAACTTGCGGCTGGCTTGCGGCATTTATCCGTTGGAGAACGGAGATATTCTGGCTGCCATGGACAATGTGAATGCCGCCCGGGAGGAGGCCAAACGGGGTGAAGCTCCCAATATCTGCCAGACGGATGGCTCCCTGGTGGCACGGCAGAACGCCTATTATGAAAAGGAACAGGTGGTCAACAGCGCCCTGAATGAGGAGCGGTTCACCTTTTTCCTGCAGCCGAAGGTACATATGATGACCGGCGAGATCGTGGGCGCGGAAGCACTGGCCCGCCAGATCGATGAAAATGGGAAGGTATGTACACCGGATTCATTTCTGGACATTATGGAGAACAACGGCTCTGTGATGAAGCTGGACATTCTGATCCTGCGGCAGGTCTGCGCCTATCTGGCGGAACGGCTGGCACGGAGACTGAAGGTTGTACCAACGTCTGTTAATCTGTCCAGACTGCATGTCGGCGTCCCCGAGACTGCCGAAACACTCCATGCTATCGTAAAGGAGTATGGCGTTCCGCCTAACTTGATCGAATTTGAACTGACGGAGACCATCCTCCTGGAGGAATTTACAGGTGCCAAGCGGCTGATCGATGCGCTGAGAAGCTACGGCTACCGGGTCTCTATCGACGATTTCGGCGCCGGCTACGCAGGCATCAGCATTTGGCAAAAGATGAATTTCGACGTACTGAAGCTGGACAGAAGCTTTTTGGACAAGCGGCTTCAGGAGCGAAATGAGGCGATCGTTCCCAATATCATCGACATCGCACAGCGGCTTGGCGTGGAGATCGTCTGCGAGGGTGTGGAAGAGGAGACACAGTGCCAGTATCTGTTGAATCTGGGCTGCACGGTGGCCCAGGGATTCCTGTTCTCCCGGCCTGTGCCGCCGGAGGTGTTCTATCAGGATTTTGAGGACCGGAAGGGGCATTTCCGCAGCCGGCAGCAGGCAGCGGCCAGCGAACCCTCCAAGACTGAGAAAAAGAAATGGCTGGTTCCCTATCTGGCTATCCTGGGTTTGTGCGCTGCGGTGCTGGGCGTGACCACGTTCTGCGTATTCAATTACTATATGCACACCACGCGGCAGCTGTTTGACAAGTCGGTGGAGCGGAACCTGACCGCCTTCACCGCAGGACAGGTGACAGCCACCAACTCTTATATTTCGGAGGTGACCCACACCCTGGAGTCCTGCGCGACGCTCATACAGACGAAGCATGATATATGGCTTGTGGAGACCTATATCGATACGCTGAACCGGAATGACCCGCAGACACAGTATTCTTACAGCAGCAAGTTGTATTATGATGAGAAGATCGCTGAGGGAAAAGTGAGCGATACGGATCTGGAGGCGCTGCAAAAGCTGGAGCAGGGTGAGACGGTGATCTCGGATGTCATGTTTTCCCACCGGGCTGGAGATATCAACTGCTTCGTCATCGGCGTGCCGGTGATGGAAGATGGGGAATATATCGGCTGTCTGCGGGCGATCATCGACACCAAACACCTGGTTGACTCGGAGCGTATCTCCTCGCCTTACGGAGAGGTCGTGGCTTCTTTTCTAACGGACGAGCGGGGAAATATCATAGACGCCCAGGTGGAGGACGAGCGGTTTGCATCCATGAACGCGGTACCTGAGATGGCGGACAGGCTGGGCCTGGATCTTACCAAACGGGAACGGTGGAATCTGGAGGGGCTGTTCAGTATCGGTAACCGGGGAAGCATGAATCTGGGCAGTGTTGACGGTATTCCTTATCATATCGCGGTGGAAGAACTGTCACTGAAGGACTGGAATCTGGTGGTCCTTTTTGAGGCCAATAATATCCAGCTGGTACAGGGCGAGCTGTTCCACCAGGCCGGCGTGTGCGCGGGCATCCTGATCGCGGTGGTGCTGGCGGTCTGCCTGATGCTGTCCCTATATCTAAGAAAGTGGCAGAACAGCATGGCTTTTGAGAAAAAGCGGTATATGCTGCTGGAGCAGTTTTCTGATACTGTGCTGTTTGATTATGACCGTCGGAAGGATTTCATGCATTTTACCCCCAATGTGCGGAACATGTTCCAGGTGGAGGGATTGGAGCTCCACGATTTCTCGAAAAATCTTTCCTCTTTGCGGCTCTATCCCGGTGACTATTCCACCATGGAGAGGGTACTGTCCGGCCGGGGATTGAACGAGGACCGGGTGCGTGTTCGCCTGATGCGGCCCGATGCCAAGGAGGGGGAATACTTCTGGTGTCTGATCCAGTATATTTACATCTTCGACCATGAGAAGCTGGCGTCGGTCATCGGCAAGATCATCGACATCGATGAGCAGAAATCCCGGGAGGAGCGGCTGGAACTCAAGGCAACGACAGACGGATTGACCCGGCTGTACAACAAGGCATCCGCAGAGGAGCGAATTGACAGGCTTCTGCGGGAGGGCGCTTATGGAACGCTGATCCTGATGGATATTGACGATTTCAAGACTGTCAATGACCGGTATGGCCACGACCAGGGCGACGAGGTACTGCGGACAGTGGCCGGCTGCCTGCGGGATGCCTTCCGGGGAGACGATGTGCTGGGACGTATCGGCGGCGACGAGATGCTGGTCTATATGCGCAATTCCAGTGGACGGGAGCTTGCGGTCCGAAAGCTGGAGGAGGTCCAGCAAAGGCTGAATGCGCTGCCGGACGAGTGGCCGCGGGTCACGCTCAGCGCGGGTATCGCTTTCTATCCGGAGGACGGCGGTAATTACAGCGAACTGTTCCACGCTGCCGATCAGGCGATGTACAAGGCCAAGCGGGGCGGCAAAAACAGTATCTGCTGCTGCGAAGTGCGGGGAGAGAGAATCCCCTAACAAAGAAAATATGTACTAACGAGGGCGCTGCCGCATTTGCGGCAGCGCCCTCGTTAGTATGCGGGAGTATATTATACTTCTTCAGCCAGGCGGTAGCCCACGCCTACTTCTGTAAACAGGTATTCCGGTTCGGCGGGATTTTTTTCGATTTTCCGCCGGATGTTGGCCATATTTACCCGGAGAATTTGGTTGTCGCCTCCGGCCCGGGGCCCCCACAGCTCCTTGATAATGAAGTCATAGGTCAGGACCTTGCCGGCGTATTTGCCCAAAAGGGCCACAATGCGGAACTCACTGAGCGTCAGGCGGACGTTCTGACCGTTTTTCAGGACCTGGTGTTTGTTGTAATCAATGGTCAATTCACCGACGGTATAGGTGCCCTTTTGGGCAATTTCGTCGTTTCCGCTGGAGGTGCGGGTGTGGCGGATGGCCGTACGGACCCGGGCCAGCAGTTCGTCCGTGCCGAAGGGCTTGGTCAGATAGTCATCGGCGCCCAGATCCAGCGCCGTCACCTTATCCTTTTCATGGGAGCGGGCGGAGACCACCACCACAGGCAGGCTGGACCAGCTCCGAAGCTGGCGGAGAATGTCCAGACCGTCCATGTCCGGCAGGCCCAGGTCCAGAATGACCAGGTCCGGGCAGTGAGAGGAGATCATGGACATGGCCTCTGCGCCGGTACGGGCCTGCATAGCCTCGTAGCCGTTGCCGGACAATACGGTGGAGATAAAGCGGGCGATACTCTTTTCGTCCTCAATGACCAGAACTTTTTCCCGGATGTTCATAGCGATTCCTCCTTGTTCAAGGGCAAACGGAAGGTGAATTCCGCGCCAGTCTTCAGATTGCGGGCCTCCATGGTGCCGCCGTGAGCCCCGACAATGGCCAGGCATACCGATAGCCCAAGGCCCATATTGCGCTTGCCGTCGCTGGTGGGAGTCCCGCTGGGTTGCATGGTTCCGTCGAACAACGTGGGAATGGATTTTTCAGGAATGCCGCGGCCGTTGTCCCGGACGGAAAAGCGGGCAAAGTTATTCTCCTTTTGAACGGAGAGACTGATGGCGGTGGTAGTCCCGCCGTGGAGCACGGCATTTTCCAGAAGATTGGACAGGACTTGGGCAATCAGGATAGGGTCCATCGGAACCATCAGCAGGGACTCCGGCGCGGTGACGGAGACGGATACCTGGGGGAAGCGGCGGCGGAATTTCTGGGCTGCCTCGCCAAGGACCTCCTCAGCGGCCTCCGGGGATTTGGTAATGTTGGCTTGGTCGCTGCCGATGCGGGTGATGGACAGCAGGTTCTCTACTACCCGGATGAGCCATTGGGCATCGTCCCGCACATCCTCCAGCAGAATGCTGCGGTCCTCCGGAGACATTTCGGGGTTTTCCAGAACCACGGAGGTGGCTCCCAGGATGGCGGTGAGGGGCGTGCGGATGTCGTGGGAGACGGAGCGAAGCAGGTTGGCCCGCATCTTCTCCTTTTCATTCTCCATCCGCAGACGCTCCCGCTGCTTGGCCTGGGCGGTGAGGGTGCCGGTCATAATGGAGACGACCAGAAAGGTCAGAAAGGTCAGCGGGTATCCGGAGAGAGTGAAATTCACTGCCCAATAAGGATATGTAAAGACAAAGTTGACACAGACCACGCCCAGCACCGAGGCAATCAGGCCGAACAGATAGCCGGTGGTCAGGCGGGAGACCAGCAGCACTGCCAGAACAAAGATGGGAGAGGCAAAGCCGTCGCTGCTGCCGGCCAGCCGGAGGAGATTGCACAGGCCGAAGGCACAGGAGAGAATGATGGCGGAGATCATGAGGTCCCGCCAGGAAAAAGGAAACAGCCGGGCGGCCAGGGAGGTTTTGGGACTCAAGGAAAAGGCCTCCTTACTTGGAAGTATAGAACGGGATGTGCGGAAGTTATGACCATTATATATGACTATTATAACAGATATAATGTTAAGTTGCCGCTAAAAAATTTGACGTTCTTTTAACGGTGGGGCGGCGGGGATTGTCAGCGGCTGAACGGAAATCCGCGTATGATGGTAAAAGAGCGGAAGACCGCTGCAATCTTGCAAAGGAGCGTGGAAGCGATGGGAGAAAAACGGACGACGGAGCAGATGTTTCAGGCGTATTTGCGGGGCGGCGAGCAGGTGCGCTGGCATGGGACAACGAAGCCCTTTTCCCTTCTGGAAAGGGATGCCAGGTTCCTGATCCTGGGGAAGTGGATCGGTACTGTGCTTGTATCCGCAGGTATTTTGGGATTGTACATCAGTAATAACCCGGAGTGGAGCTGGAATGTGGTGGGACTGGTGCTGCTGGTGGCGGCACTACTCATCGTTTCCCCGTTTCTAGAGAAGCGGAGCGTGCTGGGACAGGAATACTGGATCACGGACCAGCGGGCAATTTTTATGAGCCGGGACAGGACCTTCTATTCCATGGAACTGTTTGACATCGATGATTTCCGGCTGGTAGAGGACAAGACCCAGGAGGGGACGTTGGTGCTGGGGAGCGGTATTTTTGAGGACATTGACCGGCAGCTCCGCTGGCGGGCCTGCCATCCCAAGACCAATGTGCAGAGTGACGGCCCCTCGGACCGGGCACAGGGGCTGGTGTTTTTCTCCGTCAGCGATAGCAAAAAGGCGGCGGACTGCCTGCGGCAGCAAATGGGGCGGGCAGCCTGAAAAGTAAAGTGAATAGAGGGCGGCACTGTGTTTTTTCACGGCGCCGCTCTTTTGTATATTGGTGTCTCTCCGGCTCAAGCCGGAGGGACATTATTTTTTGGGAGGCGCATGGAAGTATGCAACTTTCCTGCAGGGGCGGCCCTGGGTGTGAGAAGGAAATGGAGGAAGCGGATGGAGAGAACAAGACAGGAGAGCGCATTCTGCGCCGCCTATCTGCGGACCATGGACCCGGCACGGGCGGCGGAGGAGACCGGCTGTCCGGATGGGTACTCCATGCTGCGGCGCAAGACCGTCCGGGAGCGGCTGGAGCGGATGCGGGAGGCCGCGGCGGGTCAGCTGCGGCGGGATGATGTGCTCCGGCGGCTAGCAGAGCTGGCCTTTGGGCGTGCCAACGACGCCGCACGGCTGGCACTCCGCCCTGGGGAAACGGACCTGAAGGGGCTGGAGCTGTCCGCTGTGTCGGAACTGAAGGTGACGGACAAGGGCGTGGAGATCAAATTCGTGGACCGGGTGCGGGCGTTGGAGACGCTGTGGAATCTGCTGGAGAGCGGCGGCAGTGGCGGCGCCGAGGAGCTGTACCAGGCGCTGGAGGACATCGCCGGACAGATGGAGGGCGGAGATGGCTAAACCTATACGGTTTTCCACCAAGCAGGCCCGGGTGCTGTCCTGGTGGTACCGGGACGAGTGGGAGGCCCTCATCTGCGACGGTGCGGTCCGCAGCGGAAAGACCTTTTCCATGGGCGTGTCCTTCTTCCTGTGGGCCCAGAGCCGGTTCGACGGTCAGCAATTCGGCCTTTGCGGAAAGACTATCGGTTCTCTGCGGCGGAACCTTCTGGCGGAGCTGGTGCCCTATCTGCGGCGACTGGGCATGACCGTCCGGGAGAAACGGACGGAAAATCTGCTGACGGTGCGCTATCACGGGCGGGAGAATCGGTTTTTGCTGTTCGGCGGAAAGGACGAGTCCAGCGCGGCGCTGATCCAGGGCAGCACCCTGGCGGGGGTTTTCCTGGACGAGACAGCGCTGATGCCCCGCTCCTTTGTGGAGCAGGCCATCGCCCGGTGCAGCGTGCCGGGGAGCCGGCTGTGGTTCAACTGCAATCCGGAGGGGCCCCAGCACTGGTTTTACCAGGAGTGGATCTTAAAGGCGGAGGAGCGGCGGGCTTTGCGGCTGCATTTTACCATGGAGGACAACCCCGGCTTGTCGGCCCGTATCCGGGCCAGGTATCAAAGCGCTTATTCCGGCGTGTTTTACAGGCGGTTCGTGCTGGGAGAATGGACGGCGGCCCAGGGGCTTATCTATGACTTTTTTGAGCCGGAGCGGGATGCTGTGGAAGTACTGGAGGGGCCGTTCTCCCAGTGGCGCATCTCTGTGGATTACGGGACGGCGAACCCGGCGTCCTTCGGCCTGTGGGGACAGAAGGACGGTGTGTGGTATCGGACGGAGGAGTATTACTACGATTCCCATAAGGCGGGGCGCCAGCGGACGGACGCGGAATATGCCGATGACCTCACACGGCTGGCGGCGGGCCGGGACATCGAGCGGGTCATCGTGGACCCTTCAGCGGCCAGCTTTATCGAGGTTCTGCGGCGGCGGGGGTTCCGGGTGATCCGGGCGGACAACGCCGTGGCGGACGGCATCCGCACCACGGCGGACATGCTGCGGAGCGGGCGGCTGGTGCTGTGCCGGAGTTGCACGGACTGTTTGCGGGAGATGAGCTTGTACTGCTGGGACGAGCGGGGCGGCCGGGATGCCCCTCGAAAAGAGCACGACCACGCCATGGACGAGATGCGGTACTTTGCGATGGACCTGGCAGGAGAGCAGGAGTGTGGGTTTGCGGCGGTGGCGGTAGAGCGGCGTCCATGAGCGAGCACAGCGAGCCACGGCAGAAGCCGCGTCAAGCGTTTTGCCGAAAGGCAAAGCCTTGAAATCGCCGGGCTTCGCCTGGCGATTTGAGACCAATCAGAGGGCTCCCATGGGGCCTGGCCCCATGGGAAATCGAGATGCGGTACTTTGCGATGGACCTGGCAGGAGAGCAGGGGTGCGGGTTTGCGGCGGTGGCGGTAGAGCGGTGATGAACAACGAAAGGAGTTGCTGGAGTTGAAGTGGTGGAAACGGGAGAAGGAACTGGCGGCGCCCGTGGTGCAGATGCGGGGCGGGAGCCGTCATCCCTTCGGAGTGCTGGGAGACTATGTGCCTCTGCAGAACGGAGAGACACGGCTGTACAGGGCTGTCCGGGAGGCGGTGCCTGTGGTGGATGCGGCCATCTACAAGCTCATCCGCATGGCGGGGGGCGTGACGGTGAACTGCGGGGACAATCAGACGGAGGAGGCTCTGAAAGAGTTTTTGTGGACAGTGCCCGTGGGACGGGGACAGTTCGGCATCAACGCCTTTCTGGACTGCTATCTGGATTCCCTGCTGACCTGCGGCCGGGCCGTGGGCGAGATCGTACCCGCCGCAGGCAACCGGGAAATTGCCGCGCTGCTCTGCGGCCGGGTGGAGGATATTGAGATCAAGGAAGGGGACCAGCCGCTGACCTTCTCCATCTGGGGACCGGATGAGCGGGGACGGATGGCGGAGTTGCCCTATCAGGATCTGCTGCTGTTTACGCCTCTGAACCCTGAGGCGGACAGCCCCTACGGCGTGTCGCTGCTGCGGTCCCTGCCGTTTTTGGCGGATATTCTGATGAAGATCTATCACGCTATCGGCGTCAATTGGGAGCGGTGCGGAAATGTGCGGTTCGCCGTGACCTGCCGGGGTGGGGACGGCGTGGGCGCTGCCGAAAAGGGGCGCATCCTGGCGGAGGAATGGTCCAGAGCCATGCGGGACAGCAACGCCGTCCGGGATTTCGTGGCGGTGGGAGACGTGGACATCCGGGTCATCGGCGGAGACACTCCCATTCTGGACAGCCAGGTCCCCGTGCGGCAGATCACCGAGCAGATCGTGGCCAAGACCGGTATCCCGCCCTTTATGCTGGGGCTGAGCTGGAACTCCACAGAGCGGATGAGCGCCCAGCAGGCGGATATGCTGACAACGGAGGTCACCGCCCTCCGCAGGACCCTGACGCCTATGGTGGAGCGGGTCTGCCGCCTGTGGCTGCGGATGCATGGCTATACCTGCGGATTTGAGGTGGTCTGGGACGACATCAACCTACAGGACCAGGTGGAGGAGGCCAAGGCAGCCCTCTACCGGGAGCAGGCGCGGAAGCTGAAATTGGAGAACGACGCGGCGGAGGCGTGAACCGGTCACATCGGGGAATGGAGGAGGTTTTACATGGAGATTCGGGAGGAATTGGCGTACATCAATCAGTTTGCCAAGACAGAACTGACGGAGGACCAGGTCTACGTGTTCAGCGTGCGGCTGTGTGACAACGAGGTGGACCGGGACTTTGAACGGTTCGATACAGCGGCGCTGGAACGGCTGGGGGAGCTGTTCGTGGGCAAGAGCGGTATCTTCGACCATCAGTGGTCCGCCAAGGGACAGACAGCCCGCATTTACCGGACCGAGGTGGTGCGGGAGGAAGCCGTGGTGACAGCGGCGGGAGACGGCTACTGCTGGCTGAAGGGCTGGGCGTATCTGCTGCAGACCGAGAAAAACCAGGACTTGATCGCGGAGATCGAGGGCGGCATCAAAAAAGAGGTCAGCGTGGGGTGCAGCATGGCACGGAGCATTTGCTCCATCTGCGGCGCGGAAGACGGCGGCTGCCATCATGTCCGGGGCGAGACCTACGACGGACGGCTGTGCTTTACGGAACTGCGGGAGCCCCAAGACGCCTATGAGTGGTCCTTTGTGGCGGTGCCCGCCCAGCGGAACGCGGGTGTTCTGAAGCGCTTCAGCCAGGAGACCGACGGCACGGCGGCACTGGAAAAGCAGGCGGCGCTGGGCCGCAAATACCTGGCGGAGCTGCGCCGTGAGGTGACCCGGCTTGCCATGCTGGCGGGCGACGGCCTGGATGGCAAGGTGTTTGCCAAGGCGGTGGGGCGCCTGGAGGAGCCTGAACTGCTGGAACTGAAGGAGGCCTATGAGGCCCGGGTGGCAAAGAAGTTCCCGTCGGCTCCGCAATTGCGCCGGAAGGGTGGGTCAGAGCGGAGTGACGAGACGGTGTTCCTGGTCTGATACTGATTTTTTGGCCAAACGATGAAATTGTTTGACCAGGCCGCATTTGCGGCCCAGCGGCAAAGCCGCTAAAAATGTTGTTCCATACTGCCTCTGCCGCCTTTGGCGGTGCGGCGGATTACGCCGCACTCAAAGCATCGGGAATGCTTTGAGCAAAGAGCGGTATGTCGGGACGAAGAATATAAAGGAGGATGGATATGGGTATTTCTTTCGAGGGCATCGGCCAGTGGGCCGCCACCTTCGCCTGCGGCGAGGCTGCCGTGGGGCAGGTGGTGAAAATCAGCGGCAGCGGCGAGGTGGCCGCCTGCGCCGACGGCGACAACTTCTGCGGTGTGGTGGTATTCGTCGCCAGAGACGGAGCGGCCTGCTCCGTGGCGCTGGGTGGTATGGTGAAGGTGCCTTACACCGGCACTGCCCCCACTCTGGGCTGGACCGGCCTGGCGGCTGACGGCAAGGGTGGCGTCAAGGCCCTGACCACAGGCCGCAGCTACCTGGTGGTGGACGTGGACGAGTCTGACAAGACCGTTACCTTTGCACTGTAAGTAAGGAGGAGAGTGGACATGGCTTATCATTTTGAGAACGTCAAGCTGGAAAAGGGTATGTACGGCCGCAGCGGCCGCAGCTTCAGCCAGACTCTGGAGGAGCTGGACCCCAGTGAGCATTACCGCGGCACGCCCCTGGAGGGCTTGGACGCCTTCCAGCGCCAGCTCAAGCGCTTCGACATCAAGGTCAAGGGCGCCGGCAGCGACTGTGTGGAGAAGTTTTTCCACAACACCGAGTCTGCCGTGCTGTTTCCGGAGTTCGTGTCCCGGGTGGTGCGCCAGGGTATGGAGGAGGAGAGCATCCTGCCCGACATCACCGCCACGGTGACCCGCTTTGACGGCATGGATTACCGCTCCATCGCCTCTGTTCCCACCGAGGAGCAGAAGACACTGAAGCGGGTGGAGGAGGGGGCTGAGATCCCCCAGACCCGCATCCGCACCCAGGAGAATCTGGTGCGCCTGCACAAGCGGGGCCGGATGCTGGTGGCCTCCTACGAGGCCATCCGCTTCCAGCGTTTGGACCTGTTCTCTGTGACCCTGCGCCAGATCGGCGCCTACATCGGCCGAATGCATCTGGAGGACGCCATCAAAGTTCTCTGCGACGGCGACGGCAACAAGAACCCCGCTCAGGTGTTCAACGTGGGCACCAAGCCCATCTCCGGCACCGCCGGTACCCTGAGCTACGAGGCCCTGGTGGATTTCTGGAGCCAGTTCGACCCCTACACCATGAACACCCTGCTGGTCAGCAGCGACATGATGCTGGCCATGCTGAAGCTCAGTGAGTTCCAGAATCCCCTGACGGGCCTGAACTTCCAAGGCACCGGCACCCTGACTACCCCTCTGGGCGCCAAGCTGCTGCGCACCAGCGCCCTGCCCGCCGGTACCCTGGTGGGCCTGGACAAGAACTACGCCCTGGAGCAGATCAGCGCCAGCGAGATCACCGTGGAGTACGACAAGCTCATCGACCGCCAGCTGGAGCGGGCGGCTATCACCTCCATCTCCGGCTTCGCCAAGCTGTTTGGCGAGGCGTCCAAGGTGCTGAAGGTGTAAGCAGACTGAGAGAAACCGGAGAGGGGGACGGAGGATGCAGGAGAAGATCCTGGCACTGGCGTTGGCGGTGTCCGGCGCCGGGGAGGAGCGGCGTCCGCTGCTGGAGACGCTGTGCGGCGCAGCGGAGACCTTTTGGAGGGATCGCCTGCGGGACGGCGTGACAGAGGAGGACTGCCTGGAGAGCTTTTGCTGCGCGGCGGCCTTCACCGCGGCGGCGGACCTAGCAGCGGGACAGGGAGGCGGCGTGTCCGCTTTCACTGCCGGGGCCGTCTCTGTAAAGGGGCTGGGCGGCGCGGAGAGCGCCGCCCGGGCCGCAGCCCTGCGTCAGACGGCGGAGCGGCTGATGGAACCCTATGCCGCCGCAGATGGGTTCTGCTTCAAAGGGGTGCGGGCATGACGGATTGGATTCGGGAGACCCTGGAGCGTTACGGGCAGGCGGTAACAGTTCAAATGACAGACGAGCAGGTGCTCACCCGGGCATTTTTACAGCCGTTGACGGAGAAGGGTGAGCGGGTGCCGGACGCGGTGACCGGTATCGGCTGGATCGACGGACGGTTGTGGCTCTATCTGGGGCAGACGCCGGTGGGACCGTCAGACTGGGTGCTGTGGAACGGGATGACGTTCCGGGTCCGAAGCAGCAGGCCCTATTACATCGGGGAGACGCCGGCGTATTGGTGGGCGTCTTTGGAGACAGAAAGGGAGGCTGCGGAATGAGAGAGCTGGCACAGGTGCGTCGGACTGTCATCAATGCTTTGAACGACGGCGGTGTAACGGCGATGGAAGCCTTTCCGGCCGACAGGGCAAAACGGTGGCCGGAGGCCGTGGCGGCGGTGGCGGTAGGCGCCGCTGAGGGAAAGGCCATGGGCTTTTGCAATTATCTGGGCGAGGTGTACGACCAAGAGGCCGGAACGATGCGGGAGCTTTACGGCAAGCAGCTGGAGGGCGACATCACCGTGGAGCTCCGGGCGGAGCGGGCGGCGGACTGTGAGGCGGGCACCGAGAAAGCGGCGGACATCCTGCTGGGAAAGCTGCCGTCCGGCATCCGGCCCGGTGAGCTGCGGTGGGAGGCTCTGAGCTGGGAAAAGACCACGGGGATGTTCCTGCGGCGGGGGTCCCTGCGGTGTCAGGCGGTGTTCACCGCCCAGACGGATGAGGAGGGCGAGACCTTCCTGGACTTTATTCTGAAAGGAGTCATGAGGCCTTGAGCGAAATGAGGCATGAGCGGCCGGGTGTTTACTCGGCCTATGACGCGGCGGCGGTGGTCTCCGCCGCTAAAGGAAGCAAGACTATCGGCGTGGCTGCGAAAGCTGCCCGGGGCACCGTGGGAGAGGCGGTGACGGTGACTGGCTACGCCGCCGGTGTGGCGGCGTTCGGCGAGGACACTGACCCCGGAATGAGCACGCTGCTGCGGCTGCTGTTCCTGGGCGGCGCAGGCAAGGTAGTGGCTGTCCGCGTGGCGGACGAGGACGCGGACTATCAGGCGGCCTTCGAGGTGCTGGGCAAGCAGGACGCGCAGGTGGTGCTGTGCGACAGCGCCGAGCTGACGGTGCAGCAGGCGCTGCGGTCCGCAGTGGAGACGGCCTCCACTCAGCGCCGGGAGCGCATCGCCGTGGTGGGCGGCGACGGAGAGAACGTGGCGGAGCTGGTGGAACGGGCGAAGGCCCTGAACAGCGAGCGCGTGGTGCTGGTGGGCCCCGACGCCCTGGACGGCAGCGGTAACCGTCTGCCTGGCGTTTTTGCCGCCGCAGCAGTGGCGGCTGCCATCGCCGCAGGCAAGGACCCCGCTGTTCCCCTGAACGGCACGGAGCTTTACGGCTTGGGCGGTTTGGCGGAGGATTACAGCGACAACGACATCGACCTGCTGGTACGGGGCGGCGTCACGCCTCTGGAGAGCGTGGGCGGCGTGATCTCCCCCGTGCGGGGCATCACCACCCGCACCACCACCGGTGGCGCGGCGGACGCCACCTGGCGGGAACTGACCACTATCCTGGTGGTGGATGACATCATACCCACTGTGCGGGCGGCCTTGCGCAGCAAGTTCAGCCGGGCCAAGAACAACGCCAGAAGCCGGGGCGCCATCCGCTCCCAGGTCATCGTGGAGCTGGAGAAGAAGGTGGCGGCGGAGATCATCGACAGCTACGGTGAGGTGGCGGTCACCGCTGACGCGGAGGACCCCACCGTCTGCCTGGTGGAGTTCAGCTTTGCCGTGGCCCACGGCCTGAACCAGATCTATCTGACGGTGCATATCACTGTCTGACGTGTGAGAGGAGAGCACGATGGAAATGAAGGGATTTCCCACCAGCGCAGACATCTATCTGGAGCTGGATGGTAAAAAGGTAGCTGTGGTGCAGGGCTATACGGCCAAGGCCAGCAAGAGCTCCAAAAACGTGGAGGCCTTTGGCGAGAGCGAGCCGGTGGCCACCATTGAAGGCCAGCGAAAGTATACTCTGGAGCTGACCCGCCTGTACGCCACCGATGACGCCGTGAGCGACGGCATCAATTTCTATGACCTGCGGGACTTCTCCCTGGTCATCTGCAAGCCTGACCGGAAGATCATTTACAGCGGCTGTGAGTGGAGCACCATCCAGGAGGAGGGGCAGCTCAACGCCATGGTGGCGGAGAAGATCACGCTGGTGGCTGCCAAGCGCATCGAGACCACGGTATGAGAGGCATCGACGAGCTGCGGCCTCTGACAGCCGGACGGCTGCTGACGCTGTGGCGGGAGCACCGAGACGCGGAGCCGCTGGAACGGGCGCTGCTTTGCAACGCCGCCGTGCTGGCGGAGAGCTGTTTCTGCCAGGGAGAGCCTGCCTTTGAAAGCGGCGAAGATGTTCTGGCGGAGCTGACCGGGCGGCAGATGGAAGAGCTGCTGAGGACGCTGGCGGGCGGGGCACAGCCCCGCCCCGCCGGTGAGAATCCCGCTTTTGACAGCGAGCGGTTTCTGAGGCTGAAGGGGGAGTAGGGATGGAGTATATCCTGGAGGAGCTTCTGCGGCAGCGGAAAGCACTGGCTGCCCTGATGAACGGCGGCTCGCCGGAGGAGCAGGAAGACGGCAGAGACGAGGACACAGTCCGCCGCGAACAGGAGATGGCGTTCTCCGATGACCGGAACTGGCTGGATGTGATGACTGGAAAATACGGTGGGACTGCTTACCGGAGCGGCGGGGCTGTCCGCCGAGGAGGCGGAATGACCGCCGCTGAAACGGTGTGGGATACTTACGCGGAGGCTGCCAGGGAGAAAAACGGATACCTGGGCTCCGTACGCCGGAATGGCGGAGAAATAGCCTCCGGCAGGGCTGCGTGGGAGGTTTTGGCGGAGGATGGCAGGGCTGTCTTTCGCCGGGAGGCCGGGGAGGACGAAAACGGCGGGGTATCCGCCGGAAAAGCAACCGCTGAAAGGGTTGGCTGGCAACTGGGACGTTTTCATACCGGTGAACAGATATTTGCCGGGGGTTCCAGGCTGTCCGGCGGGGCCGAAGCGGTGGAGGCGGTATCTGTTCGGACAGTGACGCAGTGGGACGGCGGAACGGCGGAGACGGACGCCAGGGCGCTGTCCCGGGCAATCCAGCGGGACGCCCGGCGCTATGACGGCGGCTTTATGGCCCGCTGAAAGGAGGAGTGCTCGTGCGGCTGACACCGATGCGATATAAGGATTACACCTGGCCCCACAATCCGGAGGTTTACTCGGTGGAGCACCGCCGCCGGATGGCGGCCTATCAGGTGCCCGGCGGGGGCAGCGTGCTCCAGGACCTGGGGCGTAGCTACCGGGTGCTGCGGGGAGAGGGCGTTTTCGCGGGAGAGGACGCCTATGAACAGTTCCGGGAACTGACGGAGGTATTCCGGGACAGCGGGCCCGGACTGCTGGTGCATCCCGTCTGGCAGGCGGAACGGGTCTGGTTTGTGTCTCTGACGGTGACGGAGGAGCCGCTGCCGGACTATGTGCGGTACAGCTTCGAGTTCTGGGAGGACTGGAGCGGCTATGACGGCGGCCTGACGGAAGTGGACGCGGGGAATACCCCGCAGTTCGGCAGCGGAGGGAGCACCGGAAACGCGGGAGCTTCCGTCTCCGCTGTTTATACCGTAAAGAAAGGAGATACCCTGTGGGGCATCGCCCGGCGCTATGGCGTAACGCTGACGGCGCTGATCGCCGCCAATCCCCAGATCAAAAACCCCAATCTGATCTATCCGGGGAACAGGGTGAACATTCCATGACGGGACGTATCTTTACAGCTGACCACCATGTCTACGACCTGCCGGCGTTGCTGAGCTGGAACGTGACCCACACGGGTTCAGTGCCCTGCGACAGCTATACCGTGACCTTTCTGTACCAGAAGGAGATGGCGCCGGTGCTGAAAATGGCGGCGGGTTTCTCGGCTTTTCACAACGGAGAGACGATGCTGCGGGCCACTGTGGACGAGTACGCGGTGGAGATGGGAGCGGAGGGCATTACCGCCACCGTATCTGGCCGGGGCTTCGCGGCCCGGCTGCTGGACAACGAGTCCCGGCCCGTCACCTATCAGGACGCCACGCTGGCGGAGATCATCCGGTGCCATGTGGCGCCCTACGGCATCCGCTGCACCGAGGCGGCAGACCTGCGGGCCGGGTCGGTGTTCACGGTGTCGGCGGGCGTCAGCCAGTGGCGAGCGCTGGAGGATTTCTGCCTGACCTACGGCGGCTTTTCGCCCCGGTTCGCCAGGGACGGCAGCTTGCTGGCGGTGCCGGAAAAGGAGGGCAGGCGTCTGCGCATCGGGGATGGGGACCCGGTGCTCTCCTGCACCCTGCGGGAAGACCACTACGGGGTGCTGACAGAGGCGCTGATCATCGATAAGACCCGGAACCTCTCGTACAGCGTGAAAAACCAGGACATGATCGACAAGGGCGGCCAGTGCCGCCGGGTCATTTATACGCCGGGAAACCGCACCTGGGCGGCGATGCGCTACACCGGCGAATATCAGATCAAAAAGTCCAGAGAGGACGAAAAAGCGGTCACGGTGACGCTGCCGGGTAGCTTTCTGGCTTTCCCCGGGGACCGGGTATCGCTGGATCTGAAACGACTGGGGCTTTCCGGGGATTTCCGGGTGGCGGAGGCGGAGAATACCTTTTCCGCCCAGAAAGGCGCCGCCGTGACATTGACATTGAAGGAGCGTGGGTGATATGTGGCTGTCAAAGCAGATGCGGCCCGCTCCGCCCACGGCGGACGCGGACATGGGCATGACCACCATCGGCGGAGAACAGGCCGGCGTGGTGACCCGGGGAGAGGTCCGGTCCCTGCCGGTATACGGCCCCGGCGGCTATATCTGGCTGCCGGAAAACGGAGCGGCGGTGCTGGTCATCAAGGGCGGACCCGGTGGTGAGGAGCAGTGCGTCAGCGGAACGCGGCAGAGGGAGGCTCCCAAGGGAATGAAGCCCGGGGAGGTCTATCTCTATGGCCCCGGAGAAAATTCTGTTTATCTGAAAGCTGACGGAACGGTGGACATCCGGGGAACGCTGAAGATCAACGGTGAGCTGTACAAGCCCTGTACCTGCGGAGAAGAGGGGGTGCTCTGATGGAACTGGAACTGCGAAACGGCGACTACATTCCCAACGGCACCGGCGGCCTATGCAGGCTGGAGGGGACCCGGGCATTGGTACAGCGGGTGCTGTTTCGGTTGAAGGCCCGCCGGGGGAGCTTCCCTTTTTGGGACAGCCTGGGGAGCCGCCTATGGCAGCTTGGCCGACTGCCTGTGCGGGAGCGTCAGGCAGCCGCCAGGCAGTATGTGGAGGAGGCTTTGGCCGAGGAGCCGGGACTGCGGGTGGAATCCGTGGAGCTGGCGCAGGGCGGAGACGGAACTGCCCTTTTGACGGTGGGACTGACCTGCGGGGAGGAGCCACTGACGGTCACGCTGGAGATGGACGAATGAGAGGTATCTTGCAGTGAGAAGTGTTGAAGAGATATATCGGGCGCTGCTGGCATCCTTTGCCCAGCGGGCCGGCTTTGCGCCGGAAGAGGGCTGCGACCTGGCGGTGCGGCTCTGGGCCGCGGCGGCCCAGATACAGGCGCTGGAGCTGCAGGCGGACTGGGTGCTGGACCAGAGCTTTCCCCAGACGGCCCAAGGGTCCTATCTGGACCGGCACGGCGCCATGCGGGGCGTTGCCCGTATCCCGGCGGCCAAAGCGGTGGGAACACTGCGCTTTTCCGTAGAGCTGCCTCCCGCGTTGGACATGACCATCCCGGAGGGGACGGTATGCATGACTGCCGGGGAGGCCCGCTTCCAGACCACCGCAGAGGTGGTGCTCCTGGCGGGACAGACGGCTGTGGATGCTCCGGCGGAGGCGCTGGAGAGCGGCTCTGCCGGCAATGCGGCACCGGGAACTGTATGCATCTTGACTGCGTGTCCTGTGGCGGTGACCGCCTGTACAAATCCCAAGGCCTTTTCCGGAGGTGCCGACGCGGAAACGGACGAAAGCTTCCGGGCACGTATCCTGGAGAGCTACCGCCGCCTGCCCAACGGCGCCAACGCCGCCTGGTATGAGCAGACGGCGATGAACTATCCCGGTACGGCGGCTGCCAGAGCGGTGGGCCGGGCCAGGGGCATCGGCACTGTGGATGTCTATGTGGCGGCGGAGAGCGGTCTGCCTTCGGCAGAGCTGCTGGAAGGGCTACAGGAAATCCTGCAGGAGAAGCGGGAAATCGCCGTGGACGTGGAGGTCAAGGCACCCACCGTAAAAGCGGTGGATGTGGAGGTGGAGATCGCCGCAGGAAACGGTGCAGTGTATGCCGATGTGAAAAGCGCGGTGGAGAGCTGCATTTCGGGTTTCTTTTCCGGACGGCTGCTGGGAAAGCCGGTACTGCTGGCGGAACTTGGAAGCCGCATCTATGACCTGGAGGGTGTGGAAAACTACCACCTTCTGGCTCCCACGGCGGATATGGCGGCGGACGATACCGTCCTGCCTGTGCTGGGAGAGATAACAGTGACAGAGATGGAGGCGTAAGATGTACGAGGGATACCTGCGGGCACTGCTGGAGCCGCTGGGTGTGTATGACCTGGAGACAGGTACCATCAACAGTGCGGAGCTGTATGCCCTGGGTACTGGCCTGGATGCAGTGGGCGGCAGGCTGGATACCGTGGAGCGGGAGAGCCTGACGGCTACGGCAGAGGATGAGGGACTGGCCCGCCGGGAGGCTCTGTTTGCCCGTCGGAGCGCGGCAGTCACCCCGGAGGCTCGCAGAACCGCTATTGCGGCTCTTCTGCAGATCGACGGAGACAGCCTGACACCCGCGGACATCGATAGGACCATCTGGGGCTGCGGCATCAAGGCCCAGGCCGTGGAAATGGGCGGCGGAAAGCTGCGGGTCATTTTTCCGGAGGTGGCCGGCATACCGGAGGAGTTTGAACGTATCCGGGATATCATTCTGGATATTCTGCCGTGCCACTTGGATGTGGAGTTTTATTTCCGTTACCTGACCTGGGAGGAGTGCCACGCAGCAGGCTTCACCTGGCAGATGGTGGAGGACGCGGAACACACCTGGGAGAGTTTTCAGGTTGCGATTCCGCCAGAGGAGTGAGACACCGAATATTCCAAATGCAAAAGAACCTGCCGCAGAACTTTTCGTTCTGCAGCAGGTTCAGGTTAAAGAAAAAGAAACGCCGCCCTGATGGGCGGCGTTCTTGATAACATAAGGGAAAACTCAGCGCTTGCTGAACTGCGGTGCGCGACGGGCGGCCTTCAGACCGTATTAAACTCCTTTGAGCGCCGATTTTCCTTGGTATTCCGGGCTTTTCCGGCTTTTCAATGTTCAGTTGTCCTATTCCTTAACCAAGGAAAATGGTGCATTTTCAATCAGCATCCCGCCAGTTAAAGCGCGCTGTTCACTACCTCGAACAACTCCTCTGGCTTATTATATTTCACCTTTGCGTAAATGTCCATAGTTGTTTTGCTGTTTTCATGTCCTGCAAGGTACTGAACTGTCTTGGGATCAACGCCTGCATAA
>JAGBDS010000109.1 GCA_017937405.1 Oscillibacter sp.
CGGGTCTACGCTGGGACGTCCGTTATCCTCACTGTACAGTGCTTCCACCATTTCGTAGACTCGGTTAAAATCCACCGCCGCGTCTATTTTCCGCAGTAAATGCTCGGCCGGGACAAGGCTTTCCGTGTCTACGATTTCCACCACGCCGCGATCCAGCTTTCCACGTTCCAGCATTTTTCATCACCCATGCTTATTTTACCGCATATAAGCGAAAAAGCCCAGCTCTCGCTGGACTTTTTCGACAGTCTGAAAAGAGCGCTTTCGCGCTCTTTTTTCTTTATTTCCAGGTAAAATGGTCCTTGCCGGCGCCCACTTCAAAATGATACTTCACGATGCCCAGGTCCACCTTGGAATAAAACCCGCCGGTGGACTCCGCCTTCACCGTATCCCCCTCCAGGGTCAGGAGGAACTTTTGCTGGTTCATAGCGGTGGGCGCCAGCAGGGCGGCCTCCACGCCAGAGCGGAACCAGTCCGGCAGCTCCCGGTCCGCTTTGCAGACCGCCTCCAGCGGCTTGCTCTTGTGGGGGACGCCATGGGTCTCGCCATAACCCAAAGAAGCCACGCAGACCAGCTTTTCACCAGCAGCCACGGTCACAGGGCACTTGCCTTTGCGGAACGACATGGCGACCCAGCAGCTGTCCAGACCCAGTTGGATGGCTTTCAGCACCAGACGCTCGCCATGGTAGCCGATCTTTTCATCCGAACCCTTGGGGCCCACAAAAGCCAGATAGTTGCGGACGCCCCTGAATTTTCCATAATGGGCCATAAAGCCCTGAAACGCCTCTGGCTCATCGTGGACCAGTTGAATGTGCAGGCCGCTTTCATTGTTGCAGACCACTGTTTCCTCCATCAGGGCCGCCAGCACCTCCGGCGGCAGGGGCTCGTCCGTATACTGCCGCACAGCATGGCGGCGCCGGATCGCTTCCATCAGTTCCATATCACAGTTCCTCCTCTGTATTGGGGTAGCCTTCCGCGGCGGCGGCCTCTGTCACCGCGCAGATATGGCCGCTCAGTTTCCGCAGCTCCGTCCAGCAGGATGCGGAGGCATTGGGGTAATAGTAGGTTCTGGTCCCGTCCCGGTACAGTTCCACCGCTCCCGCCGTCCGCAGGGCACGGAGATGGCGGGATACCGCTGGACGGGACAGGTTCGTGCATTTCGCCAGTTCCTCCGCCCGCAAGCCCACCTGGTCGGCCTCCAGCAAAGCCAAAAACACCCGCTGGCGGTTCTCATCCCCCAGAGCCACGAACAGCGGCCGCAAACGGCGAAACTCCTCTGCCAGCGCCGTCCGCGCCTCCACACATTCCCGGCAGGCTTCCATCCGCATTTCTCCCCTTTCACGCTGAATAGCTTGATTATAGCACGTTTTATTCCATGCAGCGCATCCGGAACGAAAATTGAGCAGTTTCTATTTCAGTACATTTTTTGCCTATTTTCTTCCATTATTATTTGATTTTTAATCAATTTTCGTATTTGTTCACAAATTATTAACTGCCATATCTATTTACTTATTTAAGTTGGCAGTATATAATAGCTTTATTCTGTAATTCCATACAGGTGGTGATTCCATGAAACAAACCGTTGTTCCCTCTCAATATTTACAGATCGCGCTGGACCTGGCCCGCCGCATCGCCAAGGGCGAGCTGGCGGAGGGCAGCCGGGTCTATGGCCGCTCCGTCATGGCGTCGGAGTACAACGTATCCCCGGAGACCATCCGGCGGGCGCTGCGGCTGCTGGCGGACATGAAGGTAGTGGAGGTGAAGCCCCAGAGCGGGGCCGTGGTCCTCTCCGCCGACAGCGCCCGGCGGTACATCGAAAACTTCGAGGAGAGTGCCGACGTCCGGGCATTGCGGCAGCAGCTCAAGGAGCTGATGGCGGAGTACGCGGATCTGAGCCGCCGTCTCAGCGATACGGTGACGGCCCTGGTAAAAAGCCGGGACACCTTTGCCGCCGCAGGCGAACCCCTCCCCAACTACGAGGTCCCCATTCCCAAGGACTCCCCCCTCATCGGGCAGAGCATCGGGGCCCTGAAATTCTGGCAGTCCACCGGCGGCACCATCGTCGCCATCCGGCGGGGCCAGACCGTGATCCTGTCCCCCGGCCCCTACGCGGAGCTGTATGACGGGGACGTGCTTGTCCTGGTGGGCAGCCCCGCCGCCGTGGAGGCCGCCCACAACCTCATCGCGCCAAAGGAGGTAACCAATGATCCAATTTAAGCACGTCTGTAAAAGCTACGGCAAAACGCCTATCCTGAAGGACCTGAACTTCACCATTCAGGATGGGCAGTTCGTGGTGCTGATCGGCCCTTCGGGCTGCGGCAAGACAACAACCCTGAAAACCATCAACCGCCTCATCGACATCGACTCCGGCACCATCTCCATCGACGGGAAGGACATCCAGTCCCAGGACAAGGTAGAACTGCGGCGGCATATCGGCTACGTCATCCAGCAGATCGGCCTGTTCCCCAACATGACCGTGGCTCAGAACATCTGCGTGGTGCCCAAGCTCCTGAAATACGACAAGGCCAAGTGCGACGAGATTGTCCGGGAAATGCTGAAACTGGTCAATATGGAGCAGTACGCCGATAAATACCCCTCGGAGCTCTCCGGCGGCCAGCAGC
>JAGBDS010000110.1 GCA_017937405.1 Oscillibacter sp.
ACAGCAAATTCTGGCTGAATGTGCTGAATGACCTCAAAAGCAGGGGCGTTTTGGATGTATATCTGTTCTGCACGGACGGCCTGTGTGGGATGATGCAGGCTATCGAGGCCGTCTTCCCCAAAAGCAGGCTGCAGCGCTGCATCGTCCACCAGGTGCGCAGTTCCACCAGATATGTCAGCTATAAGGACATCAAGAAAGTCGTTGCGGATCTGAAGAAGATCTACAGTGCCGTCACACTGGAGGAAGCCGAGAAAAATCTGCAGACCTTCGCGGAGACCTGGCGCAGGCAGTACCCCTCCTGTGTAAAAAGCTGGGAGGAAAACTGGCCGGTTTTAAGCACATTCTTTGAATACCCCGTGGAGATTCGGAAAATCATATACACGACGAACATTATCGAGGGCCTGAATCGCCAGTTCCGGCAGATCACGAAGAACAAGCCCTCCTTCACGAACGACGACTCCCTGCGCCGGATGCTGTATCTGGCCTCACAGCGCATCGTGAAGCACTGGCACGCCAGATACCAGAACTGGGATCTGGTGCTCAGCCAGTTGGAGATCATGTTCGCCGACCGGGCCGTAGGCTGACTCCCTTGCCCTAGTATGCCACGGCGGCCAGCCCGTCATTCACGCCGTGCCGGCGCGCATACCGTTCTGACCGCCATGGCTTTCGGTAATCAAGGGATTCAGGCCAGAATCCGCCCTGCTTTCCAGCGCCATTCTTGACTTTGTCGAAAAACGTTTACACAAAATTTTACACCCGGCCGCAGTTCACAGCCCTCCGCCTCGTGGAAGGATACAATACGCTGCCTGGTATCCACCCAGATACGCCAGAGGACCTTGTTTTCATCCATGACATTCCTCTTATCGGATGCCCTGTTCTAAGTCCTTCTGCCGTTCATAATCCGTCCGCAGAAGTGATGTCAGCTCCGGGTCCACCGTATCAGGCCAAGTCTCTGTAACCTTTCCATCCACCATGTCATAAACCGTGTAAGGCTTCTCTGCCCAGCGAGTGCGGACTGCCAGCTCCGTGACGCCGTCATGGTCGTAATCTGTTTGCGCAAAACCAAAGCAATCGTCTACCGTCAGCAAAAGCTTTTCCTTCTCCCACGTCTCCGGGTCACAGCTCCAGAAGCGGAAGCTGTAAAGCTCTCCATTGCCGTTAGGATTTGGATAGGCGTTTATGTACTCGAAAAACACGCACTCATAGCCAAATAGCTGATCCCCTGTTTCTGCTATTGTGTCCAAACCCATCATACTGCCCACCATACCTGCCAAGCCGAGTACAATTCTGTCTGTTACTTCGCAGCTCCGGATGGTCCCCACATACGTTCTCCTGTTCCACTGGCAGTCCATACGGAAAACATTGGGTTCCCTAAAATCATTTTGCAGTGTCAGCCCGTCGAAGTCGATCCCGTCTTCACATTTTAATTTCAGAAGATGACCTTTCTCTTCTACATACAGGTAATTCTCACCGTCCACGGTCTCTTTCAGAATAATAGCGTCCTCCCGCTGTTCGCTGACGAAGATATCCGCGTACAAAAGCACCAGTGCCGTCAGTGCAGCCATCAATAACACGCCCAGCACCACGGAGCGCCGCCCGCCCCGTCTTCGTTCCTTTTTCAGATTATCCCGGGAAATATCCAATAGTGCACTCACAGGCTCTTCCTCCCTTTCTTCCGCCTCCCGTTTCCGACAGGCCACCAACTCTTCCACATTGAGACCGAACACCACTGCCAACGGCTCCAACAGCGTTACATCGGGGTAACTCAGCCCCCGCTCCCACTTGCTGACGGCCTTGTCCGTGATGTGGAGTTTTTCTGCCAATTCCCTTTGGGTCATACCCAGTGTCTTTCGGTTCTCAGCGATAAATCTCCCCAGTCTTTCTTTGTTCATACTGCTCACCTCGCCGTCAGGATACCCCGATTCCCCCAAAAAGGCAACCGACCAGCGGTAGAATCCGTCCTGTTCATAGTCTCTCCGCTCATCCGAAGTCATTGCTATGCAATGTCACACTACAATTAAACAAAAGAAAAGTTTTGTTTAATTTAAAGTGCAAAAAGAAGGACGGCCCAAGCCGTCCTTCTCAGCAGTAAAGACATTAGTCGTTGTCCCAGTTGTGGAACACGTTCTGCACGTCGTCGGAATCCTCCAGCATATCGATGAGCTTCTCCATGTTCTTCACGTCGCCCTCGTCGGAGAGGGTGATGTAGTTCTGGGGGACCATCTCGATTTCCGCGCTGACGAAACTGTACCCCTTCCCCTCCAGAGCCTTCACCACGTCGTTGAAGGCATCGGGGTCGCAGGTGATCTCCAGAGCAGGACCATCGGCCTCGAAGTCGGCGGCGCCGGCCTCCAGAGCGTCCATCATCACGGCGTCCTCGTCCAGCTCGCCCTCCTCGTTGTCGATGACGATGACGCCCTTGCGGTCGAAGGACCAGCTGACGCAGCCCTGGGCGCCCATGTTGCCGTTGCACTTGTCGAAGGCGTGACGGACCTCGGGAGCGGTGCGCTGGCGGTTGTCGGTCAGGGCCTCCACGATGACGGCCACGCCGCCGGGGCCGTAGCCCTCGTAGGTAACAGCCTCATAGTTCTCAGTGCTGCCGGCGCCCAGCGCCTTGTCGATGGTGCGCTTGATGTTGTCGTTGGGCATGTTGACGGCCTTGGCCTTGGCGATGACAGTGGCCAGGCGGGAGTTGTTGTTGGGGTCGCCGGAGCCGCCGCCTTCCTTCACGGCCACGATGATCTCCTTGGCGATCTTGGTGAACGCGGCGGAGCGCTTGGCATCCTGCGCGCCCTTGGTCTTCTGAATATTATGCCATTTAGAATGTCCGGACATAGTAATTTTTCTCCTTCAAATCAATCTTTTACAATGTATTGGATGACTTCCCTGTGGGAAGCTGCCTTGGAAACAGCCAGTTCCGGGAACCGGGCCGTTAAATACGTGATGAGCCTTCCGCACACCGGGTCTTCCGTGGGGAAGTGTCCGGCGTCGATGAGATTGATGCCCTTGCCCTCAGCGTCCAGGAAGGTGTGGTAGCTGAGGTCGGCGGTGACAAAGGTGTCACATCCAGCCTGAATGGCCGCGTCCTCGTAGTCGCCGCAGGCGCCGCCGCCCACCGCCACGCGGCAGACCGGCTTTCCCGCGTCCGCATAGCGGACGCCGTTGGCGCCTAACGCCTTGCAGACAAATGCGGCGAACTCCGCCAGAGGCATGGGAGCAGGCAGCGTGCCCATGCGGCACAGCCCATCCCCGTCGCCCAGAGGCCCAGGGTCGACCAGCTTCAGCGTCTCCGCCAGGCAGTCGTTGACCCCTCCCTCCGCAACATCGAGATTCGTATGCATACAAACGGCGCTGACGCCGTGACGCAGCAGTTTTAACAGCAGGTGGCCCTGGGGCGTGTCGCTGCGGACCGTCTGCACCGGCAACCACTTGCAGTTCATCACCGGATGGTGGGCCAAAATGAGCTGGCAGCCGCTTTCGATGGCCTCGTCGGCCACCCGCTCTGTAATATCCAGCGCCACCAGGACTTTTTCCACGGCCTGCTCCGGGTCGCCCAGGAGCTGGCCCACGTTGTCCCAGTCCATGGCCCCGTCTTTCGGCGCCAGGTCAAACAGCGCCTGTTCGATCTCACGGACAGTTGGCATGACGCCACTCCTCTCGCATCGCCAGCAGTGCGGTGAGGATGTCCCGCAGGCTGTCGGCTTTTTTACTATCCTCGGGGCGGGCAGAGCAGTTCAGGCCCGCCACAGCGCCCTGTAGTCGGATGATCTTCTCAATCAGATACCGGTCGCCCAGAGGGTCCCGGAGCAGCTTCGCGCCGCCCCAGAGCTGGCCCAGGGAAAGGGTCATCTCTCCTCCTGCCGCCTCCATACAGGGGTAAATGGTACCCCGGTCGTACACCAGGGCCTCCCGCCGGATGGCATAGCCGTGGTCCATCAGAAAGCGCCGCAGGTCCTCGGCGTGGGTCTGGGGCTGAAGCAGCAGGGTGTGCCGTCTGTCTGCCGTCCAGGGCGCCGCCGCCAGGATGGAGGCAATGTTCTCGCCGCCCATGCCCGCGATGACGATGGTTTCCGCCTCCTCCGGCCGGATGTCCGCCAAACCGTTACCGAGGCGGTAATCAATGCCATCCGCACCCCAGGTCTGTCCGGTCTCCTTCGCCCGCGCCAGAGGGCCTTTCCGCAAATCGCTGGCAATGGCGGAGCGCACCCGTCCGTGGAGCTGCAGCCACACCGGCAGATAGCCGTGGTCCGTGCCTACGTCGGCCAGGGATGTGCCGACAGGCACCCACCCCGCCAGCAGCGCCAGACGGGGGGACAATTCCAGTTGTTTCGCCATAGCTGCCGCCCTCCCGCAATCGGTGTAAGGACGCATACGGGGTCTTCCCGTATGCGTCCTCTTGGTCTTACTGAGCCTTGTTGGCCTCTTCGTTCACCAGAGCCAGCAGCTTCTCCACGTCCACGCCGTGGACCATGCAGGCCTCCTCCACGGTCTCGCCGCGGGAAGAGGGGCAGCCCAGGCAGTGCATACCGATGGACAGGAAGATGGGGGCGGTGTGGGGAGCGATGTCCAGAATGTCACCGATGATGGTGTCTTTCGTAATGTTGATCATAGAGTCTGTTCCTCCAATCAAAAATTCACGATGGTATTATACGCTATCCTGCGGCCAAATTCAATAGAAAATCCAAGAAAATACTGTCTTTTCCCATTCAAGCATGAAAAAGCGGCGTCCATTACGGACGCCGCTCTCTGTGCAAGAGACAAAAGCTGAAACGTTTTGTTATCTCTGCTGCTCGCGCATCTTGGCAAAGCACTCGCTGCAGTAAACAGGACGGTCAGACTTAGGCTCAAAGGGAACCTTGGCCTCGCCGCCGCAGGCAGCGCAAACAGCGGTGAAGTACTCGCGGGGGCCGCGGGCGGCGTTCTTGCGAGCGTCACGGCAGGCCTTGCAGCGCTGGGGCTCGTTCTGGAAGCCGCGCTCAGCGTAGAACTCCTGCTCACCGGCGGTGAACACGAACTCCTGGCCGCACTCTTTGCACACTAAAGTCTTGTCTTCGTACATGATTTTACCCTCTCTTTGAAAAGAAAAATATATTGCGTTCAGCTATCGCTGAAATCGCCGGAAAGTAAGTGCTGTGCCACCTTGCGCCGAATACGCTGCACAGCGTTGTCCACGGACTTTGGGGGCTTGCCGACGGTATCGGCAATTTCCCTGCATGAAAGACCGTCCAGATAGTACCCCAAAATCTTCGCTTCAAATTCAGACAACTGTTTCCGGACACCGGCTAAGAGGGCTGCTGTGTGCTCCCTGTCGATCAGGAAATCTTCAGGATCGCGCTGCGCCAAGCTACTGGTACCAGAGGTGTAGGAATTACTGTCAAAGTCGGGAGTATCAAGAGAGATCGACTGATTCAGCGCCTTGTGCTTATCCCGCGCCGAGGCACGGAGGACGGAGTACAGCCGATTGCGTATACAGATTTCTGCGAAGGTCCGAAAGGTCGCCGCCTTGTCGGGTGCAAATTCCCGGACCGCCTTGATGAGCGCCACCATGCCCTCCTGTATTAGGTCCTCGCTGTCCCCTCCCGCAAGAAAGAACGGGCGGGCGCAGGTGCGGACCAGGCGGGTGTACCGGGTGACCAGAGTCTCCTCCGCCACACGGTCCCCGGCAGCGGCCATGGAGCACAATGTCTCGTCCGGCAGCTCCGCAAGGGTCAGTGATAGATTCTCATCCAAATTGTACATATCGTATTATACCTGTCTATTCCATGAAATGTCAAGCGAATTATCAAATTTGCCCGGAATTTCTCCGAAAAATCGTGTTTTTTATGTTATCCTCACCAAAATCGAAGGAATTCTCCCCCTTCCCTGCCGGAAACCCCATCGTCCAAACGGGAAAATCAGAGGGTGAGCTGCTCCATGGGGCTCTCCGGCACGGCTCCGCCGGGAATGGCCCGGTGAAGGTGCTGATATGCCTTCTGGGTCACGCACCGGCCCCGGGGCGTCCGGATCAGGAAGCCCAGCTGCATGAGGTACGGCTCGTACACATCCTCCAGCGTGACGGACTCCTCGCCGATGGTGGCCGCCAGGGTCTCCAGACCCACAGGGCCGCCGTTGTAGTTGTCGATGATGGCGCCCAGCATCCGGCGGTCTACCGGATCCAGGCCCAGATGGTCGATCTCCAGGGCGCATAGGGCCTCGTCCGCCACGTCCTTGCGGATGACGCCGTCGGCCTTCACCTGGGCGAAGTCCCGGACACGGCGGAGCATCCGGTTGGCTATACGGGGCGTGCCACGGCTGCGGCGGGCGATCTCGTAGGCACCCTCCGGCACGATGTCCACATTCAGGATGCCCGCGCTTCGAGTGACGATCTTCGCCAGCTCCTCAGGGGTGTACAACTCCAGCCGCAGCGTCACGCCGAAGCGGTCCCGCAGCGGCGCGGACAGCTGGCCTGCCCGGGTGGTGGCGCCGATAAGGGTGAACTTGGGCAGGTCCAGCCGGATGGAGTTGGCGGAAGGCCCCTTGCCTACGATAATGTCCAGGGCGTAGTCCTCCATAGCGGGATAGAGAATTTCCTCCACGGAGCGGTTCAGCCGGTGGATCTCGTCCACGAACAGGATGTCGCCCTCGTTGAGGTTGGTCAGCAGCGCCGCCAGGTCGCCGGGCTTCTCGATGGCGGGGCCGGAGGTGATGCGGATGCCCGCCCCCATCTCCTGGGCGATGATGCCCGCCAGGGTGGTCTTGCCCAGGCCCGGAGGGCCGTGAAGCAGGACGTGGTCCAGGGCCTCCTCCCGCTTCCTAGCAGCCTCGATAAAGACAGCAAGATTCTCCTTTGCCTTCTCCTGTCCGATATATTCCCGCAGCATCTTGGGCCGCAGGGAGCCCTCCTGGGCGTCCTCTGCCAGAAAGGTTTTTGCTACGAGGGGTTCCTCATAAATGTCATTTCCAAAGTCGATGCTCAAACAATCACTTCCCTTTTGGGGTTGCCCCTCACAGGAGCGTTCAAAATATTCCCGGCTTTCATACCGCCAGTGATGATGCAATCAGCAGAAATCCAAACAGTACCCCGAGAATAAAAAACACACATACACACACGCACGATTCCAGGCGTGCTCCTTTTCAATCTCTTCCTCCCGTGATAGAAACGCGTCATTCACGAAGCTCTTGTACTTTTTATACGCTCCAATAGCCGGTATCAGGAAGAGATAACTAAAAAAGAACAACAAAAACCCGATGATCTCCCGCGTATCTCCATAAATGCTCGCCATAGGAAGTACCATCAGCGCACCTCCAACAGCCAAAAGCCCAAATGTCAGTTTCAAGCCCTCCGCGTCTTTTTTGCCCACAAGTACGAACACTGCCGCAAACGCGAGACCACATCCAAGAATGAACAATCCAAGCATTTTTACTTGACCATTTTCTTCAAGCTCTGGCGGATGATCTCCTCCAGAGGCAGGTTCTCCACGTCTACGCCCTTCAGGGCCATCTGGACCTCCTGGCTGGAATAGCCCAGCACCGCCAGCGCCTGGGCGGCTTCCGTGGCCTTGCTGGTGAAGATGGCCGGAGCGGGCGTGCCCTTGCCGCCGGAGAAGTCCAGTCCCCCGGCGCTCTCCTTCGCCATCTTGTCCTTCAGTTCCAGAATGATGCGCTGGGCGATCTTTTTTCCGATGCCCGGCGCCGCTGTCAACGTCTTTTCGTCCCCCGTGACGATGGCCATGGCCAGCGTCTCCGGCGTTCCCACAGACAAAATGGCCAGCGCTGCCTTGGGCCCCACGCCGGACACGCTGATGAGCAGCTTGAAACTGTTCAGCTCGTTCTGGGTGGCGAAGCCGTACAACTCAAAGATGCCCTCGCCTACGTTCAGGTAGGTATACAGCTTCCCACGCTGGCCCTTTTTCAGCGCCGCCAGGGTGTTGTTAGTGGTCTTGCAGGCATACCCCACCCCGCCGCAGTCGATGACCGCCAGATAGGGGAGGATTTCTGCCACTGTGCCGTCCAAATAATAAAACATGGTGCTCTCCTTAAATCGTTTCTTTCACCGTTCCGGTCTGCGGGAGCCGTGAAGTAAAACTCCTTGCATGGCATAGGGCCAGTGCCAGTGCGTCAGCCGCATCATCGGGCCGGGGGACAGCCTTCAGCTTCAAAAGCCGCTTCGTCATGTCCATCACCTGGCGCTTCTCCGCCTTGCCGTAGCCCGTCACCGCCAGCTTGACCTGAGAGGGCGTGTACTCATACAGCGGGATGCCGCACTTTTCAGCGGCGTACAGAATGACGCCCCGCCCGTGGGCCACGGCGATGCCGGTGGTGATATTGGTGTTGAAGAACAATTCTTCGATGGAGATGACGTCCGGTTTCAGCTGGCCGATCAGGTCCTCCATATCCGTGCCGATCTGGTACAATCGCCGGGAAAGCGGCAGGCCCGCAGGCGTGGTGATAGCCCCGTAGGTCACCATATGGACTTGTCCTCGGTCCGCCTCCACCAGACCGAAGCCGATGGTGGCAAAGCCGGGGTCGATGCCTAAAATGCGCATAGGGTTCCCCTTTTACAGATATGGAAGTATTATACCAGATTTATAACGGAAGTGCAACACCGGAATCAGAACAAATGTACGAAAAGAACGCCCGCCATTCCGGCGGGCGTCTCTGCGGTCATTTGATGGGGATAGTGACGGGCGGGTCAAACGCCGTGAGTTTGTCGAACAGCGGCTCCAGATACACCACATCGCCACGGAAGTCTTGTAACGGAAAGTTCTCCGTGAACATGGTCTCCCCGTCCGTCCATTCTCCCGTAAGGGGGTCTTCCACGCCGTAGGTGCTGCCAAACTGCATAATGTCGTAACTCTCTCCGTTCTCATCCAGATAAAATTGACTTTCGAACAGGCTGTACATCCGGTTTTCCGCCTCCAGAGGCGCCGCAAAGGACACCAGCCATCCGCCGGGACGCTCCTCCGCGCCGAGAAAGCGCACACCCTCCGGCAGGTTTTCGGCGGTCCCCTTCCGCAGGTCCAGTTTTGTCTGCGGTGCTGTTTTGTCCCGCCACTTGGCTCGAGTGATGCAGAGGGTCAGATGCTCCCCCTGGCTGAAGAAGGGGCTGTCCAGCCAGAATGTGCCCATACCCTCCCCGTCCGGGTCTCCTGTGGCGGAAACGCCGTTGGTACTGGCATAAAACCGCTCCCCGCGCTCGTTTTCCAGGTACAGCTCCAGACCTGTCAGCCAGGCGGCGTTGGCAGGGTCATCCTCCAGATTCACCCGCAGATGGGTGGGATAAAGCTCCACCTCCGCCAGTGTCAGGGCCTGACCGTCCAGAGAGAAAACAGCGTCCACGGGGATGATCTTCCCCTGCGCCGTGTGATGGGGGTCGAAGGTCAGCGCAAAGGTGAACTCCGCCAGATAATCGGGTCCCCAGTCCGGTGTGTCAAACTCCGTGTCAATGTCGTATGCTTCCGCAGGCTTATCCTGTTCCGCCTCCTGGGCCCAGACGGACAGGACCAGGTCCAACGTATCCGGCACATCCCGCTCGATAAAGTCCACCCGGACAGAGCGCAACTCTCCATTGGGAGTGCCGTAGGAGCTGCTGCCGCAAGAATACCCTCCCCCCGGCAGTTCAATGCGGCTGTCGGCCTCCAGTTGGGCGTGCTCTTTTGAATCCAATGTGAAAAAGATGTTCACTTGCTTGCGGTCCACAATGACGTATTCCACCGTAACGGTGATTCCGTCCTTCGTCTGGCTCTGCCCAATGGGCTGGACGTACTCGTTCTCCACAGCGGCGGAAAGGGACGGCGACCAGGAGACAGCCCTCGCCAGCTCCCGCAGCACCGGGATATTTCCGCAGGCCCTGGCAAAGGGCACGGACAGGTTCACCAGCAGCACGAAGCAGGCGAAACAGGCCGCCAGACTGACGCAGGAGATACCCCAGGCCCGCCGCTTTTTCCGTGAAGTGTTTTCCCTTTTCATCGCTTTTTGCACAGTATTTTCCAGCTCTTTCGGGGTCTGCTCCAGCTCTGTCAGAAGAGCCTTGTACTCCTCGATCCGGTTCATGTGTCTCCCTCCTCTCCCAGTTCCAGTCTCAACAGTGCCAAGGCTTTTCTCTGGCGGGTCGCCACGGTGCCCTGTGGAATGTCCAGAGCCCAGGCGGTCTCCGCCTGGGTGTACCCGGTGAAAAAGCGCAGGATGATGACAGCCCGCAGCTCCTCTGGCAAATGGCGGACCGCCTCTTTCAGCGGTAGGTAATCGTACGCGTCCGGTCCGGCGGTATCGGGCAGCGTCGAGTCTCCCGAAAACCGCTTTCGGCGGCGCAGCTCCTTATGGCACTCGTTCAGCAGGATGCGGGTGAGCCATGTTTCAAAGAACGATGGTTCCCGGAGCTTTTTCAGTGCCCGCAGGGCCTGATACACCGCCTCGTCCACCGCCTCCAGGGCGTCGGCCTCGCTGCCCAGATACAGGTATGCGGTTCGGTACAGCCGCTGCCGGACCGCCTCCGTCCGGGCGGCAAACTCATTTTTGTCCATGGCTCCCCCCTCCTTTCTGTCTGTTAGAGTTTCCCACAGCCGGTTTTGTTTTCCGAAGAAGAAAGATTTCACAAAAAATCAGCACGGCTCTCACCGTGCTGACTCTTATGCCCGTGGATGGGCTTTTTGATACACGTCTTTCAGCTGCCGCTTCACCACATGAGTATAGATCTGCGTGGAGGAGATATCCGCATGGCCCAGCATTTCCTGGATGGAACGCAGGTCCGCGCCGTTTTCCAGCAGGTGGACGGCAAAAGAGTGGCGGAGGGTGTGGGGCGTGATGTCTTTTTCGATGCCCGCCTTCTCCTGATAGTGCTTGATGATCTTCCAGAAGCCCTGGCGGCTCATGCGCTCGCCGTTCATGTTTACAAAGAGGGCCTGCTCCTCACTGTCAGCGATTAGCTGGGGGCGGATATTCCGCACATAGTCGTTCAGCGCTTTCACAGCGGTGTGATACAGGGGGATGATGCGCTCCTTGCCCCGGTTCTCACAGCGGATGAAACCGGCGGCCAGGTTCAGGTCCTCCATGTCGAGGGAGATCAATTCGCTGACCCGGATACCCGTGGCGTACAGCAGCTCCAGCATGGCGTGGTCCCGGAAGCCCTTAGCATCCACACACTGGGGCTGCTCCAGGAACAGCTCCACTTCTTTGCTGGTCAAAATCTCCGGGTACTTCCGCTCCACCTTAGCGGAGGCAATGCCCTTGGCGGGATTGGACGCCATATCGCCCTGAGACACCAGGAACTGATAGAAGGATTTGACTGAGGCCAGGAAGCGAGTCACAGACGCGGCGGATTTCCCCCGGCCCATCATCCAGTTCATATAGGACTGCACCATCTCGCCTGTGGCGTCCCGCAGGGAAGCGTCCTCGTAGTTCTGCAAATAGTCCGCAAACTGGGTCACGTCCCGCAGATAGGAGCTGATGGTATTCTGGGAGGCGTGCTTCTCTCCGGTCAGATAGTCGCCGTAGCGCGCGATATCATCTCTTTCCAAAGGAACCCCTCCCCTCTCTCAGCGTTCAAACAAGCAGCCGCTCCAGCAGCAGACGCAGGATCCGCTGCCCGAAAAACAACTCCACACACAAACCAAGCACCAGCACTCCGGCGCACACCGCCAGACGGTGCCAGCACGCCCGGCCATAGGTCACGGCCGCAACCCGCCGTCCTCTCCCAAGGGACAGGCTGGCTAAAGCACCCGAGGTCCCCAGCGCGGGGACCGCCAGCAGAAAATAGCACGGCAGCGTCACCGCGCACCGCAGGCCAAAGACGCCTGCTGCCAGCAGTACGCCTTCCCGCCCAAAAGCCGCCGTAAAGCAACTGACGGAAAAGGACAGGAAAAAACCAAAAGCCGCCGTGGTCAACGGCAGCAGTACCACCCCAATGGACGCGAAGCCCAGCAAAAAAGCAATCAGCGGGTACCGCCCATACAGCAGCAAAGCCGCCCACAAGTCGCCGGACGTCAGACTGCCGTCCTCCAGAGACAGGTAGCTCTCCAGATACCGGCTCAATTCCCGGCCGGTCTCATCCGGCACCCGACCCGCCAGGACCTGTCCCAAAATGACGCCGCCTAAAAAGAACGTCGCCAGAAACAGCAGGCGCGGAAGGAACGGGGACTGCTCACCCCGGTTCCGCCTTTTCCACTTCAAACCGCCTCACCTCGGTGCATCCTATGCCTCCAAGCAGCGGTTTATGACAGAGGTTAACGTAAACCTTGTACGAAATAAATATAGTGCAATTTTCCATATTTATCAAGGAATTTGCCCGAAAAATAAGTTTTTTGTAATTTATCACAAAATATTATGTAAACATATTTATGTTAACTTAAGAAACCATGCGGGGAAAGCGATCATTTTCGCCTCTCCGTAGTCCCACATTTAGGGGAATACGGGTATTCACCGCTCTATATCTGCCGTATTCTTCCCTACTTCCGCGCAAAAGCCGAAATCAGAAAAAACCGCCGCAAAAGCGGCGGTCTTTTAAAAATTTGTAGAATTTCACAAGGCGCTATTTCCGCTTCAGTTTCCGTCGGCGCCCTCTGCGGCTGCCCGCCAGCATCCCGGACAGCAGCCCACCACCCAGCACACACGCCAGCAGAATCCCACCATGACCCGCCCAGGTAACGCCCTGCCAGCAGGCCGCGCCCACCGTCAAAAGCACGCCTCCGAAGCAGGCCGCTACCGCCATAGCTCCCGGCAGCGGCGGCAGCATCGGCCCCGCCAGCAGTCCCCCGCCCAGGACAGCCAGCACACAAAGCACCGCCGTCACCGGAAACATCACGCTTTCCGGCGCTCCGCCTTTGACGATCACAAGCGCCAGCAGGGCCGTCCCAATCAAGTACAGCCCCAGCGCCGCCAGGACGCCCCGCAGCACCCCCTGCCAGGCCGTAGGCCGTACCTTCCCCCCTTTTCCCATAAAAAAACCTCCCTCGAAGTATGCTCGTTACTGGAGCATATTCCAAGGGAGGTCCTTTTTATGCTATTTATTTTTCCTCAGCCTCAGTGGTCTCGGGGATCTCGGCAGTCTCCTCGGCAGGTGCCTCTTCCGCCTTCTTCTCGCCCTTCTTGGACTCCTCGGGCTGCTCGCCAGTCTGGACGCCCACAGAGGACACAGCCCACTTGGTCAGCTCCATGCGGACCCGGTCTTCGCTGGTCTCGATGATAATGGTGTCCTTGTTCACATGGGCGATCTTTCCCACGATACCGCCGATGCTGGTGATGACGTCGCCCTTCTTCAGGCTGTCACGCATCTCCTGTGCCTTCTTCTTCCGCTTGTTCTCGGGGCGGATCATCATGAAGTACATCAGTGCGAACATCAGGACGATCATTACGATCATAGAAGTACCCTGTTCCATTTGAAAAAACTCCTTTTCCTTTGTAAGTTCAGAATGATACTATTATAGCAGAGCCATACAGTTTTGCAAGAACTTTCTTTTATACCCGCTCTTCCAGCTTTCCGCTGTACCGGGCCCGGAAGTCCGCGAAGGTCCCCTCGTCCAGGGCCTGCCGGATCTTCGCCATCAGATCGTTGTAAAAATACAGATTGTGGAGCACAGCCAGCCGCAGGGCCAGCACCTCGTCCGCCTTGAAGAGGTGCCGCAGATAGGCCCGGGAGAAGCTCCGGCACACCGGGCAGCCGCAGCTCTCGCTGATGGGCCGGTCGTCGGTCTGGTACTTCTCGTTCATGATGTTAACGGTACCCTCCCAGGTGAAGAGCTTGCCGTGGCGGCCGTTACGAGAGGGCATCACGCAGTCGAAGAAATCCACGCCCCGGCTGACAGCCTCAATGATGTTGCTGGGGGTGCCCACGCCCATGAGATACCGGGGTTTTTCCGGGGGCATGTAGGGCTCCACTACGTCGATCATCTCGTACATGACCTCCGCCGGTTCGCCTACCGCCAGGCCGCCGATGGCGAAACCGTCGCAGTCGATCTTGGCGATCTGCTGCATATGCCAGGCCCGGAGGTCCGCAAAGGTGGCGCCCTGGTTGATGCCGAAGAGCATCTGCTTGGGGTTCACCGTATCCGGCAGATTGTTGAGCCGGTCGTGCTCGGCCTTGCACCGCTCCAGCCAGCGCAGCGTCCGCTCGCAGGACGCCTTGGCGTACTCGTACCGGGCGGGATTCTCCACGCACTCGTCAAAGGCCATGGCGATGTCGCTGCCCAGGTTGGACTGGATCTGCATGGACTCCTCTGGCCCCATGAAGATCTTGTGACCGTCGATGTGGGAGGAAAAGTAAACGCCCTCCTCCTTGATCTTCCGCAGAGACGCCAGAGAGAACACCTGGAATCCGCCGGAGTCCGTCAGGATGGGACCGTCCCAATCCATGAACTTATGGAGGCCGCCCATCTGCCGCACGATCTTGTCGCCGGGCCGTAGATGCAGGTGATAGGTGTTGCTCAGCTCGATCTGGCAGCCCACCTCTTTCAAATCGTGGGCAGACACGCCGCCCTTGATGGCGGCCTGGGTGCCCACATTCATAAAGACGGGGGTCTGCACTACGCCGCCGTGAGCGCAAGAAAACTCACCGCGCCGAGCGCGGCCTTCGGTCTTGATTACTTTGAACATCATTCTTCTCGTTTCTTCTTTATTTTGCACGGTCAAAAAAAGTGCGCAGCTCCGCCTTTCGCTCCGGCGGCAGTTCCTTCTTAGGGATACCCGCCTCCGCCCCTGCAAGAGCAGTAAGCTGGTGGAAGCAGGCGCCGCTGTCCACCCGGGTGCGGATACGAAGCCACGCCTGGCAGGCACCGATAGAGCGCAGCTCCTCCGGGGGTGGTGATCTCCACCCGGCGCAGGTTGTCCGCCAAGACAGGGCCGATATTGGGCAGGTCTGTCAGTTCCATACCGTACCTCCCTAACAAGCTTGAATTTTATTATAGTACATTCGATCAACCCGCGCAAGACGAAAAAAGCCGCCGCAAATGCGGCGGGCTTTGATCAGGCGGGCTTCTCCGCCGGGTTCACATGTACCATGCAGTGCTTTACCTGGGGGAATGTCTGTTCCAGCGTGTCGTGGACCGCCTGGGCAGTGGCATGGGTCACCTTCAGAGGCAGGTCGCCGTCGGCCTGAATTTCCACATCCACATACACCCGGTCGCCGAACAGGCGGGTGTTCAGGGTGTCCAAGCCCAGCACACCAGGCTGGGACAGAATGGAGTCGGCCATTTCCTGCACCATGGCGGGCGGGCAGGCGTGGTCGGTCATCTTTCCCAAAGCGTCCGCCATGATGTCCCAGGCCGCTTTCAGGATAAACAGGCAGATGACCACGCTGGCCACGGGGTCCAGAGCCGGAAAACCCAGTCGGGCGCCCAGGATGCCCGCGAAGCTGCCCACGGAGGACAGCGCATCGGAGCGGTGGTGCCAGGCCTCTGCCTTCAGGGCGCTGGAGTCGATCTTCTTCGCCGCCAACCAGGTATACCAGAACATGGCCTCCTTCACCACGATGGAAACCACAGCGGCAATAAGAGCCAGCGTTCCAGGTATCAGCAGTTCCTCACCGCCGGTGATCTTCCGGATGCCGCTCATGCCGATGCCAAGGCCCGTGGCGGCCAGGATCACGCCTAAGATTAGCGCCGCCACACATTCCAACCGCTCATGCCCGTAGGGATGGTCCCGGTCTGCGTCCCGGCCCGCCAGCTTCACGCCCAGAATGACGATGAAGGTAGCCAGTACATCAGACGCGGAGTGAACAGCGTCTGACACCATGGCGCCAGAGTGGGCCACGAAGCCCGCCAGGAACTTGAAGCCCGCCAAGGCCAGGTTGATAACGATGGTGACTGTGGATACATTGACTGCGATTTTTTCATGCTGTTTGGGGTCCATAAGTTACCTCCCGAAATGTATTTGGCAGATAGCTCTATGGCACTTCATCGGTGACATCCTGTTCCGTGAAAATGGGTGCAAAAAACACACCCGCGGCACAGGTCTCACTGTCCCGCAGATGTGTATCATCCGCTGCCGCGCAAGGCGGCCCGACGCACGGGCTTTCAGCCCGCCGTCTGCTCAGTTTGTACTGTTGTCCGGCGCTTTTCCAAGAAAAGCGTGATGCAGTGCAAAGAGGGTTATCCATACCTTAGCATATGCAAATGGCCCTGTCAAGTTGTTTCGCAAACGTTTGTGTGTGCTAACTTTTAAATTTTTGTAAAAAAAGATCCCCACCCAGGATGGGTGGAGATCCCTTGGAAAGCGCTGTCAGGAAATGAACATGGCGTCGCCGAAGGAGAAGAACCGATACCGCTCCCTCACTGCCTCCTCATAAGCCGCCAGAACGTGCTCCCGGCCCGCGAAGGCGGACACCAGCATGATGAGCGTGCTCTCCGGCAGGTGAAAGTTGGTTACCAGGCCGTCCATCACCTTGAAGCGGTAGCCAGGATAGATATAGATATTGGTCCAGCCGGACTTCGGCTCCATATGGCCGTCCTCCGCCGCCCAGGATTCCAGCGTGCGGCAGGAGGTGGTGCCCACGCAGATGACCCGCCCGCCGTTGGCCTTGGTCTTGTTGATAAGGTCCGCCGTCTCCTGAGAAATGGTGCAGAACTCGCTGTGCATTTCGTGGTCGGTGATCTCCTCCTCCTTCACGGGGCGGAAGGTGCCCAGGCCCACATGGAGTGTCACATACCCGACGCCGACGCCCTTGGCTTCGATCTTCTCCAGCAGCTCCGGGGTGAAGTGCAGTCCCGCCGTGGGCGCCGCCGCGCTGCCCAGGACCTTGGAATAGACGGTCTGATACCGCTCCTTGTCCTGCAGCTCCTCCTTGATATAGGGCGGAAGGGGCATTTTGCCCAGGTGCTCCAGCACCTCCAGGAAGATACCCTCGTAGTCGAAGCGGACCAAGCGGTTGCCGCCCTCCACTTCGCCCACGACCTCCGCCGTCAGTTCGCCGTTGCCGAAGCTGAGCTTCGCCCCGGTGCGCATCTTCCGGCCGGGACGGACCAGGCACTCCCAGGTCTTGTCGCCCTTGTCCGTCAGCAGCAGCACCTCGCAGGCGCCGCCCCCCGGCAGCCGCTGTCCCAACAGCCGGGCGGGCAACACCCGGGAATCATTCAAAATCAGGCAGTCTCCGGGCCGCAGAAAGTCCGGTAGCTCATAGAAACGATGGTGTCCCACCTCACCTGTGGCCCGGTCCAGGGTCATCAGGCGGGAGGTATCCCGCTTCTCGATGGGCGTCTGGGCGATCAGCTCCTGGGGAAGGTCATAGTAAAAATCACTGGTTTTCATGGTACTCCTGTTCTCACTCAATGGTGATGTCCGTATAATAGAATTCGAGGATCTCCTCATAGTCATAGCCAGCCTCCGCCATGGCCTTGGCGCCGTACTGGCTCATACCCACATTGTGCCCGTTTCCGGTGCCGGTAATGGTAAAGCTCCCGTTTTTGGAGGAGGTTGGCTTTATGCTCCCACCGCCCAACGGCGACACATCGGAAACACCGGAGGAAGAGATGACACTGGCGCTGTTTCCATCCAGCTTGGAGACTTTTCCGCTGCCGGAAATGACGGATACGCCGTCCAGTTCATCCAGCGTAGTGCTTCCATTGACCACCACACTGCCATTTCCGGACGGCCCGCCTCCGTTGATGGAAAACCGCAGGCTGTTCACCGACTTCTGATAGGTGCTGCTGTAAAAAATGGTCCGGCAGGTATCGCCGCTGACCGTCAGGGTATCCCGGCTTCCCTCGATGGTCAGCTTTTTCACGTTGCCCATTGGGGTGTATTCAGAGACATAGACATTTCGGACCGTCCCCACATTGTACCCCTTCTGGTCCAGTATCCAGGTCAGCTCATCGGCTGTGTAGGTCACGGACCAGTTGTAATTGGGAATGGATATCTGGCTCTCATAGGGGTCCTTCTTCCCTTTCAGATAGCCTTTATCGGTGCCCCAGACGTTGCCCACGTCCTCGGTGGCGCCGCCGTCGGAGGAGTGGTACACGGCGTCCTGCACCAGGTCGCCGTAATAATACAAACGCTCACCCTCGGTAGCCTCCACCGCCGCGTCGCTCTGCTCCGTCGCATAGGCCGCGCCGCTGCCCCGGCCGTAGTAGACCTGGCAGCAGGTGGTATTGCACACGTCAAAGCCGTAGGCCGCCCGGTGCTTGCTGGTCCGGCAGGCATAGGTCCGGGCACAGACCGCCTGGGCCTTCAGTGCCTCCATAGGCCAGTTGCCGTTCATCTCGTAGGGGATGACGCCCTTCACATAGGATTCCAGGTCCAGCACGTTATACACATTCAAGCTACCGCCGGTGACCCGTGGATATTCAAAGGCGCCGCTGTACTTGTAGCCCTTGAACCAGGTGGAGGTCTCCCCTTTCTTTTCCTCCGGCTGCACCGCCAGGTCAAACACGCCGCCGCAGTCGAATTCAAACAGCACATCGGTCGTCCGGGTCACAGTGACCATCACGCCCGTGGAGGAAGACTGGGCAGCATAGCCCTCTCCCAGCCGCTCCGCGGCGTCCTCCGCCTCGGACCTGGAGCCGTAGCAGCCCACACGGAGCGCATACCCCCAGTCCACCCAGGCGGGATAGCCACCGTAGTCTTCAGCGGCGTCCAATGCGTCCTCATAGTCCCGGAAGCCGTCGATCTGGACGTGCCAGGGGCCCAGATATTCTCCGCCGCCGTCAGGGGAATATGTCCCGCTGCCGCTCATATAAATATCACCGGCGGCGGTCATGGAGATGGCCGTCTCATCCGTCCAGCCCAGAGTCTCAAAAGAACGGCCCTCATCGAAATAACCAAATTCAAAGCCCCGGCCCAAGGCGTTTTCCAGATTGGCGGAGAACATGGCCGTGGAGCCGTACCGCAGCCCCACGACCACCGTGTCATCCGACACAGCGGAAGCGGAAACGGCGCTTAAGGCGAAAAATGTCACAACGAAGAACAGCGTCAGCAGCTTTTTTTTCATGGAACCTCCCAATATCAGCCACCTTGACGGCAGGCGGAAAGCATGGTATTATACATCCAGCATACAAATGTCCGTGCCGCAAGAACATATCGTAATCTTTTATTTCGCACTATTATAGTACATTTTTCAGGCGCGTTCAACAGAAATCGGCGGAAACCCCTTTACTTTTCGCTTCCGCCTATCACAGCAGGAGGAGATCATCATGAAACAGTACAAAGTCGGCATCATCGGAGGCACCGGCATGGTGGGCCAGCGCTTCATAACCCTGATGGAAAACCACCCCTGGTTCCAACTCACTGCCATCGCCGCCAGCAGCCGCAGCGCCGGAAAGACCTACGAGGAGGCCGTAGAGGGCCGCTGGGCACTGGATATCCCCTGCCCCGAGGAGGCCAAGAAGATCGTGGTGCTGGACGCCGAGGCCGACGCCGCCAAGATGGCGGAGCTGGTGGACTTCTGCTTCTGCGCCGTGGATATGAAGAAGGAGGAGATCCGGGCGCTGGAGGAAAAGTACGCCAAGCTGGAGTGCCCCATCGTCTCCAACAACTCCGCCAACCGCTGGACCGACGATGTGCCCATGGTGGTGCCTGAGATCAACGCCGACCACATCGAGATCATCGAGGCCCAGCGCAAGCGCCTGGGCACCAAGCGGGGCTTTGTCGCGGTTAAGTCCAACTGCTCCCTCCAGAGCTACGTCCCCGCCCTGCACCCCCTGCGGAAATACGGTCTGGAGCAGGCCCTGGTCTGCACCTATCAGGCCATCTCCGGTGCGGGCAAGACCTTCCAGCGCTGGCCTGAGATGGTGGATAACTGCATCCCCTACATCGGCGGCGAGGAGGAGAAGAGCGAGCAAGAACCCCTGAAGCTGTGGGGCCACATCGAGGGCGACAAGATCGTCAAGGCCGAAGGCCCCTCCATCACCGCCCAGTGCTTCCGGGTGGCCTGCCAGGATGGCCACATGGCCGCCGTGTTCATGAAGTTCAAGGACGGCTGCAAGCCCTCCATCGAGCAGATCAAGGCCGACTGGGCCGCTTTCCGTGGCCCTGCCCAGGAGCTGGAGCTGCCCTCCGCTCCCAAGCAGTTCCTGCACTACTTCGAGGAGGAGAATCGTCCCCAGACCCGTCTCGACCGAAACCTGGAGCACGGCATGGCGGTATCCATTGGCCGCCTGCGGCCCGACACCCAGTACGACTACAAGTTCGTCTGTCTGAGCCACAACACCCTCCGCGGCGCTGCCGGCGGCGCGGTGCTGCTGGCCGAGCTACTGTGCAAGAAGGGGTACATCCAGCCCAAGTAAATCTCAATGCACGAAAGCGGCTGTCCACTGGACAGCCGCTCTTTTTCTCCTTCAGATTAGGACAGGTTTTGCATGGTTTTTCGCACATTTTAAGATTATATTGCATAAAATTATCCTGTACAATCGTGTCAACGCAAAAATTACGGACTGTATAGGAGGTACGGTATGCGAAAACCCCTTTTCACCGGCTCCGGCGTAGCCATCGTCACGCCCTTCACCAAGGACGCCGTGGACCTGGACGCCTTTGGGCGGCTCATTGACTTCCAGCTTGCAAACGGCACGGACGCGGTCATCGTCTGCGGCACCACCGGGGAGGCCAGCACCATGACCTACGGCGAGCGGATGCGGACCATCGAATACTGTGTGGAGCGAATAAACGGACGGGTGCCGGTCATCGCGGGCAGCGGCTCCAACGCCACCCCCAGTGCCATCGCTCTGGGCCGGGACGCGGTGCGAGCCGGGGCCGACGGGCTGCTGGTGGTGACGCCTTTCTATAACAAGGCCACCCAAGCCGGGCTGGTGAAGCACTACGCTGCCATCGCCGACGCCGCGGAAAAGCCAATCATCCTCTACAACGTGCCCTCCCGCACCGGGGTCACCATCGCGCCGGAGACTTACGCGGAATTGGCGAAGCATCCCAACATCAACGGCGTCAAGGAAGCTGGGAGCAACCTCAGCAATATCCAGAAGACCCGGAACCTGTGTCCCGACGATTTCTCCATCTGGTCGGGCAACGACGACGAGACGGCGGCTATCTGCCTGATGGGAGGCCGGGGCGTCATTTCCGTGGCGGCCAACGTAGTACCGGACCGGATGCACCAACTGGTACGGCTGTGCCTTGCCAATGACTTCGCTGCCGCCGCGAACTTGCAGCTCGATTTGAAGGAGCTGTGCGACACGCTGTTCTGTGAGGTGAACCCCATCCCGGTAAAAACGGCGTTGGAGCTGATGGGGATGTGCGGCGGCACGCTCCGCCTGCCCCTGTGCGAACCCAGCGAGGAACACCGGGAACGGATACGAAAAACACTGGTACGCTACGGATTACTGGATACATAAAAATGGCCGCCCGGAATTTTTCGGGCGGCTGTCAGTTTACGCGATATCTTGTTCTGATTTCATTTCCGACTCCCACTGGCAGAGAGCGGTCTCCATGTCCTCCCGGCTTTCCAAAGCTATCACCCCCCCTAAGGGATAGGACTGCATTTCCAGCCCCGGAACATTCGAGAGAAATCCTCCATCCTCGGTGCTCAGCAGCAGGGTACTGTCTGCAATGTATCCGCGCACTTCCCAAAGGAAGTCCGCCAGTTCGGTGGAGTCAAAGTGGTGTCCATCCATTCGGAAATTGTCATCCCAAACAAGATAGCTCTCCCGCAGGACCTGCTCCTGCCGTTCTCCGGTAACGGGAGAAACGATGTAGGGATAAAACAGTTTATAAGAATAGTCAGCCCAGCCCTGCCACATCTCCGGCTCGTATTGCAGCAAATAGTCCTGTCCGTCAACCTTGCAGGCAAACACGCTGGTCCAGCCGGGATGGGCCCAATGGGCGCTGGTGGACCACAGCTTCGTGCCGTCCGCCTTTCGTACGGTCAGCACATACTGTCCCACGGCCTTCTTTTCGTCTTCCATATGGTCATATGTTGTGGCAAGCTCCACCGTGTCCGTTTCCCCGTCGTGGTCAAAATCATAGTCACCCGACAAGACCTCCACAGCTTCCTCATAGCTGTACCCGGTCAGCGTACTATCCTCCATGCGGAGGAAGCAGCGGTAAACCGCCGGTTCCACGCCGTCGCCATAGCCCACCGTGACCCGGAAACTGTTTTCATCCACGATGGTATCCTCCCAAGCTCCCCAGTCCTCCGGAAGGAAGGTATACTCCGGGATAGCCGAACCATCCGGTAGGGAAAAATTCCAGGAAGTCCAGGTGTCTGTTTCAATGACCCGAATCGCCTGCCGAGTGCGGGCGCCGAAAGCCAAAGCCAAGTAGTGACTGTCCGGGGACCACAGGGCCGACTGGGTGACCCAGCCTTGGTCCTCCCACTTCACTTCCCCATTCTCCCGGTCCACAATTTGTATTGCTTCCGGTACAACAACACCGCTGACATAAATGTCACTTCTGCCCACGGTCCGCACCTCCAGCCTGCCGTTGGGGGAGACGGTCTCTCCATCCAGCTCCGCCAACGGCGTGTTTTCCAGAAGTTCCGCATAGACCGCTTCCTCCGCCGATGCGTTCGTCTGTTCTGTCAACCAGGGCCGCGCCCCGAAAATCACCGCCGCCGTCACCGCCAGCATGGCAAACAGGCCTAATATCTGCCGCTTTTGCATAAAAATACCACCCCGACACTGTAATACGTACAGTATAGAGGTGGCAATATTTTATGTCAACTACAATTCGGTTACAAAATCTGACCGCATCAGCCGGCGTTGCCCGCCCGGCGGAACTCGATATAATCCTCATAGGTGCCCATTTTATCGATGAGCTTGCCGTTCTCGAACTCCATGATGCGGTTGGCGATGGTCTGGACGAACTCGTGGTCGTGGCTGGAGAACAGCACCACGCCCTTGAAGTCGATAAGGCCGTTGTTGACGGCAGTGATGGACTCCAGGTCCAGGTGGTTGGTGGGCTGGTCCAGCACCAGCACGTTGGAGCCGAACAGCATCATCCGGGACAGCATACACCGCACCTTCTCGCCGCCGGAGAGGACCTTCACGGGCTTGAACACGTCGTCGCCGGAGAACAGCATCCGGCCCAGGAAAGAACGCTTGAAGGATTCGGTATTCTCCTCCGCATTGTCCGCCGTATACTGGGCCAGCCAATCCAGCAGGTTCAGGTCGCAGTCATTGAAGAATGCAGAGTTGTCCAGGGGGAAGTAGCTGGTGGTGATGGTGGTGCCCCACTTGTAGCTGCCCTCGTCGGGTTCCAGCTCGCCCATCAGAATTTTGAACAGGGTGGTCTTGGCAATCTCGTCCTCGCCCACAAAGGCCACCTTCTCGTCCCGGTTGATGCGGAAGCTGACGTTGTCCAGCACCTTCCGGCCGTCCACGGTCTTGGAGAGATTCTCCACAACCAGAATTTCCTTGCCGCACTCCCGGTCCATCTTAAAGCCCACGAAAGGATACCGGCGGGAGGAGGCGGGCATCTCCTCCACGCTCAGCTTGTCCAGTAGCTTCCGGCGGGCGGTGGCCTGCTTGCTCTTGGACTTGTTGGCGGAGAAGCGCTGTATGAACAGCTGCAATTCCTTGATTTTCTCCTCGTTCTTCCGGTTCTGGTCCCGGATCATCCGCTGGACCATCTGGCTGGACTCATACCAGAACTCGTAGTTGCCCACGTACATGCGGATACCGCCGTAGTCCACGTCCACGATGTTGGTGCAGACGGTGTTCAGGAAGTGGCGGTCATGGCTCACCACCAAAGTGAGCGCCTCGCAGTCCATGAGAAAATCCTCCAGCCACTCGATGGCCTGGATATCCAGGTGGTTGGTGGGCTCGTCCAGCAGGATGATGTCAGGCTTGCCGAACAGCGCCTGGGCAAGCAGGACCTTCACCTTTTCCTTGGCGGTCAGGGTGGACATCTCGCTATACAGGATATCATTGGAGAGGCCCAGGCCCTGGATGAGGCGGCTCACGTCGGACTCGGCCTCCCAGCCGTTCATCTCCGCGAACTCCGCCTCCAGCTCAGAGGCCTTCACGCCGTCCTCGTCGGTGAAGTCCTCCTTCTCGTACAGGGCGTCCTTCTCCTTCATCACGTCATACAGGTGCTGGTTACCCATGATGACGGTATCCAGTACCGTGTAGGCGTCATACTGAAAGTGGTCCTGCTTTAGGATGGACATACGCTCTTCCTTGGGGATAATCACTTCGCCGGTGGTGGGCTCCAGGTCGCCGGAGAGGATGCGGAGGAACGTGGACTTACCGGCGCCGTTGGCGCCGATGATGCCGTAGCAGTTACCGGGGACGAACTTCAGGTCCACATGCTTAAACAGCGTCTGGCCGCTGAAATTCATGCTGATGTCGTTGACTGTGATCATGTCGGTTCCTTTCATACGCAGAACAGGCGCGGGGTATTCCCCCCGCGTCTGCATCATGCTGTTTTTATTTCACATAAGCGCGGTGGAAGACCTTCTTACCCTTCTTGATGACCACGCCGTCGCCCTCGAAATCGCTCTGGTCGAAGGCCACGTCGATGGAGGCCACCTTCTGGTCATTGACGGCCACGCCGCCCTGCTGGATCAGCCGCCGGGCCTCGCCGTTGGAGGCGCACAGGCCGCAGGCCACCAGCAGATTGATGGCGCCAATCTTGCCGTTCTCGAACTTGTCGGCGGAGAGCTGGGAGGAAGGCATATTCTCCAAAGAGCCCTTGCCGGAGAACAGGCCCCGGGCGGTCTCCTGGGCCTTGGTGGCCTCCTCCTCACCGTGGACCAGCTTGGTCAGCTCATAGGCCAGGATCTCCTTGGCAGTGTTGAGCTGGCTGCCCTCCCACTTGTCCATCTCGTCGATCTGCTCCAGAGGCAGGAAGGTCAGCATTCGGATGCACTTGAGGACGTCGGCGTCCTCAATGTTCCGCCAGTACTGGTAGAAGTCGTAGGGAGAGGTCTTGTTGGGGTCCAGCCACACGGCACCGCTGGCAGTCTTGCCCATCTTCTTGCCCTCGGAGGTCAGCAGCAGGGTGATGGTCATGGCGTGGGCGTCCTTGCCCAGCTTGCGGCGGATGAGCTCGGTGCCGCCCAGCATGTTGCTCCACTGGTCGTTGCCGCCGAACTGCATGTTGCAGCCGTAGTGCTGGAACAGGTAGTAGAAGTCGTAGGACTGCATGGGCATATAGTTGAACTCCAGGAAGCTCAAACCCTTCTCCATCCGCTGCTTGAAGCACTCGGCCCGCAGCATGTTGTTGACAGAGAAGCAGGCGCCGATGTCCCGGATGAAATCCACGTAGTTGAGGTTCAGGAGCCAGTCGGCGTTGTTCACCATCTGGGCCTTGCCCTCGCCGAAGTCGATGAACCGGGACATCTGCTTTTTAAAGCAGTCGCAGTTGTGCTGGATAGTCTCCTTCGTCATCATGGAGCGCATGTCGGTCCGGCCGGAGGGGTCGCCGATCATGGCGGTGCCGCCGCCGATGAGGGCGATGGGCTTGTTGCCAGCCATCTGGAGCCGCTTCATCAGGCACAGGGCCATGAAGTGGCCCACGTGCAGGGAATCGGCGGTGGGGTCAAAGCCGATATAGAAGGTGGCCTTGCCGTTGTTCACCAGCTCCCGGATTTCGTTCTCGTCGGTCACCTGGGCGATCAAGCCACGGGCAACTAGTTCTTCGTAAATCTGCATAGTAGTCTCTCCTGTTCAGATGTTTTCTATTTCACCGAAACGGAATAAAACGCCCCCGTCCCGGTCGGGACAGAGGGCGAAATGCTTTCGCGGTACCACCTCTGGTTCGCCGTCTCCTCACGGTAAACGGCCTCGCGGAGTGCCAACACACTCCCGCGCGGTAACGGGCGCTCCCGGAGCACGCCTACTGAGTCTTGATAAGACCGTTGGGGTGCCAGCTCCAAGGTGTATTCGCCGTCTGTTGCTCTCCCCTTTTCACCACCCAGGGGTTCTCTTGGCAGCGCCATGACGGGTACTGGTCCTCTTCTTCGCTGTATACGTCGGGTATTTTATCTGATTATGCAGGGATTGTCAATGGAGAATATCAAATTAGCAGCAAATAAAACAAAAGAGTTCTGGAATTTTGCAGTTTTAGTATTCTTTTGGTACGGTGTCAGCCGGTCCCCCGCAGTTTGTCCTGATGCTGGATGTTGCCGGTCAGCAAAACATCGCAGGAAAAACAAAAAGCTCCTGAAATCAAAGATTTCAGGAGCTTTTTGGTACGCCGTGAGGGATTCGAACCCCCGGCCTTCTGGTCCGTAGCCAGACGCTCTATCCAGCTGAGCTAACGGCGCATGTCTCACAGACAGCTTAGTTATAATAACATGATGTTTTTTAAAATGCAAGTGTTTTTTCAAAAAAATTTCAATTTTTTTCTGACCCTTGTAAACAGGCCCGGCATATGGTAAAGTATTACATGATAAAAAAGCAGAAAGCGGTGGGTTTATGGACAATTATCCCATTAAAAGTGTAGCCTTTGGCGGCTTCGACAAGCAGGACGTCATCCGATATATTGAACAGACCGCCGAGCAGGCGGCCGCCGCGCAGAAGGCATTGCAGGAAGAGAACGATTCCCTGCGGGCCGAGGCTGATACGCTGCGGCAAGAAACCGCTTCCCTGCGGGCCAAGTTGGAAGAGGCCGCCGCACGGCAGGCCCAGCTCCAGGGTGAGCTGTCCCGGGAAAGTGCCGCCCGGCTGGAACTGGAAAAGCTGAAGCTTTTGGAGGCAGAAGTCAGCCGCCTGAAGCAGGATGCGGACGCCCTCCGTCCCGACGCGGAGGCCTACGCCCAGTTCCGGGAGCGCATCGGCGCCATCGAGTGCGAGGCCCGCAAGCGGGCCGCTGATTTGGAAGCGGCCACTGTCGGACAGCTGCAGCAGACGGTGGACCTGTTCCGCGCCAAGTACCAGACTCTGATGAGCACCTTTGAGACCACCGCCAGCCATGTCAACAGCGAGCTGCGGAAGGTGGAGGTCAACCTCACCCAGCTTCCCCGGGCCATGGACCAGTCCGGCACGGAGCTGAACGAGCTGGCCGCCCGGCTGGAGCGTTCCATCAAGGGCGAAAACTGATTCGACGCAAAAAAGCGGCGCAAAAGCGCCGCTTTTTATTTTGCCGCTTCTCTGGGGCCGGGCAGGAACTCCTCCCCTGCCGCCGTCATCTCCAGCCCTCCGGCGGAAAGCTCCGTCAGCCGGGCGGAAAAGGTCTCCGCGCCGCCGGACGGGAACGCCGCCCGCAAGGTAATATCCGCGCCGTAGACCGTGTCCCGGATGACGCCGCCGGCGGCGGCGATATCCAGCTTCACCCGCTCCAGCAGCGGATACGTACAGGGCACATCCCACAGCGTCCACAAGCTCATACGGGCGATGCCCGCCGCGTCTAGGGCATCCTTGGCACCCTTGGTATAGGCCCGGGTCAGACCGCCCGCCCCCAGCAGGACGCCGCCAAAGTAGCGGGTCACCACGCAGCAGACGTTGACGACCTCCTCCCGCTGGAACACGTTCAGCATGGGCTGGCCCGCGGTGCCCTGGGGCTCCCCGTCGTCGGAATAGCGGACGGTGTTCCCCTCTTTCAAGATGTAGCACCAGCAGTTGTGGCGGGCGTCGTAGTATTTCTTCTTCATTTCCTCCACGCGGGCCCGGGCCTCGGCCTCGGTCTCCACCCGCCAGAGATGGCTGATGAACCGGGAGCGCTTCTCCACAAATTCGCTCTCGGCATCTTCAAAGGGCACCAGATATTCGCTCACGCCAATTCTCCTTTGTCAGTAAGTAAAAATAAGCCTGCCGGGCCTCTCCCATCAAAGCCACAAATTCCGTCCGGGAAAACTGGTAGCGGAAGCCGCACTTTTCCATGGCCCGCTTCGACCGCCAGTTTCCGGCGTAGTGTCCGCACCAAATACGCTGAAAATTAATCTGTGTAAAGCCATATTCCAGTACAGCTTCTACCGCCTCCGACATAAGTCCCCGGCCCCAATATGCCGGGTGCAGGGCGTAGCCCACCTCGTCATCGGGTCGATCCGGGATAGCTCCCGCCGGGTGGTTTCCCACAAAGCCCACGGAGCCGATGACCGTCCCCGTCTCCCACAGCTCTATGGCGAACACGCCGGGAGCGGAAAAGACGGTGCGGATGATCTCCCGGCTCTCCTCCTCGCTTTGATGGGGCGGCCAGCCCGCGATGGGGCCCACCCGGGGGTCCTTCGCATAGGCGTACACATCTGCCGCATCGCTTTCCCGGAACGGACGAAGCCGCAGCCGGGGCGTTTCCAATACGGTGCCGGACATAACGCTTACCGTCTTTCGTCCCGGCGTCCCATCAGGTAGTCCACCGACACATCAAAATGGTCCGCAAGAGCGCCTAATGTTCGGAAATTTGGCAGACTTGTTCCCGCTTCAAGCCCCTGATACTGTCTGCTTGTCAAGCCAACTCCATCAGCAACCTGCACCTGAGTTTCTTTTTTCTCTTTTCGCAATGCAACTAATCTTTCTGAAAATTCCATACAATCTCCTTGACACGAAACGTATTTCGCGATATGTTGGCAATATGAAATCTATTTCGTATCTGAAAGGTGGTCTCCTCATGTCCGACTTTATGAAGTGGCTCTATGCCCATTACATCAGGCCGCAAATCCACGCCGCCCCACAGGGAGACTATGAGTTTTGGTTCTCCCTGATGGACAGTGAGCTGGGCTCCAATGGCCGTGAGGCGTACGAAAAAAACATGGAGTTCACCGCCATTCACGCCTTTTTACTGGGCCTGCGCACCGGGGCGGGCTTGTCCGCGGTCACTCCGCGATAAACGGCTCCACCTGGCCCAGGGTACGGGGGCCGCAGACCGCCGTCACGTCGATGGTCTCACTGTATTCCACGTTCTCCACCTTGGCCTCCCGGTACAGCATGTCCAGCAATCCTCCCTTGTCGTAGGGCAGGCGCAGGACCACCCGACGGGTGCCCTTGTCCAGCCGCTTGTCGATCATCTCCAGCAGCCGGGGGATACCCTCGCCGGTGCGGGCGGAGATGGCGCAGATGTCCTCGCCGTGGGGCATGATCTCCCCTGCCGGGACACAGTCGCTCTTGTTGAACACGTCGATGCGGGGCAGCTCTCCGGCGCCCAGCTCCAGGATCAGATTTTCCACCACCTGGGCCTGCTCCTGCCACTCCGGGTTGGAAACGTCGATGACGTGGAGCAGCAGGTCGGCGTACTCCAGCTCCTCCAGCGTGGCCTTGAACGCCTCCACCAGCTGATGGGGCAGCTTTCGGATGAAGCCAACGGTGTCGGAAACGACCACATCCAGCGTGTCGCTGACGGTCAGCAACCGGCTGGTGGTGTCCAGAGTGTCGAACAGCCGGTTGTTGGCGGGGATGCCCGCTCCGGTGAGCTGATTCAGCAGGGTGGATTTGCCCGCGTTGGTGTAGCCCACGATGGCCACCACCGGAATTTCATTTTTCCGGCGTTGCTGGCGCTGGGTGCCCCGGACCCGGCGCACGTCCTCCAGATCCGCCCGCAGCTTGTCGATTTTTTTGTGAATGAGGCGGCGGTCCGTCTCCAACTGGGTCTCGCCGGGGCCCTTGGAGCCGATGGCTCCCTGGCCGCTGCCGCCCTGGCGCTCCAGATGGGTCCACATGCCCGTCAGCCGGGGCAGTAGATACTTATACTGGGCCAGCTCCACCTGGAGCCGGCCTTCTTTTGTCTTGGCCCGCTGGGCAAAAATATCCAAAATCAGGCCGCAGCGGTCCAGCACCTGGATGCCCAGCATATCCGTCAGCACCCGCTGCTGGGAGGGCGACAGGTCGTTGTCGAAGATGACCATGGTAGCCCCCATGTTCTCGCAGTAGAGCTGCACCTCCGCCACCTTGCCCTCGCCGATAAAGGTCCGGGGGTCCGGCGTGGCCCGGTTTTGCAGCACCATGCCCACGGTCTCTCCCCCGGCGGTCTCCACCAGGGCGGAAAGCTCCTCCATGGTAGCCTCGTCGGCGTTTTCTGCTTTTTTCAGTACCGGGGAATTCAGTCCCACCAGTACCACTTTGTCACGAATTTCTTCCGTTTCCCGCATAAATCGGTTCGTTCTCCTTATTTGGTATAGGCTTCCACGACCTCGCCGGTATAGACGCGGTGCCAGCCGCCCTTGGCGCCGTAGTGCCGCAGGATACTCTCTCCCTGCAAAACGCAGCTCTCATCCAGATCCTGGGCATAGAGCTTCCGGCACACCAGCACCCACTCCGCCTCGTCGAAGAAAGGCGCGTCTCCGGCACCATAGCGCAGCGTCAGGCCGCATTCTTTTACTTTGTCGATGTCCCGGCCGCTTTGAGTCCCGCAGACCTGCATGGTGGTCTGCTTATGGCTCAGGGGCATCACCGATACCGTGAAATAGTCATGGGATTCCATGAATTGATAGGTATAGCGCTCCGGCCGCACATAGACGGTGCAAACCGGGATGCTCCACAGCCGCCCCAGCTGGCACCAGCCGATGGTCATGGTGTTGCAGCCATTCCGGTCTCCTGCGGTCAGCAGGGCGTTTTGCGTCCCGAACACCTGAAAAATCTCCGGGGTCAGGGTCTTAAAATCCATAGGATGCAGTTTCATGGCATATCGCTCCCTTCTCAGCATACTCAGCTTGTCGAAAAAGCATTTCGCCAAGCTGCTGCAAGATTTCTGAACTTGAAATGTTCAGAAAACTTATGATCAAAAACGAATGGCCCAGGCCACACTCTCTTGCCGCTGCGCGGCAATTCACCTTGAGCCCCCTCCTGGGTTATCTCCGCGCTAAGTGCCGCCTGCGGCGGTTGCGCTCCGAATTGCGCCTGCGGGCGCAGTCTTTCGTAACCATCTTCCTTCCTGTCGCGCAGCTCTTGCGGGTATATCGATAGTCTGATGCTTTCAGTATATGCGCTCTCCGGGAAAAAGTAAATAAAAAAGAGGGCCTGCACACAGCAGACCCTCTTTGTGTGATTGTGCTCTTACTTGTCCAGGCCGAACTTCTTGTTGAACTTGGCCACGCGTCCGCCGGTATCCACCAGCTTCTGCTTGCCCGTGAAGAAGGGGTGACACTTAGAGCAGACTTCCACCTTGATATCCTTCTTGGTAGAACCTGTCTCAATCACATTACCGCAGGCGCAAGTAATCGTAGTCTGCTGATAATTGGGATGGATTCCTTCCTTCATTGCTCTCGTTCACCTCTTTCTTATCCAGACTACCTCCGAAAAGCTTTCACCTCACAAAGGCGTTAATTAATATAGCACACTATCTTTCAAATTGCAAGCCTTTTTGAGAAGTATTTACAGATTTTTTCCTCAAAGAAAAAAGAGAGGCAAACGCCTCTCTTTATCCTCGGATCAAAGCTTCTCCTTGACCTTGGCGCCCTTGCCCACGCGGCCGCGCAGATAGTACAGCTTGGCACGACGGACAGAGCCGTTGCGGACGATCTCGATATGATCGATGGAAGGAGAGTGGATGGGGAACACCTTCTCCACGCCGACGCCGTAAGAAATGCGGCGGACGGTGATGGTCTCCTCGATGCCGCCGTGCTTCTTGGCGATGACGGTGCCCTCGAAGACCTGGATACGCTCACGGGAGCCCTCCTTGACCTTCACGTGGACACGGACAGTGTCGCCGATCTGGACGGGAGCAACTTCGTTAGCCAGGGTTTCCTTGTTCAGTTCCTTGATGAGATCCATGGATATTTCCTCCTATTTTATAGGTGTTCATGCCGCTTTTGATGCACATTGGCGCTCTTTGGCGCGTGCACGGCAGAGGACCGCCCTTTGTAGCCCAAATAGGATACCATAGTTCTCTCAAGATTGCAAGCACTTTTTTCACAAAAATCCCAGTTTTCCGAACAATTCTCTCACCGTCAGAAAGTAAGCAGCCGCAGCCGTCGGCAACAGCCACAAGCTTCCGCCGGTGCGACCCATCACCCATACCGCCACCGTCCCCAGCAGGACGCCGGTCAGGGCGCCCACCCACCGGGCGGCAGTCTCCCCCGCTGCTGGTCCCGCCAGCCAGGAGACCGCCAGATGGAGCGCCCTGCCGCCGTCCAGTGGGCGCAGTGGCATCAAATTGAACACACACAGCACCAGATTGGCCCCCGTCGCCACGTCCCAGCGCCCCTGCCCCACCGCTGCCAGCAGCAAGGCGCACAGCAAATTGGCTCCCGGCCCAGCCAAAATGCAGAGCAGCTCTCTGCCGTAGGAGAGCCGCCCCCTGTCAGCCTCCAGTACCGCGCCGAGAACTCCCAGCCGTACCCGGCTCCAAGATGCCCCCAGGCACCGCAGCGCCAGGCAGTGGCCCAGTTCATGGATGGCGGCTGCCCCCAAGATGATCCCCAGCAACTGCCATCCATTGGTCAGGCCGAACCATGCCGTTACCAGCCAAAAGCCGCCGGACACCTGAAGCCGCCTTTCATGCTGGAGAGACATAGTAGATGGGATTCAGATAAACGCCGTTCTCATGCAGTTCAAAATGAAGATGCGGGCCGGTAGCCATGCCCGTCTCCCCCACCTCCGCGATCTTCTGTCCCCGGGCCACCTCCGCGCCGGAGGAAGCCGTGACGCGGCTGCAGTGGGCATACAGCGTGGCGTAGCCGCCGGAGTGGGTCACGATGCAGTATTTTCCATAGCTGCTGCTCTCCCCTACGGCTGTCACGGTGCCGTCCGCAAAGCAGGACACTGCGGTTCCCGTATCCGCCGCCAAATCTATGCCATAGTGGAACCGCTCCTCCCCCTCCACGGGATGCTCACGGTACCCAAAGGGCGAGGATAGGGTCCCACGCACCGGCGTACAATAATCAAAGTCCAAAATTGCCTGCTCCAGACTCACGTCCTCCGGCAGGTTTTTGTCGGAATACAACACATAGGCCAAGGTAGAGACCTCCGTCTGCACGGGAGATGCCTGTTCCTCCGGCGTCTGCGGCGCAGTAGGCGCCTCCACCTGTTCCGTGGCCGGGAGTGTATCCTGATATTCCCGCAGCGTGTCCATGGCCGGTACCTCATCGGGCATTGCAAGAGCGGTTTCTGCCGCAGTTTCTCTGGACTCCGCCGGGTGAAACACCGCCTGATATACCTCTTCGGCAGCGCCGTCGGTATCTCCCGCAAATCCCCGTCCCACTGCTGAGAACACCGCCTGCACATCCATATTGCGGGACAGTGCCTCCGCCAGCTTTTCGTTGAACCGCTCCATCCGGGCGGGAAGCGCCAGCTTGGCCGCTACCAGCAGGACGAACACCATACCGCAGGCCACCAGCCGGATCAGCTGTCCCCGCTCTCTGGACGACAGGGCATCGTTTCGCTTTGTTGTCCCAATTTTCCGTGCGTTCCGCCGTTTTTGTTCTGCCGTAACACTGCCGATCCGTCTTCCCGCCTGCCGTGAAGTCATAGTACGTACCTCCCTCCCGGTTTCTTTTGTACCTTATGCGGGAATTTCCCGGAATATGACCTTGACAGCAGCGAAAAAATTCCGTATAATAATCAAGCTGTATCCGGGTGTAGCGCAGTTGGTAGCGCGCATGGTTCGGGTGCATTGACTGAGCTATCCGCGATGTTCCCCGCAAACCGCCGTGACCCCTTGCAGCACTAAGCGAAGCGGCTGACCCGACGCCGCCGAACTTCTTGGTAAATATCCGTGTGACCACATGAATAGTTACAGACACGAGAAAAACCGCAGACCTTAAAAATTCAATACCGGGGTGTAGCGCAGTTGGTAGCGCGCTTGGTTCGGGACCAAGAAGTCGGGCGTTCGAGTCGCCTCACTCCGACCAAAAGTCCTCTGATTCCACTGGATTCAGAGGACTTTTTCATTGATTTTGCTCTCATTTTTTGCGGTTATCCTGCCTGCGCCTTGAGCTGCGCCAGCTCTGCCTTCATCTCC
>JAGBDS010000111.1 GCA_017937405.1 Oscillibacter sp.
GCCGAAGGTGGCCTTGTCACCGTCCAGGATAGCCAGGACCTGGTCGAACTTGACGGTGTCGCCGGCTTCCTGGTCCAGCTTCTCGATGTAGACCACGTCGCCCTCAGCGACCTTGTACTGCTTGCCGCCGGTCACGATGATAGCGTTCATTGTATGTTTCAACTCCTTCATTACGGGCTCGCTGTCGGGGGCGGCGCCAGGGCGCACTTGTAGACCCATTCAAAGCGGCTCATCAAGTATATCAATGGTTTTGCGGTTTGTCAATGGTTTTTGAAAGAAAAATGTGATATTAGTCGTAGGACAGCTTTTCCACGGTCCAGTCAGCGATCAAGTCAGCGTAGAACTTGCAGACCGCCTTGCCGGTGTCTACATCGAGGTTGACATAATTTCCACACTCGACAGCGCTCTTGCCGGGCATCTCGCCCTCGAAGCTTGCTGCGGCGGTGAACACCTCTTTCAGCAGCTCGATGGCGCCCTCCAGAGACAGCAGGCGGTTGTCGAATAGGAAGTAGAAGCCCGTCTGGCAGCCCATGGGGCCGAAGTAGATGACGGCCTCCTTGTCCTCGGAGTTCCGCAGCAGGGTGGCAATCAGGTGCTCCACGGAGTGCATCTCGCTGTTGGAGAGCAGGTCCCCGGTGTTGGGCTTCTTGAACCGCAGGTCAAAGGTCACGGTATCGCCATCCCGGCGGGAGTAGTACAGGCCGGGGACCAGCTTGTTGTGGTCCACGGTGAAGCTGGCGATGCGTTCCATATCAAAGTTCCTCCTTTTGCAGTGCCTGGGCGAGGGGCAGAACCACCTTGCCCAGATTTTCCAGGGCCTGTCCGAAATCGAAGTATTCCGCCGACTGGTTGTCGGAGAACAGGCGGTCGGACACGGATTTCAGGGCCACAAATTTCACGTTGTTCCGCAGGCACACCTGGGCGATGGAACAGCCCTCCATCTCCACCAGCAGGGGGGAGAAGGTGTCCCGGATGAAAGCGGCCCGGCCGCCCTTGACGGCGAACCAGTCGCCGGTGGCTACCCGGCCGGTGACGGCGGAGAAACCCAGAGTTTTCAACAGTTCCACGCACTTTTCCGGCGCCCAGGTGGGGAAATCCACACGGTCAACGGTGGAGACCAGGCCGATAGGGTCGCCCACTGCCGTGGTGTCCACATCGTGCTGGACGAACTCCGAGGCGACCACCAGGCTTCCGGTGGGGAGGTCCGTGAGGCAGCCCGCCACGCCTGCGTTCAGAATGAGGTCCACACCGTATTTCAGGCAGAAAATTTCGGCGGCCATGGCGGCGTTCACCTTGCTGACGCCGCCCGCGCAGGCCAGAATATTGGGCGCCACCTCAAAAAAGGGAACACCGGAGACAGTCTCAAAGGGCTTCAGGTCTTTGGCACCCGGCAGAGCGTGGAGCTCCACAGGCATGGCGAATTGTAATCCGATTTTCATAAAGGCTCCTTATTTATTCAATATCCGGCAGCTTTTTGCCGCATTTTCCACAGTATGCAAATTCTGCGCCCAGTTTGGCGCCGCAGTAGGGGCAGAAGCGGAAATCCCCGCTGTCAGGCTTCGGAGCGCTCTGGGGCGCATTACCGAACCGCTGGTCCAGAGGGTCCGGTTCCTCGCCGTCCTCTACGATGTCAAAGGAGGAGTAGCGGTTTTCTCCGGTGGCGTTTTTGAAATTATACACTGCCTGCACGATGCCCATGATGACGAACAGCACACCGAACAGCGGAAAAAGGGGCGGCGCGCCCATGGACGCGGCACCGATGGTCCAGAAGATGCCGAAGATGACGGCGATGACGGAGCCTGCGGCTCCCATGGCCGACGGACCCCGGCCCGGCTTGACGCTTTTCATAAGGCGATCCCTCCTGCTGTTTTAAAGATCGGGAACAGTATAACACGAATGGTCCGCCGGGGCAACGGCTTACCGCTCCTTCCAGATGAAGATGGGCATGGGCGGGTCATTCCGGCGGTTGGCCCAGCCGCAGCAGAGGACGGAGAAGCGGCGGTCATCCAGTGTTTTCAGATACGCCAGAATGGCGTCCCGCTCGCCGTAGCCGTTTTCTTTGCCGTAGTAGAGGGCGATGGCCATGACGCCGCCGGGTTTTAACAGGCGCAGGCCTGCGCTGATGGCCGCCACGGAGGAGTCCGCCTGGGTGAAAACGGTGGGGTCCCCGCCGGGGAGGCGGCCGAAGTTGAACACCACACAGTCCACGGTTTCGGGGACGGCATATTGCTCCATGTGGGCGTGGCTGTCCAGAACGACCTCGGCGGCGAGGCCCTCGGCTGCCAGCAGGGCCTTTGTTTGGGCGATGGCCTCCGGCTGGATGTCAAAAGCCAGAACCCGGCCGTTTTCTCCAGCAAGGCGGCAGAGGAGGGCGGTGTCCCGGCCCTTTCCGGCGGTGGCGTCGATGCAGAAGGCACCGGGGGTGACATGCTGCTTCAGAAATTCGTGGACCATGGAAAGGGTATTGAGCTGCATGGCGTGTCCTCCTTGTGTGGGGAAATCGTGAAAAAAGGTCCTCTCTGGGGTCAGAGAGGACCTTTCACTTACAGAAAAGTCTCACAAAGTTCCGCCGCCGGAGCGGTGAAAAAATTGAGATCATTTTTCGTCAGGGCGTGTACCTGACGAAAAATACTTCTCATCCTGCAAGTGTGCGAGCACAGCGAGTGCATGCGGCAGGGTGCAGCCTCCTCAAAAAAATGCCGCAGCATTTTTTTGAAATGAATTAGCCCTTGACGATGGCGGCGGTGTCCATGGCGATCATGAGCTCCTCGTTGGTGGGGATCAGCAGGACCTTCACCTTGGAGTCGGCAGCGGAAATGACGGTCTCCTTGCCCCGGACGTTGTTGGCCTCGGCATCCATCTTGACACCCATGAACTCCAGACCGCTGGCAATGTCCAGACGCTGGTTGGCGGAGTTCTCACCCACGCCGGCGGTGAAGATGATGGCGTCCACGCCGCCCATGGCGGCGGCATAAGCACCGATGAGCTTCTTCACGCCGTAGTTGAACATGTCCACGGCCAGACCGGCGCGCTCGTTGCCCTCCTTGTGGGCATTCTCCAGATCACGGAAGTCGGAGGAGACACCGGACACGCCCTGCACGCCGGACTTCTTGTTCAGCACGTTCAGCATCTCGTCGATGCTCATGTTGTACTTGTTCATCACGTACTGCAGGATACCGGCATCCAGGTCACCGGCACGGGTGCCCATGGGCAGGCCGGCCAGGGGGGTGAAGCCCATGGAGGTATCCACGGACTTGCCGCCGTCGATGGCGGTGACAGAGGAGCCGTTGCCCAGGTGGCAGGAGATCAGCTTCAGTTCCTCGGGCTTCTTGCCCAGCATGGCGGCGGCACGGCCGGCCACATACTTGTGGGAGGTGCCGTGGAAGCCGTAGCGGCGGACCTTGTCGTTCTCGTAATACTCATAGGGCAGAGCATACATATAGGCCTTGGCGGGCATGGTCTGATGGAAGGCGGTATCGAACACGGCCACCTGAGGCACGTCCTTGCCCATGACGGCGGTGCAGGCGTTGATGCCGGTGATGTTGGCGGGGTTGTGCAGAGGGGCCAGGGGGATGCAGTCCTCCAGAGCCTTCATGACCTCGTCGGTGATCAGAACGGACTTGTTGAAGGCCTCGCCGCCGTGCACCACGCGGTGACCAACAGCGTCGATCTCCTTCATGGAGCCGATGACGCCGTTCTCGGCGTCCACCAGGGCGTCCAGCACGGCCTGAATGGCCTCGGAATGGGTGGGCATGGCAACGTCGATGGCGTCCAGCACCTTCTTGCCCTCCACCTGGGGCTTGTAGGTGAACTTGCCGTCGATGCCGATGCGCTCGCACAGGCCCTTGGCCAGCAGGGCACCGGTCTCGGGATTCAGCAGCTGATACTTCAGGGAAGAGCTGCCAGCGTTGATGACCAGAATGTTCATGTTTACCGTCTCCTCTTCTTGTGGGGAAAGCCTTGCGGCTTTCCCAAAAATCATGTAAAATAGTGCTATGGGATAATTCCGCATCTGGGCGGAATCCTACATAATATTCATTATACCAGAGTTTCTCCAGGTTACAACCTCCATTTTTACCGAAATGTCACTTTTTTGTCATCAATTCGAGGTGGATTTTGTGCAGGCTGCGGGTGTAATAATAGAATATAATCCTATGCATATGGGCCACGTCCACCTTTTGCGGGAGATCCGCCGCCTGCTGGGGCCGGATACCGCCGTGGTTTGCGCCATGAGCGGCGATTTTGTCCAGCGGGGCGACTTCGCCATCGTGGGCCGCCGGGCACGGGCCGGGGCCGCCGTCCAAAGTGGCGCGGACCTGGTGCTGGAGGTGCCCTTACCCTGGGCGGTCAGCTCGGCGGAGCGGTTCGCCGACGGCGGCGTGCAGGTGCTGCTGGGGACGGGCCTTGTGAGTCATATCGCCTTCGGCAGCGAGTGCGGCGACGTCGGCGCTTTGCGGGAAGTGGCATTGTGTCTGCTTTCCCCGGAGCTTCAGGAGGAGCTGCGGCGGGGCCTGACGGCGGGGCGGTCCTACGCCGCCTGCCGCCAAAAGGCGGCAGAGCGCCTATTGGGGCCGGAGAAGGCGGCACTGCTGGAAAGCCCCAACAATATTTTGGGCATCGAATACTGCAAGAGTTTGCTGCGGCGGGACAGCCACGTCCAGCCCCTGACGGTGCCCCGGGTGGGCGCCGCCCACGACGAGGAGGATGCTGACGGGCCTATTGCCTCGGCCTCCGCCATCCGCGCCCTGCTGCGGGCGGGAGAGCGGGAGGCGGCCCTGAGCCGCATGGCCCCTGCCATGCGTGGGGCTTACAAGGAAGAAGAAGCTGCCGGACGGGCTCCGGTGTTCCGGGAGACCTGTGAGAGGGCCATCCTGGCCCGGCTGCGGTCAATGACCGAAGCAGACTTCGCCGCCCTGGACGAAGGACGGGAGGGCCTGTGCAACCGCCTTTACGACACCAGCCGCACTGCTGTGAGCGTGGCGGAGATCCTGGAAAAAGCAAAGACGAAACGGTATGCCTACGCCCGTCTGCGCCGGATGGTGCTGTGGGCTTATCTGGGACTGACGCCCGCCTCTTTTCCGGCGGAGGTGCTGTACCTGCGGGTACTGGCCGCCAACGCCGTAGGCCGGGAGCTGTTGGCCCGGATGCGGAAAACGGCGAAGGTGCCTGTGCTGACCAAGCCCGCTGACGTGCGGCTGCTGGGGGCGGAGGCCCGGGAGCTGTTTGAACTGGAGGCCAGGGCCGCGGACCTGTATGCCCTGGCGTATCCTGACCTGTCTGCTGCCGTGGGCGGCAGCGTGTGGAGGGAAGGCCCCGTGATCGTATGACCCCGCCTGAAAGGAGGCACGACCTATGACAAAGCTGCTGGCCCTGCTGATGGCGCTGCTTCTGACCGCCTGTGCCAATATCTCTGAAACGAATGTGAAAAGTGACCCGCCGCCGGAGGTGTCCGCCATGCCTGTCCAGACTGCTCCGGCGCCTGTGCACTTCACCGTGGAGACCGGAGTATGGGAGGATGCGGCTTCGGCGGAGGACGGAACGCCTTTGGCGGAATACACCTTTACGCTGCCGATGCTGTCCGTGTGCCGGGAGGACGGCACCGCTGTGGAGACCGCGGAGACGGAAACGGAGCAAAAAGCGCTGGAAACGGCGGCGGTATTCAATGAAAAGTTCGGTAAGTGGGCCAATGCCGAGGAATTCGGTGAGATCGTGGAAGGTGCGGCGGAGCACCTGGAGATGTGCCGGGAATGGGAGATGGACTGGGTCGGCCCCTACACCCTGGATCTGGACTGCTCCGTCTACCAAACGGAGCAGATGGTCAGCGTCTCCGGTGTCTATTACAGCTTCACCGGCGGCGCCCATCCCAATACATACCTGCTGGGCTGGAACTTCGACCTGGACACCGGGGAGTTTTTCGACGCTAAGGCGCTGTCCGACGGAACCGCCCTCCAGGACCATGTGACGGAGGAACTGCTCCGTCAGGCCCACTGCCGGGCGTCGGAGGAGGATATGGTGCCGGAGGAGATGTTCTGGGAGGATTACGAAAGCATCATCGCGGATTGGAGCAGCTACGCCGTTTCCTTTGACGAGAGCGGTATGTCGGTGGCGTTTTCCCCCTATGAGCTGGCGGCCTACGCCGCGGGAGCCCAGGAGTTTACCCTTTCCTATGAGGGGTTGGTGCCCCACCTGAACCAGCGGGGACAGCAGGTGCTGGGACTGGCGGAATAAGCATGATGAGCCACGGGCTGGGAGGCCCGTGGCTTCAGACTGTCGATAAACCCGGAAATCTTGCGCGACGGGAAGGAAGATAGTTACGAAAGAAACCCAGGAGGGGTGTCTTTCGTTTTCAATCATAAGTTTTTCTGAACTTTTCAAGTTCAGAAAAACTTGCAGCAGCTTGTCGAAAAGACTTTTTCGAC
>JAGBDS010000007.1 GCA_017937405.1 Oscillibacter sp.
ACCTGATCTTGGCTGACAGGCCCTGCCTGGCAGCCTAAGTTGGCATGCCCTGCCAGGCGAACTGAGGGGATAATACTGGCTGCCCTACAGACGAGCTTACTATGGCTCTCCCTATACGCTATTTGTGCGGTGTTGCCCTAAGTTCTTTTTCTATGGTATTTAAGGTCTTATAGACGGTGTACACCCCACCGCACTCGGTATGAAGAATGCACTTGGAATTGTTGCTCTCGATTTACAGAATCTCATGGTAGGCAAGATTTGTCACTGTAGTCCTTTGTCTGATCTGATAAGTACTGGGGGCAATATTCCGTGTGATGCGGTCCATGACCATCTTTAATTTCCCATAGTCGAGCGGCTTGAGCAGATACCCACCAGCATCCACATCGTAGCTTTCGATGGCGAAGTTGGGCGAAGCAGTGAAAAAGACGATCTCCTCTTGGTATCCCATGGCACGCAACTTATGGGCAATCTGGTTGCCCATGGTATTATCCATATAGATGTCCAAGAAACCGTTTTATTTGGGCCACAGAATGTGGCCCAGCGGCAAAGCCGCAAGAATGTTGTCAATACTTTTCTTGGAGCCATGGGCGCAGCGGCGCACAGCGCCGCAATAAAAAGGTTTTCAAACCTTTTTATCAAGAAATAGTATTATTCTTCAATTCCTCGTCAAACGCTCTCCTCCAGTTATACAGTTCCTCGAAACTTGGTCCGCTGGAACCGGTTTTCTCCTGTCCGTTATTTCCTTTCGGCATGGTAAAGTCTCCCTACAGGCAGCCGCGCCGTTGATGTGCGCTGTTTTTTCTTTCTAGTGCGTGGGCTCTACGTTCTATACGTTGGTATTTTCTCATGTTCGCGGGTGACCTTCAATCCGCCGCTACATTTGACGGTTACGATTTGACAGTTACATAACAGCAACCCCCCGGCGCGTTTCCGCACCGGGGGCTGTCTTTTTGATTGCTCTTATTCAGATGTTTCCGACGGGGCGTTTACCGCCTGACCTCGCCGCCGGGTGCCGAATGAGCTGTGGACCAGGCATGTTCCAGAGCCGCCCAGTCGCGCTGCGGCAACTTCGCCGTCCATTCCTCGATCATTTCCTGGTCCTCCGTCAGCCAAATATAGTCGTGGCTGTTGGTGGCCTCCTGCATATCGGCATAGAACCAGTCGCCGGGGTTGTTGTCCACCCAGGTCAGCATCCCGGCCTCGTCCAGAAGATGCTCCTCGTCAGGCTTGCGGTTCAGCGCGCGGTTTACGATGACGCAGGCCTGGGCGCGGGTGATGTTGCTGTTGGGCCGGAAGGCGCCGTCCTCAAAGCCCTGGATCAGGCCCACACGGGCAGCGGCCTCCACGTATTCGGTGTACCACGCGCCGATGCTGACGTCCGTGAAGAAGCCCTCGTAGTCCTTCTTGGTGGTCTCGAAGAAGCCCACCGCGATCTTGGCGAACTGGGCACGGGTGATCTTGGCGTAGGGCCGGAACGTGCCGTCCTCAAAACCGTCTATGATGCCCATACTGCTCAAAGTGGAAATGGCGTTGTTGCACCACAGCTCGGAATTGCAGTCGGAGTAGTTGTTGGTCTGGCTCCAGTATGCCTCACGGGTCTCATCGGTCAGCAGACGGAAGAAGATCGTTGCCACCTCGCCGCGGGTAATCGTGCCGTAGGGCCGCAGCGTGCCGTCCTTGTAGCCGATGATGTAGGAGTAGTGGTCCTCGGTGTTCAAAACGGGCGTGCTGGGCGAAATAGGGGGATCACTGGGACCGGGATCACCGGAACCGGGATCACCGGGTCCTTCGGGGGTGACCGGAGGAACATCATTCCTTACAAAATTTGCGGTAAAGGTATAGGTCTCACCGGCAGTCAAACCGCTCATGGTGCTGTTTGTCACCGTTACGCCCTGGGGTTCCGTCCAGTTGCTGAACCGGTAGCCGCTGTCGGCTGTGGGTATCGGGAATGTCAGGCCCACGCTGGTCTTCAATGTGACCAGGGGCAGCTGGCGCAGATCATAGACCGCGTACGTCCCGCCCTCCAGGCTGCCGTTAGCGCCGGCTTCATACCTGACAAACACCTGATACTCGTCTGGGATGCCGTCGGTGTTCTGGTCCGCCCCAAACCTGGCGGTGTAGGTGACATCGCCAGTCACATTGGCCGTGATCGGGATGTTCCAGCCCATGAACACAAAGCCCTCAAGGGTAGGCTCCGCAATCGTTGGAGTAGCCGCGCCGTACCTGACGGTGAACTCCGTCTGCGAAGAGATCGTGCTGCCGCCATTCAGATCGTAAGTTACGGTGCAGAGCTCGCGGTCGTAATACAGTTTCAAGACCAGACTGCCGTCCGCCGCAACGGGTCCGCTGGCAACGCGGTTGGAGTGCGTCGTATTTTCGGTGAATCCGGTATAGCTCTTGGGCGTTGCAGACACAGTCGCGCCGGTGGTACCCTGCAGGGTTTCGGTGTCCCCAGCGACAATGGTATAGCCATCATCATACAGGTTCTGCTGATAGTGCTCCACCGTGTATGTAATCGGGCTCCACTGGGCGTACAGCGTTACCGTGCTGTTGTCATCCGTGGTCAAATTATTCACAGATGCCCCGTCGGCATAAGCAGTTCCGCTGCCGTCGGCTTTGGTATTCCAGCCGGTAAAGGTGTAGCCGTCCCTGCTGAACGTATTGGCCTTCAGATTCTGGGCCGTGCCGTAGACGAAGGGCTGACTATCTGTGCCGGTACCGCCGTTGGAATCAAAAGCGACTGTGTACCCTATCGCACTGAAACGGGCGTAGTAGGTGGCATTGCCGGAGGTGGTGTAGCTGATGGTCGCGCCGTTCTTGATCAGCATCGTGTCAGCCACTTTGTTGCCCGTGGAATCATACCAGCCCACAAATGTGTAGCCCGTTCCCGCGGTGGCGGTGGAGTTGATGGGCATTCTCACCGCGTCGGTATAGGAATAGCAGTCGAGCGTGCCAACGGCATTGTTCGTGGTATCCTCCCAATTATTGCCGTTCTTGACCTGACGGACATAGGTCTGGGTGACGGTAGCAGTATCGTCGCTGATAAAGCGCGCATAATATGTGGCATTGCCAGTGGTGGTGTAGCTGATGGTGGCGCCGCCGTTGATCAGCATGGACGGAGCGACCCCATGGCCGTTGAAATCATACCAGCCCACAAATGTGTAGCCCGTTCCCGCGGTGGCGGTGGAGCTGATGGGCATTCCCGCAGCGTCGGTGTAGGTATAGCGACCGAGGGTTCCGATCTTATCGTCCTCGGTATCCTCCCAGCTGTTGCCGTTTTTGACCTGACGGATGTAGGTCTGGGTGACGCTGCCGGAGAATCGGGCGTAGTAGGTGTTGACGCTCTCCTTGGTTTCCGTATAGGTGTAAGTGGTGTTTGTGGTGATCAGATTTCCGCTGGCGTCGTACCAGCCCTCAAAGGTGAAGCCGTCCTTTGCGGTAGCTGTTGCTGTGACGGTCTCATCGGTTTCGGCGTGGTAGGATTTTCCGCCGTTGGCATTATACGCGGCATTGTAATTGGTATCGGATGTATCGGTCACACTGGTGATCTCCACAGTGCCGCCGTTGGCGGAATCCGTATAGTTCGTGCCGCTGCCCACCTGGGGGATAAACGCTTGCCGCCAGCGCCACTGCGCCACCATGGTCAGACCCTTGTGAACATTGGCGTAGACTTTTGTTTCGCCGTTATCCGTCCAAGTCACGCCCTTGACCTTGTTGTTTTCCTTTTGGAGTACCCCGTTCGTTGTCACGCGTTCGCCATAAATTTTGAAATACTGGGCGGCACTTTCCTGCGTTGCGCCGTCCACGGAGTAGTCGCAGGCGACTGTGTGTTCTGCCGGAAGTATCAGGCTGCCCAGCTTGTCCGCATTCACCTGAGTGACATCGGGCGGAATATTATCCACCGTATCGCCGGTCAGCAGCCAGCCCATGAACTTCCAGCCGTCGTTCTGGCCCTCCGCCGCATGGGATACATACGGGGAGATGAACTGCTCCTTCGGCTTGTTTGTCGGCGTCGCGCCAGTCGTTGCGTCCACTCCGCTCGTGTTTTCTGTAAGCACCGCCGGCTTGAAGCTGTACACATTCGGTGCTTCATTTGTGTTATAGGTCCGTTCCACCACATACGCCTTGCCGCCATTGGGGTCATAGGTGATGGTGGGGTTCTTGATAAAGGCAAAGTGCAGGTCCGTGGGTGAAGTCAGATTCTCCAGATAATAGGTATAAATGGTATCGCCATCGGTATTCGTGGATTTGATCCACTTTCCCTTTTTCTGCTCGTCCGTCAGGCTTCCGGTATCCTCAATTTCGTTTTCTGCCAGCTGCAAAAACACGGTTTTGGGATCGCCGTTTTCATCCTGCTTCGTATAATAGACACCGACAAACTCACAGCCGGCGTCGGCATCCGCTTTCTTTACAATCGCCTGAATTTTCAGCGGCTCGCCATCGGTGACATAGGTAGCCAATTTGTCATCGACGGTAACCTTGTGGCCATCAGAACCGCCCTCGCCTTCCGTGGTTCCGTCACTGCCGCCGACCACGGCGCTGCCGTGGGTGGTGGTACTGCCGGACAGGGGGTGGTAGAGCTGGAAGTTGATGTTGTCAAGGAAGTTACCGTAGGTCCTTCCCTGATTATCTTTACATCCCACCGACACAAAGGCGAATACCGTTTCTGTCTGACCCGCCGGGACGGTGTACAGATAATACTTGCTCAAATCCACACTTTTGCTGCCTGAGCCGGTATCCGAACCGGCAGTACCCTCTGCATTGGAGCCGTAATGCCCCCAGGGATTTGTGCCGCTGGTTGCTTTTCCGTCCGCCATGATCCAGATGTGCCATTCCTCGGTATAGATGGTACTGGGGGTCAGGCTAAAGGCATTGTTGCCCGCATTGTCGAAAAAGGCACCGCTTGCAGCAAATTTCTTACTGTAAACCGTGAGCTGTTCCCCCAAGCCCTGCGTGCTCTTGACGGAGGTTTTTCCCTGCGCAATCAGCCAGTCCAGCATTTGCATGAACTGATCCCGTCCTGCCTTGCTGGGCTTGGAGGGATTCACGCTCTGCTTGGGGCCGATGACCAGAGCCATGGTATCCATTGTGGTACGACCACCGTGATCCAGACCCCATTCGTACACGCTGGATGGAGAGGTCTTGACGTTCTGGTACAGGGTACTCTCCTCATCCGCGTTCAGCTCCGCGGCATAGGTTTCGTCTGTGGGTATTAATGTGACTCCGCTGATATAAGTACCTGTATTCTCTTTGAACAACTCGATCTTTCCCTGAAACGCCGTGGTACTCCACGATGGAACAGCGCTTTGATCCGGCTGTGAATAAGTGGCTGTAAACGTCTGTCCTTCCTCAAAGCTGCCGTTCTGCAGTTTTTTGCTGACCGATGGGCCCTCCGCGGCAGATACAAAAACCAACCCCTCTCCTACAATGAGGCAGAATCCCAGCAGAAGCGCACACATTCTTACAGGCAGCCTGCTATGCTGTCGCTTCTTTACACAAGACATTTGTTTTTGCTCCTTTTCTTAAGACTTCTTCGCCGCCCTCCGTACTGTGCGGAGATGGCAGGCGGTTTCCACTCTCATATGCAACCCCGCCTAAGACTTGGCGAAGCGTCCGGCACCGGATAGCGCAGGTTGCGCAGCTCCTCCGCGATCTGCTCCCGGGTGGCGGGCTTGGTCAAATAGCCGCTGGGCCGCAGGCGCAGCACTTCTTTGGCGTGCTCCTTTTCCGAGCAGACGGTGACAAAGATGATGTTCGCCCTTGGGAACAACGCCTTGATCTGTTCCGCGAGGCGCATCCCGCCGTGATTGTAAAGCTCGATCTCGGTAAGCAGCACGTCACAGCCATGCCCCTTCGCATAGGAAAGAGCGTCCTTGCTGTTCGTAAAGCCGTGGATGTCCGCTTCCGGCACAGCAAAACGAACATTCTGCTCCAATCCTCGCAGTAAGACCGGATGATCGTCCACGCATAGTACCGTCACGTTGGTACTCACCTCCCATTAAATCTGTTATCGGATTCGATTCAGAGACATTATAAAATATGGGCCGTTACAAACCCGTTACAAATTAGCCTCTTTTCCCCATAAAAATAAAATTTTCGCGCATACGAAAAGCGGCCTGACTTCCGTCAGACCGCTGCCGCATTTTAAAGAGATTCATTTGTGGCTCAGAAACCCCGCAGTATCCTCCGCCCAACTGTACTGGATCATATACTCGCCACGAAACTCCGGCCTGCCGGTATGGAGATAGCTGTAATAGTCGCAGTCGATCCGATCCATATCCAGGCTGTAAGCGTACCCGTTCTGCTGGAGGACATCCGCCGCGCCGGCCAGCTCCAGCGTATGGCGCAGGTCGGAAAAGAGCTGGTGGAGGTAATTGATGTTTTTGCTGTCGTTGCCGCCCTCCGGCCACATCACGGCACAGATCTCTTTTGCCGTGATACCTGCGCCCTTGCGGTCGATCAAAACCGCCAGCAGCTCCTTGGATTTGGAACGCTTGAAGCTCAGCGGCCGGCCTCGCGCCATGACCTGGAAGCTGCCGAAGCATTGGACGCTCAGCAGCTTCTCCTTTGCTTTTCTTCCCTTGATATGATCCAGCTCTTTCTGCACCGCTTTGGCTGTGATAGGCTTCAGCAGGTAGCCCGAAACATGGAGCTGGATGGCGTCCAGCGCGTACTGGGTATAGCCGGTGCAAAAGATGATTCTGCAATCGGGGTGCAGTTCCACGATCTTCTCCGCCAGCTTCAGACCGCCCATTCCGCGCATACTGATGTCCAGAAAGGCAACGTCAACCGTGTTATTTTCAGCCCATTCCAGCGCAGAGGAGCAAGTGGTGAACTCCATTACAGAGGAAATGTCCGGCGACGCGGAGACCGCCGCCGTCAGCGCCGCCAGCATGGGGCGCTCGTCGTCCACAGTCACGGCAATCATGGATGTTCGCTTCTTTCCTTTGGAATGGTGATGACCGCTTTTGTGCCTTTACCCGGAGCGCTCTCCACGGTCAGCGTTCCGCCGCACATGGCCTCTATGCGCCCGCGGATATTGCGGATACCGACGTGCTCCCGGTCATCCAGCAGGATCGTTGTATCAAATCCAACGCCGTCGTCCACCACGCTGATGCGGTAGTCCATGTCCGTCTCGTAGGAGGAGACCGTGACCGTACCGCCGCTCTCCAGCCCCATGAGTCCGTGCTTGATGGCGTTTTCCACCAGCGGCTGAACGGACAGCGCGGGCAGGAGGAAGTCATCGGAACCCAGCTCGAATTTGACCTCCATATCCGGGAAGCGGATGTGTTCGATATCCACATAGTGCCGAACGTGCTCCACCTCTTTGGACAGCAGGATGGGCGCTGTATGATCCAGCTCGCTGAAATTGCCCCGCAGGTAGAGGGAGAAGTTATGTACCAAATTGGCCGCCGCCTCCGGCTGCTCCTTGCAGAGCTGTTCCACGGTGCCGAGGGTATTATAAATGAAGTGGGGCTGGATCTGGCTGAGCATGGTGGCGACCCGGCTGTCCTCCAGCTCCTTCTCCAGCTGTTTGGCACGGATGGACGCCTGATGGTCGATCACGACATGCTTGACCGTACCTGCCGCATAGAGCGCGAACAACAGGGCAAACACGATCTTTGTACAAGTGCCGTGGGAGTAAATGCTACGGCCCACGCCGGCAATGTCCAGCAAAACGGCGGACAGCAGGAACATATGGGAGAGCAGGATCGTGCGGCTGTTCTTCTCCCGGTGATGCCATTCCACAGCGGCGCAGACGAGCAACAGCGGGCAGAGTACCACCTGCGAGGCCACCCAGTAGATGCCCGTGTCATAGATGACTGTAACGCCGGTAAAAGACAGCACGATCAAAATGCCGTCCAGCAAGGCGGAGAGGAGCATGGCCGTCTTCGCGGTTTTCCGCGGCTTTCCTGTAAGGGTGCCGCACACACAGAGACCCATACAGTAGACGGCCAGCATCATACACAGCTGCCGGGCGTAGGTGTTGAACACCACCAGTTCACTGACAAAGGAGATCCCCACGGTGTCCAATATCACAAAGCCGCCCATGAACAGCGTCAGCAGGCCGTATTTCCGCAAGCTGCCGCCCATCGGGACACGCAAAAACCCGGAAGCCAGCGCCGCGCCCAGCAGCATCAGCGCCACGATGACGAGCACGATACCCGCGATCTGAAGGGGGGAACTGTATGGCTTCAGGTAGGATTCCAATATGTAAGATGTGTTAGGCGAGCCATAGAGCGTGTTCAGAAAGTCCCGGTATGCGCTGCTGTTGCCATGGCTGTGTGGGTTATGCAGACAGAACTCCACCTCGTCCTCTGTGGTAATGCCGGGAGACATGATATAGTTCCATCGGCTGCCGCACATAGATGGCTCCAGGACAAGCCCTTCCTCTTCGTACTCTGATATGGTGTCAATGGACAGAAGTTCACCGTTGAGGTAGATGGTGACGCCGATGTGGTTCTGGTAGTAGTAAAGCCGTTCCCCATCAAAGATGTCATAACTGAAATGTCCCCGCAGGAACAGGTCTCCATCCAGAGCGTTCAAATCGGCATTGTCATCCAGTGGATACCAGACTTCCCCATCCCGGCTGTATTCTCCGGTAAAGGTCTGGGGAAGCGGCTTAGACAGAGATGACTGGTTACTCCTCAGTACCACAGTGAGCAGGCAGATGGCGGACAGCAGAAACAGAAGAAGTGACACAATCCAATTATTTTTCCATCTTTCTTTCATTGTGGGACTCCTTTTTCAACTCAAACGTATGCCGCTCCGAAAAATTGACCTGCCGTTTCCATCCGGCTGTCTCTCCACGGCGGAGCGTCAACGCGCATTTTAATTTGTAGTATAGCAGGAAATTGCCTCTTTAGCACGCACTTTTTTAAAAGCCCTATCAATTACTTTGTGGGGACATTGGTTTCTCCGCTCTGGTTACTCGTACTTGTTGGCTTTCCTGGTTGGCAGGTGCTGGATCGACTGCCCGTTCCAAAGTTCGCTTTCTTCGCCTACTGCATTGCAAATTTTGAGTTGGGACTTTGCGATATCCCATTACTTTTCCTTGTCAACAAATCCGACCGGGGCAAGACCCGGCCGGACAAATATGGCTGATATCAAATTCAGCGCCTGCAATGTTTCACACGCAGGAGGTCACTGGTTCGAGTCCAGTATTCTCCACCAAAAAGCTCCTGATTTCGCAAGAAATCAGGAGCTTTTCCTTATATTTTCGTTCAAATAATTCGTTTTCCTTTTTGCGTTTTCCGTCTGACCCAGACCGTGACCCATAAGTGGAAATGAGCGGAAAGGATGAGACAGCACAGGACGGGATTTTCCCCGTCTCGTGCTGATTTTTATACTAATTCTTAATAAAACGGATAAACCGTTTTATTTGGGCCACAGAATGTGGCCCAGCGGCAAAGCCGCAAGAATGTTGTCAATACTTTTCTTGGAGTCATGGGCGCAGCGGCGCACAGCGCCGCAATTAAAAGGTTTTCAAACCTTTTTATCAAGAAATAGTATCAGAGGTGATATCATGGTCATTCTCCACGAAACGGAGTGTTGTTTGGTAGAATCCACGCCCGAGGTCACTTTTTTACACATCATCTTGATCTGCTGCTGGCCCCCACATACTGTCTCCCAAAAGGGTTTCTGAGATCCGCATCTTTTCTTGTCAGGATGCCTATGCGGTCTGTCCCAGATGCAAGGCAACCAGGGAACGGGAATATCAGAAATACTGTGACCGATGTGGACAAAGACTTTCCTGGTCAGAATATGACCAGGCGGAGGTGGGCAACGGAGTTAAATCCGCAAACGTTGAAAATCTCAATTACATACTATCCTTATGACACCAGAGACGCTCTGGCGGTCTCACGTATCATAGGGGACCGCGGAGTATAGAGCGTTTTCGGGTGAATTTTCAAGAAAGAAGGTCGTAAAAAATGGCAGCAAATGTAGAAACGATGATGTATGTGAGAGAGCGTCCCTGGCACGGATTGGGTACGGAGGTGTCCGAAGCGCCCAACAGTGAAGATGCCTTGCGTTTTGCAGGGCTGGATTGGAACGTCCGGCAGGAAAATATCTTCAACGCCCGTGGCGGTATCATCAAAGGCTTCAAGGCAAATGTGCGTGACAGCGACGACAGCGTGCTGGGGGTGGTAGGTGACCGCTACAAGGTCGTCCAGAACATTGACGCTTTCAAATTTACCGATGACCTGATCGGAGGGGATGTCCGTTACGAAACCGCTGGCTCCCTGCGGGACGGAAAGCAAATCTGGCTACTGGCAAAAATGCCGGAGCGTAAGATCGCCGGGGATGCCGTAGAGCCGTACCTCTGCTTCACCAATGCCCATGACGGCAGCAGCGGCGTCCGGGTCTGTATGACACCCATCCGGGTCGTATGCAACAACACGCTGAATGTGGCCCTTGCTACCGCCAAGCGTACCTGGTCCATGCGTCACACCGAAAATGTCCATGAACGCTTGAACGAGGCTCGAGACTGCCTGTTCCGTGCCGAAGACTATATGGACGGATTGGCCGAATACGCGGACATGGCAGCCAATAAATCGCTGCGTGATGATGAGATCAGAGATATCCTCAACGAGCTGTTTCCTGTTACAGAAAAGACAACGGAGCGGGAAAAGGCCACCATTGCCAAGTGTAAAGACGAGTTCATGGTCTGCTACTTCGCGCCGGATATCACTAAGTTTCGGGGGACGGCATGGGGCGCCATCAACGCCATCAGCGATTTGGTGACCCACAGTATGCCCCACAGAAACACGAAAAACTACGCTGAAAACAACTGGGGAAAAGTGATGAGCGGCCATGTCCTGATGGACAGAATGGCCGCTCTTTGCATGAGGTGAAGAGATGATGGTAAGAGGACTGAAAAAGATATCTACCAAAGGAATGAGCCGTGAAGAGTGGCTGGAGCGGCGCAGAAAAACCATCGGCGGGGCTGATGCTGCCGGGATCGTGGGCTTGTCCAAGTGGGCAAGCCCTTTTTCTGTTTGGGCGGATAAGACCGGACGGGCAGTGGAGAAGGAGGACACAGAAGCCATGCGCCAGGGGCGTGATTTAGAGGACTATGTAGCCCGGCGCTGGATGGAAGAAACAGGCAAGCGGGTCTATCGACTGGCAGCTATGCTGTATAATCCCCAATATCCCTTTGCCCACGCAGATGTTGACCGTATGGTGATGGGCGAAAATGCCGGATTGGAGTGCAAAACTACGTTTTCTCTTGACCTGAAGCAGTTCAACGGCGTGGAGTTTCCGGTGCAGTATTACGCACAGTGCGTGCACTATCTGGCCGTGACCGGGGCAGAGCGGTGGTATCTGGCGGTCCTGGCCTATGGCCGGGGCTTTTTTACCTTTGTCCTGGAACGGAACCAGGCGGAAATCGACGCTCTGATGACAGCGGAAGCGGCGTTCTGGAGGCAAGTAGAGCAGGATATCCCGCCTGCCGCTGATGGCTCCGAGGCCACCACAGCAGCCTTACAGGAGGTCTATCCAGTCAGTCTCCATACCACCACAGCACTGTTTGGCCGGGATGCCGTGCTGCAGGAGTATATGCGTCTGAAAGAGGACAAAAAGGCGCTGGATTTCCGTATCGGCGAGATTGAGAACACCATCAAGGCCGATCTGGGTAACTCGGAGAGTGGTTCCTGCGGCCTATTCAATGTCAGTTGGAAATCCCAGATCCGACAGACCTTTCAGGCAAAAGAGTTTGCCAAAGACCACCCCAATATTGATTTGACACCCTACTACAAAAATACGAATCTCCGCCCCTTTAAGGTGACAGAGAGAACATTGGAGGCAGTATAGCATGAGCAGTGATATGATCCAGAAAGCCACCACACAAGCCGCGGCAAAGGCCCCAGATGCCAAAGCATCCATGCAAGTCTATATCAAGCAGATGCAGGGTGAGATCAAAAAGGCGCTTCCTGCTGTTATGACGCCGGAGCGTTTTACCCGCATCGTCCTGTCTGCCCTTTCCGCCAATCCCAAGCTGGCACAGACCACGCCCCAGTCCTTCCTTGCCGCCATGATGACAGCAGCACAGTTGGGTATGGAACCCAATACCCCGCTTGGACAAGCCTATCTGATTCCCTATTACAACAGCAAGAGCCGCTGCAACGAATGCCAGTTCCAGCTTGGCTATAAGGGCCTGATCGACCTTGCCTACCGCAGCGGTGAGGTGAGCATCATTCAGGCGCAGGTGGTCTATGAACACGATGATTTTACCTATTCCTTCGGGCTGGAGCCTGTTTTGAAGCATATCCCCGCTGCTTCCGACCGAGGAGAACCTACCTATGTTTATGCCATGTTCCGCACCAAGGACGGTGGATTCGGATTCGATGTGATGAGCATGGATGCCATTCGCACCTTTGCCCAGCAGTACAGCAAGTCTTTCAGCTCAGGTCCATGGCAGACGAACTTTGAAGAAATGGCGAAAAAGACCGTTCTCAAAAAGGTGCTGAAATACGCCCCGCTGAAATCCGACTTCCTCCGTGGCATGGCGCAGGACGGCACTATCAAGACCGAGGTCAGTGAAGATATGTATATGGTTCCTGGAACGGTGGTCGAGGTGGACGGCGAAACAGGCGAGGTCACAGAAGTCAGCCGTGAGTCTTGAAGATATTGAAACGGCGTCAGGAGGGAACCATGCTTGACTATATGTGTGGCTTACAGGCCAAGTTTTTTCATGCCCCCAGCTTCCCTGATCTGGAGCAGGAGATCGCTACGCTGCACGATGAATTGGTGCAGAAGATGGACAGAGCGGACAGGCGGAAACTATTGGAATTAGGGGACTTGACAGACGAGTTATGCAGCAGGATCACACTTGCCGGCTTTACTGCCGGATTTAAGCTTGCTGCTGGTATTGCGGCGGAGCTGGGTATAGATGGCGCATATTCCTTTGACGAGGATGAAGAAAAGAGCGCCATCCGCAGTATGGAAAGCGAAGAAAATTAGTGTTCTTCAAAATTATTTTTCAAATAGACACTGTCTGTCCACCACGATTGCTATGCTGAAAATACAGAAGCGCAAAAAGAATACGACAGAAAGGATGCGTGCTACATGAATACGACTGAAACCAATGAAGCGACTTTGGAAAATATGCAGGAGGCCGCCGAGAAAGTCGCCGAAGAAAAGACATGGTTTGACGCTCTGGAAGCGTCCGGCCTGCGAATTACCGAAAAGCAGAAACAGGATATCTCCGAGAAAATCAACGATATGCTGGAATATCAGCCAGCCATTGGGCTTTTCGGAAAGACTGGCGCCGGAAAGTCCAGCCTGTGCAATGCCCTTTTCGGGCAGGATGTTTGCCCCATCGATGATGTCGCCGCCTGCACCCGTGACCCCCAATCCGTGCTGCTGAACATGGGCTGCAATGGCATCAAGCTGATCGACGTTCCCGGTGTGGGCGAGAGTGCCGAGGTAGATGAAATGTGCGAGGCACTGTATACCGAGCTGCTGCCAAAGCTGGATATGGTGCTGTGGCTGGTAAAAGCGGATGACCGGGCAACGGCAGCAGATAAGGACTTCTACGAGCGGATCGTCCGCCCTGCTGTGGAGGACAAAAAACCTGTGCTACTGGTACTGACGCAAGTCGATAAAATGGAACCCTTCCGGGAGTGGAACGTGGAACAGCACGAACCCGGAGCGACGCAGTTCCAGAACATCCACCGTAAGGCAACGCTGATGGCCGAGGAGTTTGGCCTGCGTGAAAACCAGGTCATTCCTGTCTCCGCCGGGGAGCAATACAATCTGGCGAAGCTGGTGGGCGAAATGGTGTTCGCATTGCCTGTGGAGCAGAATATCGCTGTGCTTCGGGCTGTGAACAGCGAATACCGTTCCGAGGAGGCCACCAGATATGTGAAGGACAACATCTTTGACATGATCGGCGAGATCATCGGCTCCGTATGCTTCAGCGCAAGTCTGGCAGTCAGTGAGATTGCCGATACTATCCATGACTGGTGGCAGTCACACGAGCCCTGGTGGTGGCCGATCTGATAAAAGTATACGTTGTTTGCTGGGGCCTCGCCATTTGGCGGGGCCTCTTTTATGAAATGGAGGACAAAGATTGAATCTGCCTGTACAAGTTGATCAAAAGCAGTTGATGGACATACTGCTGAATGTTGGCACTGTCCGCCCGGTATTTATCTGGGGTGCTCCCGGTATCGGGAAATCCGCTATTGTGGAGCAATTCGCAAAGGACCTTGGTCTGGAGTGTATGTCCCTGCTGGGCAGTCAGTTAGCCCCGGAAGATATCATTGGCGTTCCGCAAATCACGGATGGGCGGAGCGTATTTTGCCCACCCCGCAGCATTGCCCGTGATGAACCCTACTGCCTTTTTCTGGACGAGCTGAATGCCTGCTCTCATGAGGTGCAGAAAGCGTTTTACTCGCTGATCTTGGAGCGTCGCATCGGAGAGTATCATCTGCCGGAGGGGTCTATCGTCATCGGCGCTGGCAACCGTGCGCAGGACAATGCCATTACCCGGCCCATGTCTTCCGCTCTGCTGAACCGGATGTTCCATGTGGAAATGGTTGCAAACAGCCGAATCTGGCTGGAATGGGCGGCACAAAACAATATCCACCGTTACGTCTACGACTACATCTGCTCCCGTCCCGACCACCTGTGGGCTCAGCCACCTAAGACGGAGGAGCCCTTTTCCACGCCCAGAAGCTGGCACATGCTGAGTGATGCCATTCACAGCTACGGGGATCATATCTCCGAAGCAAACCTGTCGTTGCTGGCTCATGGCTGCCTGACTTCCGCCCATGCCACACAGTTTGTTGCCTATGTCCGTCAGGTACGGTGTAAGTATTCTGTTAAGAGAATTATAGACGGAGAGCAGCGCTGGCCGGAAAGAGCAGAGGAGCGGGATGTCCTGTATTTCCTTGCCCAAAGTTTCCGTTCTCAGTTGGTAAAGGAGCTGCCGCCCACGCGCAATCAGTTGAGCGGAAGCGCCAGAACGCTGGCATACCGGGCAAAAGAGCTGCTGGTGGAATTGGCGGAAATCAGTTTGGAGATCGCACAGATGGCTATCACTCCGGAGGATGATAAAGCGCTGCCAAACTGGTTTATCGTGGAAGCTGCCAAGGATATTCCGAACCTGGTCGGAAAAAGGAAATAGTATATGAAGAAAACTGCTGAAAAAAAGTCAATGCATCCACCCCCTTAGACGCTGCCTATAAAATACTTGGGCAATCCCCGCTGGGAGGCCTGGCTGCAGACGTAATGAATATCTACTGTGATAACAGCTATCCCATGGCAAGAGATGATTGGGCGTATGTAACGAGCATGGGGTACATTTATCTAAATCCACGGAAACAGGCAACCGCAGACGAATGGACGTTCGTTATCGCGCACTGCCTGCTGCATTTGGGAATGGGGCATTTTACCGAAAACCGCAAAGACGACCCAGTATGGCAGGAAGCCTGCGACCTCATCGTGACCCGATTCCTGTTGGACAGTCACATTGGAACACCGCCAATGGACGTCGGCTTTATACAGGCATTTCAGGGTTCAGAAGAAAAACTTTACGAAAGATTTCTGGCTGATCCCGGCACCAGACCTGTCCGCAGCTTGAGCATGATGTCTCAGGGGAGAATGGACATGCTGTGGGAGGGGCAAGGGCGGTACGAGAGTTTTCAAGAGGCGTTTGCAGACTCTATCAGGGATGCCTTGAAAGAATCCATCGAGACAGCCGGCGGTATTTCTCCTGATATGCAAAAGAACAGACGCGGCTTTCATACTGCATACCGGCGAGCAAAAGAGTGGTTCGTCAGCAGTTATCCGCTGCTGGGAGCTGTGGCATCAGGCTTTCATCTGGTGGACGATGCAGAGGCCGTTCAGCGGATGCACATTCCAGTGGCAGCGGTAGACCCGCATTTACAGGAAATCTATATCAATAGCCGCTGCCGCATGAACTATCATGAGTGGAAATTTGTCTTGGCTCATGAGTTCCTGCACGCTGCTCTCCGGCATGATGTACGTCGGGAAGAGCGGGACCCGATATTATGGAACGTAGCCTGCGATTATGTCATCAATGGCTGGCTTTTGGAAATGAACGTTGGACAGATGCCGGAAACAGCTCTCTACGACGAGCATTTCAAAGGCATGTCCGCAGAATCCATCTATGATGTCCTTTTTGAAAATTTGAAGTATTATCAGAGTCTCGATCCAAAGGATATTATCTACAATGGGGATAATTGGTGGGAAACACAGAGCGGGGCAGAGATCGATGCGTTTTTTCGGTCTGCCATCCAGCGGGGATTGGACTATCATCAGCAGCGTGGACGAGGAGAACTTCCCGGTAATTTTATAGAAGAAGTCCGTGCCATCAACCAACCGCCTATCCGATGGGATGTAGAACTCGCCAAATGGTTTGACGAGCAGTTCCGGCCGTTGGAGCCGCAGCGCACCTATGCCCGTCTCAGTCGCCGCCAAAGCTCTACGCCTGATATTCCACGCCCTGCATGGACATTCCCGGAAGGGCAAACCGAACAACGTATCTTTGGCGTTCTACTGGATACCTCCGGTTCCATGGATCGAAGCTTGCTTGCTGCCGCCCTTGGCGCTATCGCAAGCTACGCTGAATCCAGAGATGTCCACCACATCCGTGTTGTTTTCTGTGATGCCGCCGCCTATGACCAGGGCGTTCTGCCCCCGGAGGACATTGCGGAAACTGTCAGAATCCGTGGCAGGGGTGGAACCCGGCTGCAGCCGGGAATTGACCTGCTTGATAAAGCCGAAGATTTTCCGAAAGATGCTCCGCTTCTGATTATCACAGATGGATGCTGTGAACGTCTGACACTTTACGGGCGCAACCACGCATTTCTGATTCCTGCTGGCAACCATTTACCCTTTACGCCGCGTGGTCCAGTATTCCGGTTGAAGTAGCGGCACGTCAACAATACTATGCAGTTTATTAGCCCCGGTTTTCCGGGGCCATTTTTATGGAGAGGTCTGAATATGAGAAGAAATGCGAACGATATCATCTATGACGAAGTGGCCGTACTTGGTACACCGGCTCTGTTTACAGACTGGCGGGTAGACCGTGCCACGATTCCCGCAGACATGTTCCTGTACGAAGTCCGCCATGCGGACAGCGATTGGGGGGACCCCTGCCAGTTGGCCTGGGGTATTCTCGTCAATTTCTATGGAACCATCCTGACAGCGCAGCCTATGGATATCCCGGAAAGCGGATATCTGAATTTTGACAGCGGGGATTGGGTTTATGCAGAAGGAGATACCTGTGCAGCCATCCCGGAATTTTTGAAAAAGTATGGCGTAAAGGAGGGGGAGGTAAATGCACAACACGATCTATGAGATCTCCGACAAACCTATCCCCAAGAGCGGTAGAGCAACCGTTGGAAGCCTACCTGCGTGGTTTTTCGATTCGGTATCTGATGGTGCTTGCGAAATATCTGACGGCGATCGGGAGCAGGAGATCAACCGCCTTTCCCATCACCTTGGTTCATCCTGCACATGGGATGGTAAAAAACTGATGCTCTCCCCGGATATTCGGCAGGAATACTTCAAAGGGGCTTTCGAGTATTTCAAGAAAGCCGCATCTGCACTGGCTGAAACTGAGTATTCTGTGTTCTCAGGTGCAGCATCATCCGCTGCATTTGACCTGGCACTGCAAGGTATGGCAGAGAGTTATGCAGACAAATTCGGGTTCTATGTCTATGAGCCCGGCATCAGGGAATTGTTTCTGCTGGATACCTGGATTCGCAGTGCAGACGTGTCAAAGCCCTACTATGTTGGGAGCGCAATTGACTACCACTGTTAACGTACTGGTTGATGTCCAATTCAGGCCCTCCTGGTACATATAAAAAGAGTCCCATCTGGGTTAGCTTTCGCATTTTGGCATGTACTATCTGCGGTAGCTAACCTGATGGGGCTCTCGTTACTCCTGGGCAGCGATAATTGTCTCACAATATTTTTTCAGTGTCGGGATATCATCTGTGATGATCTCCCAAGTAATTTCGGGGTCCACAGTGCCGTAGCTATGAGCTACAATATTTCGCATAGCCTTGATTTGCCGCCATGGAACAGCAGGATGCTGTTCCCGAAACCCATCTGTCAGCTTTCCAACTAACTCACCGATCTGAAGGATGCAAAGCGCGGCTGCATTCCGGTAGATTGGGTCATTTTGAAAAACAATCGGGTCGTCTCCAAAGCGTTCTATCGTCTGCTCAACTTGCTGGCAGTAAGAAACGATATGCTCCAGAACACTGATATTACGGTCAAGAGGCTTCATAGAGCAACACCTCATCATCTCGGATGGAATCCAAAAAGCGCTGGTCAAGACTGGTCGTGGGAACCAAATCCACAGGCCGTCCAAGAGAATCCTCCAAGTCCAGGAGAAGGCCAGCTAATTGGAAGCCTTTGATTGCCCCCTTGTCAATTCGCAAATCAATATCACTGGAATCCGTCATATCGCCTCTGGCACAGGAACCAAACAAATAGACCCGTTCCGCGCCATACTGTGCAGCCAACTTAGACACGATTTCCCGGATTTCATCCAGTGCATAGGTTTTCATGGAAGACACCTCCCGCAAATGCTCCTTTATTCAACTGTAGTATACCAAGGAAAATGCACATTTACAAGCAAAGGAGTGGTGAAATGGTTAAATTCTCCTGTTTAGATATCGTTATCCATTGGTACCTGCCGAACCAATAAGCGAAATGTTTCCCATGGTTCTTTTCGCTCTCCGATTCACGTTTACCTTGGAAACATACAGGTAAACAACTGGAAAAGGAGTTGAATAACCTTGTCTGAGCAAGAGAACGCATTATTGACCATTGACGAATTGTGCAGCGCATTGATGATAGGACGTAATACAGCATACCAACTGCTAAATTCCGGTGCAATCAAGGCTTTTCGGATCGGCCGATGCTGGAAGATTCCAAAGGCCGCAGTACGTGATTTTTTAGAGGCATCTCATACGGTTTTATAATCGACCGCAAGTCTTGCGTGTAGGAGGCATACCCTTTTCACAAATTTGATTGCATCAGCTTCAGAAGGGACATTACCCAGTGTTTATGATGATATTGCGTTTTTATAGCTTACACTATCCTATATGGGTTCAAAGAGGGCTGCTCAGGCAGCCCTCTTCACTTACTTAACAGGGATAACGGGGAGATGGGTGACCTTTTTGACATGATTCATAAAACCATAGTAATCCGACTTCTTCCCCTGATAACGGGGGCCGTCAGCGCAGGAGATGTGATTCATAACAAAGTGGATGTGTACATCATCCGTGTTGGCATGGACGGCATAGACTACCTGATGTTCCTGGGCGTAGTATTTGACAATCTCATTGGCAAACCGATTGGCCTGCTCAGGTGTAATATGTTCATCCTCACTAAAGCTGAGCACCGAATGGCGCACCTTCTTACCGTCCTCCTTTCCAAACTCCATGGCTGTCTCTTCCATCTCCTGTGCCGCCAACTGCACAGAGCTAATATTGCATCCCCCGGTATAAACCGCCTTCACCGGGTCCAGGATGTAGTTTACTGCCGAGCGATATGCAGTCTCATCGAAAAATTTGTTCTTTTCGCCTCGTCCGGCGACTTTGTAAGTGGACATAACTTTTTCCTCCTATCATTGATTATCTGTAGGTTCCTCATATGGTAAAAGAGAACAATATATAATTAAATATCATCTATTTTATATAAATTATGGATTATTGATGGTAATTTGATATTTATTTGTACCCTATTATTTTTCGCAAGGGGAAGGAGCACTTCCCCGGGGAACCCTTATCTTTTTGTTAGTCGGGTAATCATAAATAATGAGAAATAATTATCAGCAGAGATACTTTATTTATCAAAGCAACTGCTTATCGAAAGACGTAGGGGGAAGGGGAAGCCAAAGAGCGGCCGCAAGCGGCCTTTAAGAGAAAGCCACCTTCCCCTTCCCCCTAACCCCCATTCCTTTCCGGCTTTCTCCCGTTTGAGAGAAAAATTTTTATACTGTCTGTCATACTCCATGGAACCTTGCTCGAAAGCGTGGCAACCTACTGTGTTCTGTTGACTCAAAAACTTTGATTTCATCTATCATTCGAGAGCACAATCTATCTTGGTAAAACAGCGAACCAACCCCAGCCATTAGATGATGGAAAGCCGCGTGGCTTTCCGTCATTATCTTTTTTCACCTATAAGGGTCTCTCCAAGCGCTCCAAACTGACAAATGGCTCTGCACATCTCTAGTTATCAAGCTTGAGCCATGATATAATAAAATTATAAAGTCACAGCAAGAAAGTGGTGTAGCATGGACAGCAAGCTAAAAGAAGATAAGCAGTTCAATACTATTGTAAAAAAATACCTGCACCTGACCCTTGTATTAGATGTACCGTATGTCAACCTCCCACTGCAAGCCTTATGGACGAGTGTTTTCACCTATCTACTGTTTCATCGTCTTCGAACTCCCCCACAGCAAAAATGCAAACGGATGTGGCTGACCTTGTGGAATATTCCACTTCATCAGATTCCCAGTTTTTTCTCCCTAACAGCGTCTTTTTTGAATCTACGATAGACAGCTATCTTCTTCGCTACTATTTGGCTAACGCCGAATTATATGAGACCACTACATACATGGAATCCCTTCCCCTAACAATGCAAAACTCTTTAGACGCCTATTTAAAACTTCCATTAAATAAAAGGAAACCTTTAGTCGATCCACTTCCCATAAAACAGCATGGTGATTTCTGCTATTCGAGATTCGCTATTGCTGCAAAAGAAGACCTTCTATGCAAGGCACTATATATGTATAAGAATGCGTCTGCACAATCTGCAACTCTAAACTATATGGGAACGTTCTTTTCAGGCAGTGTTTTTTCCAATCAACGCAATTATTGCTCAGAAGAATACCCTCATAGTCTCCCGGCTTTCAAACTTGAAGACTATATATTTTATGAATTCCACACGAGAATTTCTTTTGTTATTGAGGCATGTTCGGCTTTATTGGAAATTCAGGATACCGAAAACTACGAAATATGTAAAAAAGAGTTGATATCTTCTTTACATGAAATCCTATGCATTCCCAGTATATTATCCGGAATTTTTATAATGCGGCAGTGCATACTCGAATCCATTTGGTCCGTGGATTATACTCCGTATTCCCGTTCAATCATTGAGGATATTCACACAAGGCCAGAAATCCCCGCCAAGCAGCAAGTAATTCATTCTGCTTTTTCTCGCGTACTCCGTGGCTGGAGCAAAGGAAGTTTTCTTTATACAGAGCCGTGTAATGTATCCGTAGAAAAGCTGGTTTTGTGCCAACGCACTGCTCTTGTGCTTTTGTCCGCCATAAAGTCACCAATAAATATAGTGGAGTACGTAGAGCGTCCGCGCTATGGTCCTGTTGCATTTTGCAATTCACGTCATCGAGGAGTAAAAAGATACCTCGATGATTTGGAAGTGCTTAATTCATGTCCAGTCCAAAACACATGGAGTTCAAAAGAGAAGCATTGGATTTTGTTTCAAGAAATATACCAAGCAGTACGCGAGACATTACCCACACCCCCCATATTCAATTTTAAGGGCGATAGCTGAAAAACACACCCCGGATTCGTGATTATTTAGGTTCGAATCCGGGATGTGTTTTCCTTTATAAAATTATAAAATAATGGCACGAGGTACAGTTGCGCAGCCCCTTGCAATATTGAAAAAGTGGAGGCATTATATGCTGTCTGACAAGCATCCCCTTATGCGGGTAATTGTTCGCCCTGAGCACAGCGACCATATCCCGACGTTCTACAACAACATCCCCATCCGCGATGGGCCGGTTCTGGATTGTCTGAAATCCGAGTTCCCTTTCTGGCAACCTAAGAACCCGGTAATGATCAATACTCCTCTGGGCTCTGGTAAGACCACCTTCGTCTATGATGTCTTGCTGCCCAATGCCCTGGAACAGGGGAAGAATCTCCTGTTGGTGTCTAATCGGGTGGCACTGTCCAGCCAGCAGAAGTTCGCTATTATGGAGCGGACACACGATCCGAGGAAAAAACTGCTGACGGATGAAGGTGTGCGTCTAACCGAGGACTTTGGCCCGGTTCGTATCGTTACATACCATCGGTTGCCCGCCCTCCTGCACGATAAGGCGGCTGTCCCGTGGATTACGAACCTGGCGTATATCGTCTTTGACGAGTGCCATTTCTTTGCTGCTGATGCGCTCTTCAATAGCAACGCCGATTACTATCTCCGCTTGGCCTGCCAGCGTTTTAGTCACTCGATCCGCGTCTATATGACCGGAACCAGTTTGGATATTTTAGAGCCATTGGCTAACGCAGAATTAAAGTACTACCGTCACCCCCGCACTTTTGTTCCCCAATATGTTCCCCCGCGGGAGTTCATCCGATATACACGTTCCCATGATTTTTCTTCATATTCTCTACACTTTTTCCGGGACTTGTCCGATCTTCAGCCGAAGATTTTGGAAAAACCCCATGAAAAATGGCTGGTCTTTACGGACAGCAAAGAGCGTGGAAGAACGTTCGGAAGGGCGCTAGGTAGTAAGTGCCTGTACCTTGACGCTGACAGCAAGGGAACAACCGAGTGGAATTCCATTGTCAGCTCGAAGCGCTTTGAGCAGCAGGTTCTGATTACAACCTCTGCGCTTGATAACGGCATCGATATTATTGACCCGGCTGTCAAAAATATCGCTGTCATCGCAGACAATCGAACCTCGCTCATCCAGATGATGGGCCGCAAGCGGCTCGGAAAGAGCGAAAAGATCAATCTTTGGGTCTGTGATCTTCCGATGAAAACAATCTCAGCTAGGTTCCAGCAGTGCGATTCATGGCTGGACTGGTATGCGCGGCTCGATAGATGTGTTTTACCAGACCATTACCTTAAATTTGGACGGGACATCTGGGATGAGCGCGATGTCTCGCTCCATAACCTTTTTCGGCCTGGGAAAGGTAGATTTTATCCCAATAATCTTGCCCGCCACGTTATCGTTCGCCGGCACCTTTTCTTCAAGAGTATTTTGGACGGAAACACGACCTTCAGACGGGAAGTGGCAACGTGGTTAGGATTCAATCCTGATGATACTTCTGGCAAAGAAAGGCTGTACAACTTTCGGAATACGCTGGCCGTTTTGAAGGGCATTTTGACGGGCAGCCTCTCCTACGCTGTCCAGCCATTGAAATATATTCCTTACAGCCCTGCCGAGTATATCGACTTGCCCTCTACCCGTGCAACTCCGGCTGTGAAATCCAGGAGTTCTCCCCATGTCTACCTCACTCCTGAACAGATGGCAAAAATCTTTGAGCGCTTTCCGGAGGGAAGCAGTTCCTATCTTCCCCTTCTGCTTGGATATAAATGTGGCTTGCGCATTGCCGAGGCCTTCGCTCTGGACTGGGACAGCATTGACCTTCAGGCTAAGAAGCTGACTGTCCGGCAGCAGATACTCTGGCAGGAAAAGGACAAGGAAAGTGGAGCAGCCGCTTACTGGTACTTCACCTTGCCCAAGTATAACAGCATCCGAACGATTGAACTTTCTTCGGATGTGGTGGCAGCGCTGGAACGGGAGAAGGCCCGCCAGGGGGAAGCACGCGATTTCTACAGCGATTTCTACATCCGCCAGTACAGAGATGAAGCCAGCCATCTCAACACAGCCGGACAGGGAGATGAGGTACATTTGGTGATGGTTCGACCGGATGGTTCCTACATCAACAGCAGAACTATGCAGCATGTCAGCAGAGTTGCAACGCAGGAGCTAGGGTTTGAGAAATTCGACTACCATTCTCTGCGGCCCACCCACGCCACCATGCTTGCGGAGTTGGGTGCCTCCCCCAAGTATGTGCAGCACCGCCTTGGACATAAAAATATCCAGGTCACCATGAACATCTACCAACACCTCACCGATAAAATGTCTGAGGAGGGAGCCCGACTACTGGACACGCTTTGAAAATTTGGTTGACAAAATGTTGACAAAACGGAAAAAATGCCCGCTTCACTGCGAAGCGGGCATTTTTGATATGCAGATAAAAGTTCCGAAAACGCAGCTTTTCAGCCGTTTTTTCTTACTTCTGGCTCTCAGCAACAGCCACGGCCACGGCGACGGTGGCGCCGACCATGGGGTTGTTGCCCATGCCCAGGAAGCCCATCATCTCGACGTGGGCGGGCACGGAGGAGGAGCCGGCGAACTGGGCGTCGGAGTGCATCCGGCCCATGGTGTCGGTCATGCCGTAGCTGGCGGGGCCGGCGGCCATGTTGTCGGGATGCAGGGTCCGGCCGGTGCCGCCGCCGGAGGCGACGGAGAAGTACTTCTTGCCCTTCTCGATGCACTCCTTCTTATAGGTGCCGGCAACGGGGTGCTGGAAGCGGGTGGGGTTGGTGGAGTTGCCGGTGATGGACACGTCCACGCCCTCCAGGTGCATGATGGCAACGCCCTCGCGGACGTCGTCAGCGCCGTAGCAGCGGACGCCCGCACGCTCACCCTCGGAGTAGCGGACCTCGCGGACCACAGCCACCTCGCCGGTGGCGTAGTCGAACTGGGTCTGGACGTAGGTAAAGCCGTTGATGCGGCTGATGATCTGAGCGGCGTCCTTGCCCAGGCCGTTCAGGATGACCCGCAGGGGCTCCTTGCGGGCCTTGTTGGCGTTGCGGACGATGCCGATGGCGCCCTCGGCAGCGGCGAAGGACTCGTGGCCGGCCAGGAAGGCAAAGCACTTGGTCTCGTCCCGCAGCAGCATGGCGCCCAGGTTGCCGTGGCCCAGGCCCACCTTGCGGTCCTCGGCGACGGAGCCGGCGATGCAGAAGGCCTGCAGGCCCTCGCCGATAGCCTCGGCGGCCTCAGCAGCAGTCTTCACGCCCTTCTTCAGAGCGATGGCGGCGCCCACGCAGTAGGCCCAGCAGGCGTTCTCAAAGCAGATGGGCTGAATGCCCTTAACGATGTCGTAGGGGTCGAAGCCGGCGGCTTTGCAGATGTCGCGGCACTCCTCCACGCTGGAAATTCCGTACTGAGCCAGGACGGAATTGATCTTGTCGATTCTTCTCTCGTAGCTTTCAAACAGAGCCATTTGTCAATTCCTCCTTTTCTTACTCGTGACGGGGGTCGATGTACTTGACGGCGGCGTCAAACTGGCCGTAGTGGCCCTTGGCCTTTTCCAGGGCCTCATTGGCGTCCACGCCCTTCTTGATGGCGTCCATCATCTTGCCCAGGTTGACGAACTCATAGCCGATGATCTCGTCGTCCTTGTTCAGGGCGATGCGGGTGCAGTAGCCCTCGGCCATCTCCAGGTAGCGGGGGCCCTTCTCCTTGGTGGCGAACATGGTGCCCACCTGAGAGCGCAGGCCCTTGCCCAGGTCCTCCAGAGAGGCGCCGATGGGCAGGCCGCCCTCGGAGAAAGCGGTCTGGGTGCGGCCGTAGACGATCTGCAGGAACAGCTCCCGCATGGCGGTGTTGATGGCGTCGCACACCAGGTCGGTGTTCAGAGCCTCCAGCAGGGTCTTGCCGATGAGGATCTCAGAAGCCATGGCGGCGGAGTGGGTCATGCCGGAGCAGCCCAGGGTCTCCACCAGGGCCTCCTCGATGATGCCGTCCTTCACGTTCAGGGTCAGCTTACAGGCACCCTGCTGGGGGGCGCACCAGCCCACACCGTGAGTCAGGCCGGAAATGTCCTTGATTTCCTTGGCCTGGACCCATTTGCCCTCTTCGGGGATGGGAGCGGGACCATGGTATGCGCCCTTGGCGACGGGGCACATATTCTGCACTTCGGTAGAGTAGATCATGTTCGTGCGTTCCTTTCCTTATCTGTATTTTTCCGAAAACCGCCATTTTAGGCAGCTTCCGATGGATTTCTGCACAACATTATATCGGTAAACGATTACCTTGTCAAGCAACGGGAATCGTTTGCGTGGAATTTTTATAAAATACCAGTTTTTTCTCTCTTTTCCTCATTTGACTCTCTGAATGACGGTGGAATAGGGGTGCTCCCCATCACCGGGCGCCACTTCCCGCAGCTCGCCCGTCACCAGCAAAGCCAGCAGGCGGCGGTATAGCCAGCCGTCCCCCACACCGGGCAGGGCTGTCAGGGCGTCCGCCAGGACTCTTCCCATTTTCACCGGCTCCTCCGGCAGGGATGCCCGCAGGGCAAAGTCGTAGAAGTCCTCCGGCACGCTGCTGAGCCGCCCGTTGACCACCGCCCGCAGGGGCGCGTTTTCCGCTGCTAATTCCCGCCAGCGGCCAGCATAGGCCCGGCGCCGGTTCGGTTCCAGCTCCACAGCCCCGGAGGCCATGGCACCCAGCTCCTCTGGATTCACCTCACCCAAGCCCCGGATCTCCACCATGACACCGTCCCGGCGAACCGACTCCCGGGGCGCCCACACCACAGAAATGGGCGTCTCCATATCCCGCAGCAGATCGCAGACGAAGTACACACCGCAAAGGTCATCGGGACACCAGGGAGCCGCCCAGACGCGGACAGGCTCACTTCCCGCTTCCCGCAGACGCCGCAGGGTCTCCATGCTGGTGTCCCAGCTTTCATCCAAACACCGGAGGGCATCCTCGCCCCATGCTTCTTCCAGGTGCTCCAGGACTGTCTTCCGGCTCACCAGAGTCCCGCCCGCTAACAGGCCTGACAAATCTCCCACGCTCAAGGCCAAAAGCAGCGGCGAAACATCCTCCCGGCCGCCGCCCAGGTCCAGGCCAGTCCAAGTCCGCGTCTTTTGCCGGGGTGGTTCCCGGAACTCCGCCAGAGTCCCCTCGGGATATATACCCGCTTGGACAGAAAACCACTTATCCCCCGGGCGGCTGCTTTTGGCGATCTTCAGTCCTCCTGCGACACCCTGCTCAAATACCACTTCCAGCATAGGGTTACCTCTCTTTCTTTTTTCTCCATCCTAGCACAGTACGGACAGAAAAACCACCCTCCGCCGGGAAACGGAGGGTGGTTTTCGTATGTGGTGAACGCCGTCAGGTGGTGGGCCTTATGCTATTCGCCAATAAAAATCAGACATGATTTTCATTTGGAGATCCGTATTACAGCAGGTTCATCAGATTGAAGGCCAGGATCAGGCCGGAGAACACGATGGAAACGGTGGAGCACAGCTTGATCAGGATATTCAGGGAGGGGCCGGAGGTATCCTTGAAGGGGTCGCCCACAGTGTCGCCTACGACGGCGGCCTTGTGGCAGTCAGAGCCCTTGCCGCCGTGGTGGCCAGATTCAATATACTTCTTAGCGTTATCCCAGGCGCCGCCGGCGTTGGACATGAACACGGCCATGGCAAAGCCGGTGACGGACACGCCGCCCAGCAGGCCCACAACACCCAGAGGCCCGAGGATCAGGCCGGTGGCAATGGGAACGATGATAGCCAACAGAGCAGGAGCCACCATCTCATGCAGGGCGCCCTTGGTGCACAGCGCCACGCAGGAGGCGTAGTCGGGGTCGGCCTTGTATTCCATGATGCCCTTGATCTCGCGGAACTGGCGGCGGACCTCCACCACGATGGACTGGGCGGCCTTCTGCACAGCGCTCATGGTGAAGGCGGAGAACACGAAGGTCAGCATGGCGCCGATGAACAGGCCAACCAGGACCATGGGGTTGGTCAGGGACAGGTCCAGGATCTCCTCGGTATTGCTCTGAACGATATCCACATAGGACACCAGCAGAGCCAGGGCGGTCAGAGAGGCAGAGCCGATGGCGAAGCCCTTACCGGTGGCGGCGGTGGTGTTGCCCAGGGAGTCCAGTGCGTCGGTACGGTTTCGGACTTCTTCGGGCAGACCGCTCATCTCGGCGATGCCGCCGGCGTTGTCGGCCACGGGGCCGTAAGCATCGGTGGCCAGGGTGATGCCCAGAGTGGACAGCATGCCGACGCCGGCAATGCCGATGCCATACAGGCCCATGCCGAACTCGGTGCCGCCACCGGCGGCGAAGAAGCTGACGATCACGGCCACGGCCACGATCAGGATGGAAGTCATGGTGGATTTGAGCCCTAAGGAAATACCGCCGATGATGATGGTGGCGGAGCCGGTCTCGGAAGCGGCAGCCAGCTCCTGGGTGGGCTTGTAGGTATCAGAAGTGTAGTACTCGGTGAAGTAGCCGATGGCGCAGCCGCCGATCAGGCCGCACAGGATGGCGACATACACACCCATGTTGCCCAGAATGACATAGGTCAGAGGGGCAGCCAGGACCGCGGCCAGGATAGCAGCGGTGTAGGTGCCGGTACGCAGGCTCTTCAGCAGGGACTCCTGGGTGGCGTCCTCGCGGGTCTTGACCAGGAAGGAGCCCAGGATGGAGCAAAGGATGCCGCACACGGCCAGCGCCAGAGGCAGCAGCATACCCTTGAAGCCGTAGCCGGCTACGCCGCCCAGAGCGAAGGTCGCCAGGATGGAACCGACATAGGACTCATACAGGTCGGCGCCCATGCCGGCCACGTCGCCCACGTTGTCGCCCACGTTATCGGCGATGGTGGCGGGGTTCCGGGGGTCATCCTCGGGGATGCCGGCCTCGACCTTGCCTACCAGGTCAGCGCCCACGTCGGCAGCCTTGGTGTAGATGCCGCCGCCCACACGGGCAAACAGTGCCATGAAGGAGGCGCCCATGCCGTTCATGACCATGATGTTGCCCAGCTGAACGGGATCGTCAATGCCGAAGGCATAGCGCAACAGGAAGAACCACATGGTGATGTCCAGCATACCCAAGCCGACCACGGTGAAGCCCATGACGGAGCCGGAGGAGAAAGCCACCCGCAGGCCCTTGTTCAGGCTCTCGGAAGCGGCCTGAGCGGTACGGGCGTTGGAGTTGGTGGCGATCTTCATGCCGATGAAGCCAGCCAGCATGGAGAACACGCCGCCGGTGACAAAGGCGAAGGGGGTGAACTTGGAGAGCATTTTGCCGCCGGTGGCGAACGCCATGACCAGCAGCGCGATGAACACCACGACAAAAACTTTGAAGACAGTGGTGTACTGCTGCTTCAGGTAAGCGTTTGCGCCGGAACGAATATTCGCGGCGATCTTTTTCATTCTTTCGGTGCCTTCAGAGTAGCTCATGACCTTCTTTGCCTGCATGACCGCAAACAATCCGGCAACGATGGCTCCGATAAAACCGATCCAAAACAGGTTTTCCATTGTTTCCACTCCTTGCTGTTTTATAGTGCTCCATTATTCTAACATATGTGAACGTTTTTTCAAGTAAGTTTTTCGCTGTTTTTTACGCAAACGTTGTAACTTTTACGTTTTATCCAAATATTGCCGGTATTCTCCGTGCAAAACATCGTTTTTTGCGTAAAATTTTTCGCAAAATCGGGATTTTTGTAGCGCAAATTTTGATATTCGCTCCGATAAAAAATACCCCGGACAGCATATGTCCGGGGGTATTCGTAAATTTTTCGTTGTAATTCGCAACTTTTTGCGTAGTTTTTTGCGTGGCCGTCAATATACCAGACGGAACTCGGAAAAGCCCCATCGTCCCTCTTCCCGTACGTAAGGAAACGCCCAGCATTCCATACCGGTGACAACGCCTTCCTCCGGGTCCATCAGGTCCACCGTCACATTGACGGAGTAGGATGCCTCGCCGGTCTGCTCCACTTCCACGGTAACAGTACCCTTGCCGGAGCTCCGTTCCCGGTCCTCTCCGGCAACATACAGGATCCCGTCGATCTCCCGGTAGCGGATGCGCCCCTCTTCACCGGACAGCAGCCGCTCTGTCAGCGCCTCGGTGAACACGCTCCGAAGGTTCAGCCGCAGTTCCTCCATAGTCTTGTATCCCACCGCGCTGACCCGGCTGTACACCGTTCCGTTCTCCGTCACAGTCTCCCCGCTGTCCTCCAGCGGCGTCAGGTCAAACCAGCCATAGAGTTTCACCGCGCGGTCATAGTCACCCAGGATCTCCTCCTCCGTGGGCATCCGGGCGTCAGACTCCACCTGAGCGGCCTCCAGCGTCTCAGGCTCCTGAGTCACCTCCACAGGCGCGGAGACTTTCGCCGGGCTCTCCGGCGGTGGTGCAGTGGCCTCCCGGCGCTCCTCTCCGCCACAGCCAACCAGCAGCAGTATCAAAACCAGCGGCAGCCAAATCTTTTTCTTCATGGCTCCTCTCTCCTCTTTCAGAGTCGGCCACCCCGCGCACACACTTCGCGAACCGGCCATCCCAAAAGTTTCCTACTTATAAAATATCATATGAAGCGGGAAATTTCCATGCCATTTTTTATTTTTCAGGGCTTTTTGTCGAAAAGCGACAGTTCCCCCGGTGCCCAATACGCAAAAAAAGAAAAGCCCACGCCCATCGGCGTGGTCCTGCTTTCTTATTTACCGTTCGCTCCGGCTCCAGACATCATCCAGAAACACCAGATCATCCACATCCTCCAGCAGAAGCTGCTCAAAAAAAGACATTGCACACACCTCCTTTTCCTAAATTCTGCTCTATTATAGCGTTCCGCGAATTTTGCCGCAAGATATTTTATTTACGTTTTTAATAAATTTAATTTAAATTTTTTATGCATCTTCACCAAGTCCTTTTGAAGTCAGGCAAATCGCCGGGAGGACGCGGGATTTCCGGGGAAAGATGTTCGTTCTTTGTATATTTTTTCTATCGCCACGCCCATACTACTATGCTATAATAGCTTAAAATCTGAATTTTGTGTGTTTTTCCTGCTTTTCACCCCAGTGGAAAGCAGTTCAAAAGAGGCGGCGAAGGGGGCCGCATATATGGCAAAACATCCGCGAAAGCGGCGGCTGCCCGGTTTCCTGCTCTTTGCGGTCCTGGCAGTCTTGGCCGCTCTGTTTCTGCGCTGGAGCAATACCGCGCTGCAAACCACAAACTTTGACCCGGTCTTCACGGACCTGCCGGAGGGCTTCGACGGCTGCCGCGCGGTGGTGCTGGGGGACCTGCACGCCACCTATTTCGGAGAAAAAAGCGACCGCCTGCTGGATGCCGTCCGAGAGGCCGAGCCGGACTATATCTTCCTGGTGGGGGATCTGCTGGACGCCAACCGGGACATCCCTGAAAACTACGCTGCCCAGACGGCAGACGGCCTTGCCGCCATTGCTCCCACCTACTACGTCACCGGCAACCATGAATGGGCCGTGGGCGGCGTGCCGGAGCTGAAGGACACCCTGGTATCCCACGGCATCACCGTTCTCTCCAACCAGTTCCTGGCCCTGGAGCGGAACGGAGATACCATCGTCCTGGCGGGCATTGACGACCCCAACGGCTACGCCGACCAGAAAACGCCGGAAACGGTGGCCGCCGAGGTATACGCCGCATATGGCGACCCCTTCTGGGTGCTGCTGGCCCACCGGAACAACCTGTTCGCCCCACAGTACAGTCTGCTGGGCGCCGACCTGGTGGTCTCCGGTCACGGCCACGGCGGCCTCATCCGCCTGCCCTTCACCGATGGATTGCTGTCCGTGGAGCGGACCTTCTTCCCCTCCTATACGGCGGGGCTGTATGAGGAAAACGGCTCCTGCCTGTTCGTCACCCGGGGCCTGGGCAATTCCGGCCCCACCTTCCGCCTGTTCAACCGTCCGGAGGTGGCGGTGGTAACGCTGCACAAATCCTGATAAGAAGGAGATTTTTTATGTTGACATCGGAAGCTCTGAACCAATATCTGCAGGAACAACAGGCCGACTACGCCCTGATCCGCCAGGACGCCCCCATCCTCTCCGCCCAGGACGCCGCCCCCTACTATGACGTCCGGTATGCCGCCCCCACCCTTGTGGTACAGACGGACCGGGGCCTGATGAGCCTGATCTATTCCGCGCAGCGGGGCCGCTTGGACTTGGACTCCATCCGCACCGCCGCTGGCCTGGAAAAACTGAAGCTGGCAGACCGGAAAAAGGTGGAAAAGCAAACCGGCTACACGGTGGGTTCCATTCCCCTGGTTGGCCTGGAGCTGCCCTGCATCTTTGATGACCGCCTTCTGGCCTTCTCCTACGTTTACGGCGGCTGCGGCGACCCGTTGACCACGTTGAAGATTTCCCCGAAAGACGTGAAGCGATTGAATTCCGTGGTATTTACCCTGACCGACTAAAGAGGAAGATTTCCATGACTGAATTTCACGCCGGACAATTTGATATTGCTGTCATCGGCGCCGGACACGCGGGCATTGAGGCGGCGCTGGCCGCCGCCCGGCTGGGGCTGGAGACGGTGGTATTTACCATCAACCTGGACGCCGTGGGCAACATGCCCTGCAATCCCGCCATCGGCGGCACCGGCAAGGGCCATCTGGTCCGGGAGCTGGACGCCCTGGGCGGTGAGATGGCGAAAGCCGCCGACGAGTGCTGCATCCAGTACCGGCTCTTGAACCGCGGCAAAGGCCCCGCCGTCTGGTCCCTCCGGGCCCAGGCCGACCGCCGGAAGTACCAGGAGCGGATGAAACATACTCTGGAGCAGCAGGAGCACCTGACCGTCCGCCAGGGCAAGGTGGTGGAAGTCCGCGCGGAAAACGGCGCCGTGTCCGCTGTCGTGCTCGCCACCGGGGCGGTATTTGACGTGAAGGCCGTCATTCTGGCCACCGGCACCTATCTGGCGGGCCGCACTATCATCGGCGAGTGCGTGGAGGACTCCGGCCCCGACGGAATGCACGCCGCCACCCGGCTGACGGATTCCCTCCTGAAACTTGGCCTTCCCCTGCGGCGGTTCAAAACCGGCACGCCGCCCCGGGTCAATGCCCGAACGGTGGACTTTAACGAGATGGAAATTCAGCCGGGGGACACCCTCCCCGTGCCCTTCTCCTATTCCACAGACCACCAGCCGGAAAACCGGGCCGTCTGCTGGCTGACCTGGACCACCGAGGAGACGAAGCGCATCGTCCAGGAAAACCTGGACCGCGCCCCCATGTACTCCGGCCTCATCGAGGGCGTCGGCCCCCGGTACTGCCCCTCTTTTGAAACGAAGATCGTCCGGTTCCCGGACAAGCTCCGCCACCAGCTCTTTGTGGAGCCTATGGGCCTGAACACGGAAGAGCTGTACATCCAGGGCTTCTCCTCCTCCATGCCGGAGGAAGTCCAGCTCCAAATGCTCCACAGCGTGCCGGGCCTGCGCCACGCCGTCATGACCCGGCCCGCCTACGCCATCGAATACGACTGCATCGACCCCCTGGCCCTGAACGCCACTCTGGAGGTAAAATCCGTCCCCGGCCTGTACGGCGCGGGCCAGTTCAACGGCTCCTCCGGCTATGAGGAGGCCGCCGTCCAGGGCTTTGTGGCAGGCGTCAACGCCGCCCGGAAGCTCCGGGGCGAAAGTGCGTTTATCCTCTCCCGGTCGGAGAGCTACATCGGCACCCTCATCGACGACCTGGTGACCAAGGGCACCAACGAGCCCTACCGCATCATGACCTCCCGCAGCGAGTACCGCCTGCTGCTCCGGCAGGACAACGCCGACCAGCGGCTGACGAAGCGGGGCTATGAGATCGGCCTTATCTCTAAGGAACGTCTCCGGGCCGTGGAGGAAAAATACGCGGCTGTGGAAAAGGAAATACGCCGCCTGACCCATACCGGTGCCGCCCCCTCCTCCGCCCTGTCCGCCTTCCTGGCGGAAAAGGGCACGGCGGACGTCACCGATGGCTGTTCCCTCATCGCCCTCCTCCGCCGCCCCCAGCTCCACTATGATGAGCTGGCTCCCTTCGACCCCACCCGCCCGGACCTGCCTGCGGATGTTGCGGAACAGGTGGAGATTTCCGTCAAGTACGAGGGCTACATCCAGCGCCAGCAGAAGCAGGTGGAGGACTTCCGCAAGATGGAGCGCCACAAGCTGCCTGCCGATTTGGATTACAGCGCTATTCAGGGCCTGCGGCTGGAAGCCCGGGAAAAGCTGGCGGCCATCCGTCCCCTGGACCTGGGGCAGGCCAGCCGCATCAGCGGCGTGTCCCCTGCGGATGTGGCCGCTTTGATGATTTGGCTGGAACGGCGGTAAGATATGGACATCGAACTGTTTTATACAAAAACGGGCAGCGGTCCAACCCTGCTTCTCCTCCACGGAAACGGAGAGGACAGCACCTATTTCGTCCACCAAGTCGAAGAATTTTCCCGTGATTTCACCGTTTACGCTATCGACACCCGGGGCCACGGCAAGTCTCCCCGGGGAGCGGCTCCCTTTACCATCTCCCAGTTTGCCGATGACCTGCTGGCCTTCATGGACCAACAGGGGCTCCCACAGGCGGACATTCTGGGCTTCAGCGACGGTGGCAATATCGCCCTGACCTTCGCTCTCCGGCACCCGGACCGGGTGCGCCGTCTCATCCTAAACGGCGCCAATCTGGACCCGAAGGGCGTAAAACCGCTGGTGCAGCTGCCCATTGTTCTGGGCTATCATCTCGCGTCCCTGTCCAAAAGCCCCAAGGCCCGGGCTCACGCGGAGCTGCTGGGTCTGATGGTCAATGAGCCCCACATCGACCCGGCGGAGCTGAAAAAGCTGACGATGCCGGTATTGGTCATCGCGGGCACGAAGGATATGATACAAGAGCGTCACACCCGCCTCATCGCCAACCGCATCCCCGGTGCCCGACTGGCACTAATACCGGGGGACCATTTTATCGCAAGCAAAGCGCCCACCACCTTTAACCGGGCAGTGCGGCAATTTCTGGAGGAGGAATCCACATGAGAATGTTTCTCGCCATTCTGGTCTGCAAGCTGGGCCGCTTTGTCGGCAAGCTGGTGGGCAAGGGCAGTTCCATGCCCGGCAAGTTCGCCTTGAAGATCTGCCCAGACATCCTGCGCCGGGTACAGCTTCCGCCCCACGTCATCGCCGTCACCGGCTCCAACGGCAAGACCTCCACGGTAGAGATGATCGCCGCCATCCTGCGCGCCGACGGTAAGAACGTGGTCTACAACGAGGAAGGCTCCAACCAAATTGAGGGCGTCACCACCCTGGTGCTGACCCACGCTACCTTCGGCGGGAAGGTGAAAGCCGACGTGCTGCTGCTGGAGAGCGACGAGCGGTACGCCAAGTTCAGCTTCCAGTTCTTCCACCCCACGCAGTTCGTCATTACCAACCTCTACCGGGACCAGCTGACCCGCAACGGCCACCCGGAGTGGGTCTACGACGCCATCCTGCCCGCCATCCACCCGGACACGGAGCTGATTCTAAACGCCGACGACCCGCTGTCCTCCTGCTTTGCCCAAGGGCACGAAAAGGTCAAGTGGTTCGGCCTGGACCACTGCTCCATCGACCTGCCCGCCCCCTCCGGCGTGTACCACGACGGTGCCTACTGCCCCATCTGCCACGCCCCCATGACTTACGATTACGTCCACTATAACCACATCGGCGCCTACCGCTGCACTTCTTGCGGCCACGCCAAGCCTGCCACGGACTATACCGCCACAGCGGTGGACCTGGAGAACGGCACGCTGACCATCGACGGTGCGGTGGACATCCACCTGGCCTTCCGCAGCATCTACAATGTCTACAACATCCTGGCGGCCTATGCCGCCTGCCGCGAGTGTGGTGTGGGCGGGGAGACTGCCCGGGGCGTCATCAACAACTACATCCTGAAAAACGGCCGGATGCAGAAGTTCGCCCTGGGCCATCACCACGGTACGCTGCTGACTTCCAAACATGAAAACTCTATTGCCTACGACACGAACCTGCGGTATGTGGCCTCCACCAAGGCAGACTGCACGGTGCTCATCATCGTGGACGCAGTGAGCCGCAAATACTTCACCAGCGAGACAAGCTGGCTGTGGGACATCGACTTTGACCAACTGGACAAGCCCCATGTGAAACGGGTGGTGCTCTCCGGCCGCTACTGCAACGACCTGGCGGAGCGGTTCAGCTTCACCAACATGACCAACTGGACCGTCCAGCCGGACATCGCCGCCGCTGCCGCGAAGCTGAAAGCGGAGGGCTGTGAGGACCTGTATGTGGTCACCTGCTTCTCTGACCGGGACAAGCTGCTGGCCCATGTGGAAAAGGAGGGCTGAGTCATGGACATCAAAATTCTGCATTTCTATCCCGACCTGATGAGCCTGTACGGCAGCTACGCCAACGTGTCCGTGCTGAAACGCCGTCTGGAGCAGATGGGCAGTACCGTCAAAGTGACGCCCGTTCTTCCCGGCCAGGAGGCCGACCTCAGCGGCGCCGATTTCCTCTACATGGGGGCCGGAACTGAGCACGCTCAGAAAGCCGCCCTGGCAGACTTCGCCCGGTACGGCCAGACCGTGAAAGACCTCGCCGAAAGCGGCGTGACGATGCTCTTTGCGGGCACCGCCATGGAGCTGCTGGGCAAAACCATCACCGACGCCGACGGCAAGGTCTACGACGGTATCGGCCTGGCGGGCTTCACTGCCGTGCAAGGGAACAAGCGGTTCGTGGAGGACGTCTATGGCCACACGGACCTGTATCCCGAGGCCGTGGTAGGCTTTATGAACAAGTGCTCCACCATCTCCGGCGTAGAGACGCCTCTTCTGACGGAATTGTCCCTGGGCTTCGGCAACGACGGCGAAAAGGCCCCCGAGGGCTTCCACCGGAACAACGTATTCGCCTCCCAGCTCACCGGCCCCCTGCTGGTGAAGAATCCCCGGATGCTGGACGCGGTGGTGGATGCCATTTATCATCACCGGGACGAACCGCTCCCGGCGGAGCGCCCCACGGACCACTGGGCCGAGGACGGTTATCTCATCACGGCGGAGCAGTTAAAACTCCGCAGCGAAAGCAAATAAGAAGCGGAAGGACTGGGGCAGCGCCCCAGTCCTTCTTTTTGCATACGAAAAAAGGCCACGGGATCACTCCCGTGGCCTCTTTTAAGCCTGTTAACTTAGGACTTAGCCCTCGTACATAGCCTTCAGCTTGAGCAGGTGCTCGTAACGCTCCATGGCGTTCTTCTCGTTGCGCTCGAACAGGACACCGGCGCGCTCGGGGAACTCGCGGGTCAGACGAGAGTAACGGGCCTCGTTCATCAGGAACTCCTGATAGCCGCCAGCGGGCTCCTTGGAATCCAGAGTGAACTTGGCGCCCTCGGCAGCGGGATTGAACCGGAACAGGTTCCAGTAACCGCACTCGACGGCCTTCTTCATTTCCTTCTGGCAGTTCATCATGCCGCCCTTGATGCTGTGCATCTCGCAGGGAGCGTAGCCGATGATCAGGGAAGGACCGTGATAAGCCTCGGCCTCCTTGATGGCCTTCAGGGTCTGAGCGGGGTTAGCGCCCATGGCGACCTGGGCCACATAGATGTAGCCGTAGCTCATGGCGATCTCAGCCAGGGACTTCTTCTTGATCTCCTTACCGGCAGCCGCGAACTGAGCGACCTGGCCGATGTTGGAGGCCTTGGAAGCCTGACCGCCGGTGTTGGAGTAGACCTCGGTATCGAAGACGAAGATGTTCACGTCCTGACCGGAAGCCAGAACATGGTCCACACCGCCGAAGCCGATATCGTAAGCCCAGCCGTCGCCGCCGAAGATCCACATGGACTTCTTGCGCAGGTACTCCTTGTTGGCCAGGATATCCTTGCAGGTGGGGCAGCCAGCAGCGGCGCCCTTCTCCAGGACAGCGATCAGAGCCTCGGTAGCGGGGCCGTTAGCGGCGCCGTCGTCCTTGGTGTCCAGGAAGGCCTGGATAGCAGCCTTGGCCTCAGCGTGGGTGGCGTCGTCAGCCTCCAGAGCGGTCAGCTTGTCGATCAGGCTGTTGCGGATGGCCTGCTGACCCAGGAACATGCCCAGGCCGTGCTCGGCGTTATCCTCGAACAGGGAGTTGGACCAAGCGGGGCCGTGGCCGGCCTTGTTGGTGCAGTAGGGAGAAGTAGCGGCAGGACCGCCCCAGATGGAGGAGCAGCCGGTGGCGTTGGAGATGTACATATGGTCGCCGAACATCTGGGTGATCAGGCGGGCATAGGAAGTCTCGGCGCAGCCGGCGCAGGAACCGGAGAACTCCAGCATGGGCTGCTTGAACTGGCTGCCCTTGACGGTGTCGTCCTGCATATCCTTCTTCTCGGAGACCTCGGCCACGCAGTAGTTGAACACATCCTGCTGAGCGGCTTCCTGCTCCTGGGGAACCATGGTCAGAGCGCCCACGGGGCACTGGCCCACGCACACGGCGCAGCCCATGCAGTCCAGAGGAGACACGGCCATGGTGTACTTGTAAACGCCCTTGCCCTTGCCGGCCTTGACGTCCACGATCTTGGCGGCGGTGGGAGCCTTGGCGGCCTCTTCCTCAGTCAGAGCGTAGGGACGGATGGTGGCATGGGGGCAGACATAAGCGCAGTTATTGCACTGAATGCACTTAGCGGAATCCCAGGTGGGAACGGACACGGCCACGCCGCGCTTCTCGTAAGCGGCAGCGCCCAGCTCAAACTGGCCGTCCACGTGCTTGGCGAAGGCGGAGACGGGCAGGCTGTCGCCGTCCATCTTGCCGACGGGGTTCAGGATGGTCTTGACCTGCTCCACCAGCTCGGGCTTGCCGGCCAGCTTCACATCCTCGGCCACGTCCTGGGCGTCAGCCCAGTCAGCGGGAACCTCGAACTTCTTGTAGGCGGTGGCGCCGGCGTCGATGGCCTTGTGGTTCATGTCGACGACGTCCTGGCCCTTCTTCAGGTAAGAATGGGTGGCGGCGTCCTTCATGTACTGGATGGCCTCAGACTCGGGCATGACCTTCGCCAGGGAGAAGAAGGCAGACTGCAGAATGGTGTTGGTGCGCTTGCCCATGCCGATCTCCTTAGCCAGGTCGATGGCGTTGATGGTGTAGACCTGGATGTTGTTCTTGGCAATGTAGCGCTTGGAAGCGGCGTCCAGCTTCTCAGCCAGCTCAGCGTCATCCCACTGGCAGTTGATCAGGAACACGCCGCCGGGCTTCACGTCGCGGACGATGGGGAAGCCCTTGGTGATGTAGGCGGGCACGTGGCAGGCCACGAAGTCGGCCTTGTTGATGTAGTAAGAAGACTTGATGGGCTTGTCACCGAAGCGCAGGTGGCTGATGGTCACGCCACCGGTCTTCTTGGAGTCATACTGGAAGTAAGCCTGAACATACTTGTCGGTATGGTCGCCGATGATCTTGATGGAGTTCTTGTTGGCGCCGACGGTGCCGTCGCCGCCCAGACCCCAGAACTTGCAGGCGATGGTGCCGGCGGGAGCGACCAGGGGAGCGGGCTTCTCTTCCAGGCTGAGGTTGGTGACGTCGTCCACGATGCCGATGGTGAACTGACGCTTCATGGTGGGCTTGGACAGCTCCTCGAACACAGCGAACACGCTGCGGGGAGGCGTATCCTTGGAGCCCAGGCCGTAACGGCCGCCGATGACCTTGATGTCGTGCTTGCCGGCGTTGGCCAGAGCGGTGACGACGTCCATGTACAGGGGCTCGCCCAGGGAGCCGGGCTCCTTGGTGCGGTCCAGCACGGCGATAGCCTTGCAGGTGGCGGGGATGGCCTCGATCAGCTTCTCAGCCTTGAAGGGACGATACAGGTGGACCTTGATGAGGCCGACCTTCTCGCCCTGGGCGGTCATGTAATCGATGACCTCCTCGGCGACGTTGCAGATGGAACCCATGGCGATGATGACGCGCTCGGCATCGGGAGCGCCATAGTAGTTGAACAGCTTGTAATCAGTGCCCAGTTTGGCATTGATCTTGTCCATGTACTTCTCGACCACGGCGGGCAGAGCCTCATAGTAGGGGTTGCAGGCCTCGCGGTGCTGGAAGAAGATATCGCCGTTCTCGTGAGAGCCGCGCATGTTGGGGCGCTCAGGATTCAGGGCGTGCTTGCGGAACGCCTCGACAGCGTCCATGTCGCACATCTCCTTCAGGTCCTCGTAATCCCACACGGCGACCTTCTGGATCTCGTGAGAGGTACGGAAACCGTCGAAGAAGTTGATGAAGGGAACGCGGCCCTCGATAGCGGCCAGATGGGCCACGGGAGCCAGGTCCATGATCTCCTGGGGATCGTTCTCGCACAGCATGGCGAAGCCGGTCTGGCGGCAGGCCATAACGTCGGAGTGATCGCCGAAGATGTTCAGAGCGTGGGTGGAAACGGTACGGGCGGAGACATGGAACACGCAGGGCAGCAGCTCGCCGGCGATCTTGTACATGTTGGGGATCATCAGCAGCAGGCCCTGAGAGGCGGTGTAGGTGGTGGTCATCGCGCCGGCGGCCAGGGAGCCGTGGACGGTACCGGAAGCACCAGCCTCAGACTGCATCTCGCACACCTTGACGGTGGTGCCGAAGATGTTCTTCTGACCAGCAGCGGACCACTGGTCGACCAAGTCTGCCATGGGAGAGGACGGGGTGATCGGGTAGATGCCCGCCACTTCGGTAAACGCGTAGCTAACATATGCGGCAGCGTTGTTACCGTCCATGGACTTGAACTTTCTTGCCATAAACTCTTACCTCCTATAAATTTGCTGCCCGCGGCAGCAAGCTTACCAAACACGAAACTCGGGCTCTCTCCCCCAAATTCTCATGCGTCCATATTATATCACTTCCCCTTTCGGCTGTAAACGGGTACTTTGTTATTTTTTGCACAAAATTTCCTCTTTTCTGCGGATAGGACAAAAGCGTTCTGATTTTTTCGGCATTTTCCCGGTAGTGCTTTTCTTTTGTCCCGGTCTGTGCTATATTTTTTCCAGAGTTTGGCCGCCGGGAGGCCTGTCCGACCGGCGGTACATGATATGCGGGAGGCGTGAAAATTATGGTAGTCACGGTACGCTCTCTGGGTCTGAACGGCATCTCCGGCTACGAGGTCAGCGCGGAGTGCTTCCTTTCCGGGGGCCTCCCCGCTTTCGACGTGGTGGGCCTGCCGGACGCCGCCGTGCGGGAGGCCCGGGAGCGGGTCCGGGCGGCGGTGAAGAACTGCGGCGCCAAGTTCCCCGTCAGCCGCATCACGGTGAATCTGGCCCCCGCCGGTCAGAAGAAAGCGGGCACGGTCTACGACCTGCCCATCTTCGTCGGTATTCTGGCGGCAAACGGCGACCTGCCGAAGCTGCCCCCGGACGCCGCCTTCATCGGCGAGCTGTCCCTCACCGGCGCCCTGCGGGGCGTCACCGGTGTGCTGCCCATGGCGATGGCCGCGAAGCAGGTGGGCGTCCGCCAGCTCTTCGTCCCCGCCGAAAACGCCGCCGAGGCCACCCTGGCAGGCGGCCTGACGGTCTACGGTGTCCCTGACGTGAAAGCCCTGGTAGCCCATCTGAAAGGAGAACGCCCCCTCTCCCCCGCCCCGGCCTGGGAGCCGGGAACGGATGACGGCCCCCTCCCGGACCTGCGGGACGTGATGGGGCAGGAAAACGTAAAACGGGCGCTGGAGATCGCCGCCGCAGGCGGCCACAACCTGCTGCTCATCGGCTCCCCCGGCGCGGGAAAATCCATGCTGGCAAAGCGGCTGCCCTCCATTCTCCCGGACATGACCCGGGACGAGGCGCTGGAGGTCTCCGGCATCTGGTCCGTGGCGGGGCTGGCGGACCCCAAGCACCCTCTTCTGACCCGCCGTCCCTTCCGGGGTCCCCACCACACCGCCTCCGCCGCGGCCCTGGCAGGCGGCGGACCCGCCATGCGGCCGGGAGAGATGTCTCTCGCCCACAACGGCGTCCTGTTTTTAGACGAGCTGCCGGAGTTCCACCGGGACGTGCTGGAGGCCATGCGCCAACCTTTGGAGGACGGCGAAGTCACCGTGGCCCGGGCCGGGGGCACGCTGCACCTGCCTGCCCGGTTCCAGCTGGTGTGCGCCATGAACCCCTGCCGCTGCGGCTGGCGGGGCCACCCCTCCGGGAAATGCACCTGTTCCGACCGGGAGGTTGAGAAATATGTGGAGAAGATCTCCGGTCCCCTGCTGGACCGCATCGACCTCCATGTCAACGTCCCCTCGGTGGAATACGAGGCCATGCGCCGCAAGGAGGTCCCCGAGTCCTCCGCCGACGTCAAGAGGCGGGTAGACGGCGCCCGGGCCATCCAGTCCGCCCGCTTCGCCGGAACGGCTACCTTCTGCAACGCCCACATGACCCCCGCCCAAATCGCCGCCTTCTGTCCGCTGGACGGTGCCTGCGACGCCCTGATGAAGACCGCCTTTGACCGCATGGGCCTGACGGCCCGGTCCCATGACCGCATCCTCCGGGTGGCCCGGACCATCGCGGACCTGGACGGCGACAGGGATATCGGCACCCATCATCTGGCGGAGGCCATCCAGTACCGCAATACCGACATTTTAAAAGGATAAAACGAGGCCCGGGGAAATCCCCGGGCCTTCGTTGTATTCACTTCGCCGCTTTCACGGAGAGGACCTGTCCGGTGAAGGCGTCCACCACGGACAGTTCCCCGGTGTACGTCACCGTCACCCGATCGCCCACCTCCTGCTCCGCCAGTCCCTCCGGCGCGCCGCCCTCAAAGGTCAGGGCATAGCTGTCGCCGTTGTCGTCGGTGACTACGAACATGAAGTCCTTCACCTCATCCAGGGTGCCGGTCAGCGTTTTTTCCTCCCCGCTCTCCCCGGACTTTTTCGCGCCGCACCCGGCGCAGGCCAGCAGCAGCGCAGCCGCCAGCAGACACGCAAAGATTCGTTTCATCTGTTCTCTCTTTCTTACTTTTTTAATAATGTCTCATACACATCTGACGGGATGGTGAACTCCGGCATCCCCATAGAACCGGGAGCGGTGGTGTACTCGTCAAACACCAGCACCAGGTCTCCGTCCGTGTTGAAATAGAAATTCTGCTCCGGACCGATGGCGGTGAACTCCTCCGGGAAGTAAGAAACTTCCACGTTTTCCGCCATCCGCTCCTCCATCTGCCGACGCACCTCGTCGGAGAGGACGGTCACATAATCAGCGTCCTCCCGGAACAGGTCCTTCAGCGTCACCACCTGGTCGTTAGCCTTGTTAATGTGGTAGAAGCGGCTGAATTCATACCCGCTGGCCTGGATCTCCACCGCGTCCACCCGGAGGGTGAACCACTCATCCGTATCCGTCACCACCGTACTGGTCACATCCAGGCCGTGGTAACCCTCTTTCCCCAGTTCTTCTTCGCAGGTCTCCTCAAACCGCGCGATGAGCCGGTCCGTGTACGCCCGTACCTGGTCGCTGACCTCCTGGGCGGCGGCGCCGCCCGCCAGCTCCGGCACGGAGACATCGGCACTGTGGTAACCGTCGTCGTAGGTGTAGTTTCGGAAGGTCACCACCCGCACGATGGCCCCCAGCACCGGAATATCCGCCATGGCGGCAGCCGCCGTGGGGGACACGTTTGGCACCGTGATGAACAGTGCCAGGGCCGCCGCGGCCCAGGCCGCCCAGCGGTAAGAATGCCTCTTCGGTTTCGTCTCCTCCAGAGCGGCGCAGGCTGCAAACACCCGGCCCGCATAGTCCTCCGGCAGGGGGAAGGGCTCGCTTTTGGCCCGTTCTCTCAGCATTTTGTCAAATCGATCCATTGTCGTACCTCATTTCTCGTCATTTCTCGTCCAGCAGCTGACGCAGCCGCGCCCGACCCCGGGACAGGCGGGTCTTGACCGCCGCCTCGCTGATACCCAGCACGCGGCTGATCTCCCGGATGGACAGCCCATCGTAGTAAAACAGCGTCACAGGCGCCCGCAGATCATCGTTCAGGGAAAGCACCGCCTGCCAGAGGGTCAGCCGTTGGGCGTGGTCATCCTCCGGTGCCGGAAGCTCCCCAGCCGTGTCCAGGTCCACGGTACTTCGCCGTTTGCGGCAAGCGTCGTAGCACTTGTTGGCCAGGATGCGCAGCATCCAGGGCTTGAATTTTTCGGTGTCCCGCAGCGAATCCCGGCGGGCGAAGGCGGTGCAGATAGCCTCCTGCACCGCGTCCTCGGCGTCCTCGTCGCTGCGGAGGATGGCCCTGGCGGTGCGGAACATCGTCTCCTGGCAGCCGATGACCTGCGCACAGAACGATTCTTTGTCCAAAACAGCTTGCGTCATATGTTCGGAGCAGCTCCTTTCTGGTGATAAAATCGGGCAGCGGCCCGCCGCTCCCCAATGACCGATCATATAGTATGATGCTTTCCCTGAGGAAAAGGTGACAGCGGGCAAAAATTTTTTATGCAGAAAGGGCAGCCCTAAAACAGGACTGCCCGATAAACTGGAATTTATACAAACGCATGATTCATGATCTTGTCCTGCAGATAAGCATGAAAGGTGTCATACTCCGCTTGCGAAATCGGCATAGGACTGCTCATGATGACAAGTTCATGTCCTTTGTTTCCTTTATGGTACGGAGGATGGATATGGGGATACGGATTCTCAACAAATCCACATCGTTCATAGAATCCTTTTCTTCTTACAGATATTGCATCAATCGGGGGGTCAATCTCAAGTATGAGCGTTTTCTGCCGCGTCTTCAAAAGTGAAAGTACCCTCTGACCATATTGCTTGTTTCGCATTTCCGTCAAAATGCAAAAATGCTCGATATAGATATAATCCAAGCTTTCCCAATATAAAACAAGGCCTACAAAAGTGCCCGCATCGTAAATCAGATCGAAATGATAGGCATCATCATGCAAAATCGCAGCCTGAGAAAATGCCTCTCGTTGTTCGTGAAAAGGGAAACTAATTTGATACAGTTCTAAAGCTTGCTTATACAAGGGATGTAAAGGACTTGTAATTCGTTCAAGATTCATAATTGCTGCCTTTCTAAATTCCGATTTGTCGGGTCCATCATACCATACTGCAGCGCCGCCCGCAATCAGGCTGGCCGGAGAAATTACGAAAGAAAACCCCGCCACCGCTTTGGATAAAAAGCCGCTGGGCAATGTCATATTGTCAATTTCTCCGTTTTCCTGTATAATGATTCCATTACATATAAGGAGGTCCCCCTTATGAAGATCGTCGCCATCAACGGCAGCCCCCGGAAAAACGGCAACACCGCCCTCCTGTTGGACGCCGTCCGCCAGGAAGTGGAAGCCGCCGGCGTGGAGTTCCAGGTATTCCAGCCCGGTCCCAACGTCCACCCCTGCATGGCCTGCTACAACTGTCTGGACACCGGCAGCCTCCGCTGCGTGCGGAAGGATGACGGCGTCAACGACATCATCGCCGCCTGCATCGAGGCCGACGGCATCCTGCTGGCCTCCCCCGTGTACCACAGCGGTATGTCCGGCAGCATGAAGTGCGTGGTCGACCGGCTGATGCTGGCCGCCGGCTGTGGCGTGAACCAGCTCCACCACAAGGTGGGCGGCGCCCTGTGCACCCTGCGGCGCTCCGGCGGCAGCGAGACGTACCACCAGCTCCTGGCCGCCATGGACTGCATGGAGATGGTGCTGGTGACCTCCGACTACTGGGGCGTGGTCCACGGCGCCGAGCCCGGCGAGGTCCTGTCCGACGAGGAGGGCATGGAAGTCGCCAAGCGGCTGGGTCGGGACATGGCCTGGATGGTGAAGGTGCTCAGCGCCACCAAGGAGACGCTGCCGCCTCCCGCCGCCGGACAGCGGCCCATGACCAACTTCATCCGCTGAAAAAATCACGGCTCCCGTTTTGGGAGCCGTGATTTTTTATGCGTCGATCTTCAGGATGTACCTCTGCCGCTGCTGTACGATGCGCCCGGCAGCGATCATTTTTTGCAGGATGGGCCGGCACTGGCTGGCGTCGATCCGCAGGATACGGGCGATGTCCTGCCGGTAGGCGAAGCCCTCTTTATTCAGATATTCCAAAATCACTGTCTCCTGCCGCTCCGGCGGCACCACATCGCCCTGGAGGTAATACCGGGCACCCACCTGCACCAGCTTGCCCCGGCGGGTCATCTGCTTGAGCCGGTTGTAGGCCGTGGTCCGGGACACCCCCAGTAGCTCCGCCGCCTCGTTCCGGGTGATGGAGTGCTTCCGGCGGAGATAGGCCGCCACCTGGTTCTCGCCGCCCACCCGGATGTCGCAGTCCATCCGCAGGTCCCGCAGCGTCACGTCGTCCATGCCGCCCCGGACCAGAGCCGCCCGCACCAGGCGGGAAAGACGGGTGCGGTCATAGGGCTGGCCGCTCCGGGGCGCCGTCACCACGTATTCCGCCGTGGGGGACGTTTCCCGCAGCTCCCGGAGAATGCCCAGCACGCCGCTGGTCAGGGATACCGTCCGCTCCGGCAGATACAGCCGCTCCCCCTCCAGGTCCATCTGCTCCCACCGCAGCGTCACGATCTCCTCCAGCCGTAGGGCAAGCTGCCACGTCAGCCACAGCGTCACTCCCGCCGGGCTTGTCCGCTCTGTCTGCAGCAGCTTCCACAGGGCGAACTCGTCGATCTGGGCCGCCTCCTCCCGCCGGATGCGGGTGGAGACGGTCTTTTCTTTTAGATGCCCGCCAAAGTGGGCCTTTAATCCGGCGGCCTCCACGCCCGCGATGCGGGAGACATACTGCCAGTCGTGCTCCTCCAGCTGCCGGAGGATGAAATCGTTCCGTAGGTCCACCAGACGCACCTCCGTCTGGCCTTCCTCGTCCAGGGCCCGCCGGGCCAAGCGGGAAATGGACTGGGGCGTCAGAGGCTTTTGGTCCCGGTCCGACAGCACCACCGTCTCCGACACCCGGTTCCGCTTCTCCCGCAGGGCGGACAGCCACGACGCCAGCTCACCGGAGATGGGAACCCGGCGGTCCGGCAGCACGAAGCAGCTGTCCAAAAAGTCGATCTGGGCCCAGGTCAGGCTCTGGAGCTCCTCCCGCAGCAGTCCCGCCTGCCATGCCAGGCGCAAAATGATCCCCGCCGCGTTATCAAAATTTTTTTCTAAAATACGGTCCATGGCGCCCTCGTCGGGGCGGTTCACGACATATTCCTGCATACCGGCTCCTTAAATCATGTTACGATTATGTATCAAATAATTGACTGTAAAGTTTTCCGGTTTTTGCTAGTCCCATCAGGGAAATACTGGTTTCCGCACCGTGAGATTGTTACGCTTATATGCCGAAATCAAATTTACCCATAAAATCGTTGAAACCCTTGCGCTGCAAGGGTTTCAAGGTTTTATCTAATTGGAAAATACACCAAAAGATAGCAAAAATCAATATCCTTTCACATATTTTGAATCCCACACCCCCACGGTAGACTGGAGCAAAGGAGCGTGTTGCAAATGACGAAGCAGGAGCGTGTCGCCGTGGGCCAGAGGTTACGGCAGCAGAGAAACCGCCTGAATCTTACGCGGGAGCAATTTGCCGAGCTGGCGGACATCGGCGCCGGTTACTACGGACAGATCGAGGTAGGCACCTCCCAGATGTCCATTGACACCCTCATCAAAGTCTCCCGCGCCTCCCATCTCTCCATGGAGTACATCCTCTTCGGCCCGGAGGGCACGGAAGCCGGGGACGCCACCTCCCTCCAGGCCCTGCTGTCCGGCTGCACGCCCCGGGAGCTTCGGCTGGCAGAAAAGGTGCTGCAGCTTTTTCTTCTGCGGGGAGACCGCCAAAATGATTGAGCAACATAAAAATCAGGCTTTTCCTCCAGAGAGAAATGGGATATAATGTGGAACAGTACGAATTGCGGAGGAAATATCCATGATAAGCAACAATGAAATGTTTCTGCTGAAGCTGGGCGAGGTGGTCCTGAAGGGCCTGAACCGGCGGTCCTTTGAGGACAAGCTGGTGAACAACGTCCGGCGGCGGCTGAAGAGCTGCGGCAGCTTCCAGGTCTATATCCGCCAAAGCACCATCTACGTGGAGCCCACCACCGACAACTGCGATATGGAGGCGGCCTATACCGCCTGCCGCCAGGTGTTCGGCGTGGTGGCGGTGGCCCGGGCGGTTCCCTGTGAGAAAACGGTGGAGGCCATCGTGGAGACGGCCAAGACCTACCTGGCGGACGAGTTCGCCACCGCCAGAAGCTTCAAGGTGGAGAGCAAGCGGGCGGACAAGCAGTTCTATCTGAACTCCATCCAGATCTCCCAGGCGGTAGGCGGCGACCTGGCCGAGGCCTTCCCCCACATCACCGTGGATGTCCACAAGCCCGATCTGACGGTCTATGTGGAGATTCGGGAAAAGGCCGCCTACGTTCACGCCCCCGCCCTGCCCGGGGCCGGCGGCCTGCCGGTGGGCATGGGCGGCCACGCCGTCAGCCTGCTGTCCGGCGGTCTGGACTCCCCCGTTTCCTCCTGGATGATGGCCCGCCGTGGCGTGGAGCTGGAGATGATCCACTTCGTCTCTCCCCCCTACACCTCCCAGCAGGCCCAGGACAAGGTGCTGGAGCTAGCCCGTCTGCTGACGGCCTACTGCGGCCGGATGATCGTCCACATCGTCCCTTTCACCGAAATTCAGGAAGAAATTCGCAAAAACTGCCCGGAGGAGTATTTCACCCTTATTATGCGCCGCTTTATGATGCGGCTGGCGGAGGCCGTGGCGAAAAAGGCCGGGGCCAAGGCCCTCATCACCGGCGAATCTCTGGGCCAGGTGGCAAGCCAGACCATGATGGCCCTGGGCGTCACGGAGGATGTGACCACCATGCCGGTCCTGCGGCCCCTCATCGGCATGGACAAGGTGGAGATCATCCGCATTGCCCGGGAGATCGGCACCTATGATACCTCCATCCTCCCCTACGAGGACTGCTGCACCGTGTTTACCCCCCGCCATCCCGCCACCCGACCCGACCTGGAGGAGGTCCGCAAGGCGGAGGCCGCCCTGGATGTGGAGGGGCTGATTATCAAGGCCCTGGCGGAGGAGAGTTGGGTAAGAGTCAAATACTGATGATGTCCCCTGGCAGGGGGTGGGGAATGAACCCCCCATTTTCTTTGAGTTGCGCCCAAAGAAAACGGGCCGTTCACGGTCCAAAAGAAAGACGCCTGGGGCCTCAAACTTGACCCGCTTTGGGGTCAAGTTTGGGCTGAGACGAGGGGTCCTGACATGAAACCTCGGCAGTCGAGGCAAACTCCTGCGTTGGGCGCGGCTCCAACTTTGCTGTAACTTGTAAACACGTAGCCCGCGGCGAACCGTTTCCGTGCATTGGGCTGCAAAACCGATTTGGTCTGTTCCTCTTTCCGCTGCCGCTCCCTATTATCTCCCAGGCAGCGCGTAGCGAAGCGGAACGCGCGGGGCTAATGGCAGAGCCCATACGACGACCACCCCGAAAGCCGCTCCGCACCGCCAACTGCGGGGAAGCACCATCTCTGATCCCCAAGTCTCAGGCGCACCCGGCAGAAGACTCTCAGCTTACGGGGGCACCGTCTCGCACGACCCCCGTCCTCGTCCAAACCCGCCAAAGGCGGGATTTGGACACAAAAGCGCCTTTTCTTTTGACTGTGAACGGCCGTTTTCTTTTCGGCGCAACCGAAAAGAAAATGGGGGGGTTCATTCCCGCGCCGCAAAGCGGCGCACACCCCCGTCCCGCCCCCGTGGGGCGGCCATCCCCCGTCCCCGCCCGCAGGCGGACACCCCACATCAAAGAAGGTACACGCCATGTCACACACCGCCGAAATTATCGCCGTGGGCACTGAGCTGCTCCTCGGCAACATCGTCAACACCAACGCCCGGGACATCTCCCAGGCCCTCTCCGCCGTGGGCGTCAACGTCTTCTGGCACACCGTCGTGGGCGACAACCCCCAGCGCCTGAAGGAAGCCCTGGATGTTGCCCGCCGCCGGGCCGACATCATCATTACCACCGGTGGCCTGGGTCCCACCTACGATGATCTGACCAAGCAGACCATCTGCGAAGCCTTCGGCAAGCCTCTGCTGCTCCACCAGGACATCGTGGAGCACCTGAAGGTCTTTTTTGAAAAGAATGTCCACATGAAGATGCCCTCCAACAACCTCCAGCAGGCGGAGCTGCCGGAGGGCTGCACTGTGTTCGATAATCCCGTGGGCACCGCCCCCGGCTGCGCTTTCGAGGCAGACGGCGTCCACGTCCTGATGCTCCCCGGCCCGCCCTTCGAGATGCTGACCATGCTGAATCGCCATGTGGTCCCCTATCTCCGCAACCTCTCCAGCGAGGTCATCGTCTCCCATGACATCATGACCTTCGGCCTGGGCGAAAGCCCCATGGAGGAGCTGATGCGGGCGAAGATGAGCCGCATGGAAAACCCCTCCCTCGCCACCTACGCCAAGCCCAGCGAGGTCCGTCTCCGGGCCACCGCCAAGGCGCAGAGCGTGGAGGCCGCCGAGGCCATGCTGGCCCCGGTGGTAAAGGACGTCACCGATTTTCTGGGAGATTACGTCTACGGCGTGGATGTATCCAGCCTGGAAGAGACCTGTTTCCGGCTTTTGAAAGAAAAGGGTCTGACCCTGGCCACCGCCGAGAGCTGCACCGGCGGTCGGGTGGCGGAGCGCATCACCGCCCTGCCCGGCGTCTCCGCCGTGTACCGGGGCGGCGTGGTCAGCTACTGGACTTCCGTCAAGGCGGACGTACTGGGCGTACCTCAAGAAACGTTGGACGCTTACGGCGCCGTGTCGGAGGAGACTGCCCGGGCCATGGCGGAGGGCGCCCGCCGTATTACGGGAGCCGACATCGCCGTGTCCGTCACCGGCGTGGCGGGCCCCGACCCCGATGAGCGGGGCGTGAGCGTGGGCATCGTGTACATCGGCCTTGCCACCCCGGACGGCACCTTCTGCCGTCCCCTGGACCTGGGCAAGCGCCGCCGGGACCGCATTCAGGACCTCTCCAGCAACCATGCGCTGGACGTAGTGCGGCGGTATCTGACGGGCCTGCCCGTCACACTTTCCTGAAAAAGCTCAAAAAATCCCGCCTGTCCTCTTGACAGCAAGGATTTTTTCGTGTCAGCTTGCCGAAAAAGTCTTTTCGGCAAGCTGCTGCAAGTTTTTCCGAACTGAAAAGTTCAGAAAAACTTATGATTGAAAACGAAAGGACCCCTTCCTGGGTTCCTTTCGTAGCTATCCTCCTTCCCGTTGCGCAAGACTTCCAGAGTAATCGGCAATTTGGTTTGAAAAAATCCCGCCTGTCCTCTTGACAGCCGGGATTTTTTCGTGTATTCCTATATCGAAAACGTTTGCGCTTTTTATTTCAGATATTGGAAAGAAGTGTGTTTGCCATGTACAAGATCGAGACCCATCTCCATACCACCCACACCAGCAAATGCGGCCACCTGACCGCCCCCGTCCTGGCGAAGGCCTATAAGGAGGCCGGTTACGACGCCATCGCCGTCACCGACCACTACAACCGGGACACGGTGAAGTACCTGAACCTGGACCTGAGCGCCCCCGACGGCCTGCTGGAAAAGTTCCTGGACGGCTTCCACCGGATGGAGGACGCCTGCGGCGAGCTGGGCATCCGGGTCTACAAGGGCGCGGAGCTGCGCTTTGACGAGTGTGAAAACGACTACCTGCTGTTCGGCTGGCACGACGAGCTGCTGCGGGACATGCCCCGGAACCTGAAAATGAGCGTGGTGGAGTTCTCCAAGCTGGCCCGGGAGGACGGCGCCCTGCTGATCCAGGCTCACCCCTACCGGAAGAAGTGCACCCCCGCCATCGCCTGCTATCTGGACGGCGTGGAGGTCATCAACGCCCATCCCCGGCACGACAGCCACAACGACCGGGCCAAGGAGTATGCCGAGCAGTTCGGCCTCATCCAGCTGGCTGGCTCCGACTGCCACCAGACGCCGGACATCGCCCGCAGCGGCATCCTGTCCGACACCCTGCCTGCCGACACCTTTGAGTTGGCGGCCCTCATCCGCTCCGGGAACTACACCCTGATCGAGCCCCCCGCCGCAGAATAACGATTTTTTCCCGCCGGATACCTCCGGCGGGAATTTTTTCAACCCAGTGCCACGTCCAAAACCATCATAATGAGAAATCCCCCCACGAAACCGCAAGTCCCCGCCCGGCTGTGGGCCTGGGGCACCAATTCCTCCACCACCACGTACAGCATGGCCCCCGCCGCGAAGCTCAAAAGCCAGGGCATCAGGGGCCGTGCCCAGGCGGCTATCAGCACCACCAACACGCCGAACAGCGGCTCCACCACGCCGGACAGCATCCCGCCTAGGAACGCCCGGCTCCGGGATTTCCCCTCCTGCCGCAGGGGCAGGGCGATGGCGGCGCCCTCCGGGAAATTCTGGATGCCGATACCCATGGCCAGGGCCGCCGCCCCCGCCAGATTCTCACCGTTTGCCGCCAGAGCGAAGGCCAGGCCCACCGCCATGCCCTCCGGCACGTTATGTAAAGTGATGGCGGTCATCAGCAGGGCGTTCTGCCGCCAGGCGTCCTCCGTGGGCCTTCGGCGGAGCCGGGGCAAAATGCTGTCCAGTGCTGCCAGGAACACCACCCCCAGCAGCATCCCTGCCGCGGCGGGCAGCCAGCCGGGGAAGCGCCCCTCCTCCACCGCCTGGTCGATGGCGGGCAGCAGCAGGCTCCACACCGACGCCGCCGTCATCACCCCGGCGGCAAAGCCCAGCATGGCCTTCTGGAACCGGGGCCGGGGCTCTCCCGAAAAGAAAAACACCATGGCGGCGCCCAGGGTGGTCATCAGGAAGGTGAACCCGGTGCCCAGGGCGGCCCAGCCGAGAGATTGCAGCATACGCATCAACGCCTTTATCTGGATTCAGGCGGAAGCCCGCCTGTATGCCAGTATAAGCGGTGCCCGCGCCGGGGGTGCGAAAACCGGGCGGCTCCCGCCGCCCGGTCAGATAACGTTTTCGTTTTCCCTCTCCGCCTGCCCTTTCAGCCAGTGTTCCACCGCCACCGTATAAGCCATTCCCGCGAAAATCAGCAGCAGGCAGACCGGAGGCGAGACCCGGAACAGGACCAGTACGGCCCCTGTGACCGCCAATCCCGCGCCGAACAGCCGCACAGGCCACGCCCATTTCCCGAACCGCTTTTGGGCAGCACGGCGAAGTTTTTCATCGTTTTCCCGGGCTTGCGCGGCCCGGTCCTCGTCTGTGGAAAAACAGACAGCAACGATTCCAATGATCGTCCACAATACAAACATCGTGATCTTGAACGCATCCCGGTTCGAGATGCCGTGAGTAAGATACATCACACCCAATCCAATGCCCAGCAATCCCTGCACAAATTGGCTCTTACTGTAGATCTTCATCCGCCCCGCCCCCTTTTTTCTCATCCTATCACATCCGTTCCCAGCCCACAACTCCCGGCTTGCTTTTTCGTCTATTTCATGCTATGATGCAAATAACGGCATACAATTTAAAAGGACTCATATAATTTCGCTGTACAATGGCGCGAAAGTTTCTACGGGGCCGCCGAAAGGCTCTGCTATGGGTGTCTGTCGGATGGAACTATCCGGTCAGGCGCTCCTTTTCTTTTGTACCGACATTTTGCAGAGAGGTGTTTGTATGGCTGTCACAATTATGAAAGGGACTATCGTCTCCGCCCGGTCGCTGGGCAAGCTGGACATCACGGAGAACGGCTACCTGGTAGCCGAAAACGGCGTCATTCAGGGGGTATTCCCCACCCTGCCGGAGCAGTACGCCGCCGCGCCTGTGGAAGACTACGGCGACGCCCTGATTCTGCAGTCCTTCGCGGACCTGCACCTCCACGCCCCCCAGTACCCCATGCTGGGCATGGGCATGGACCTGCCCCTGCTGGACTGGCTGAACGCCTACGCCTTCCCCACGGAGGCCCGGTTCGCGGACCCGGACTACGCCCGGGAAATTTACCGCAAGCTGGCCCGTGAGTTGGTGTCCCGGGGCACCACACGGGTGTGTATGTTCTCCTCCCTCCACACCGACGCCACTCTGATTTTGATGGACGAGCTGGAAAAGGCGGGCGTCACGGGCTATGTGGGCAAGGTGAACATGGACCGCAACGCCGCCCCCGGCGTGCTGGAGGAGACCACGGAGGAATCCCAGCGGGAGACCCTCCGCTGGCTGGAGGCCTGCGGGGATTTTGCCCACATCAAGCCCATGCTGACCCCCCGGTTCACCCCCTCTTGCACCAACGAGCTGATGGCTTTCCTGGGGAATTTGGCGGCGGAGCGGGACCTGCCGGTGCAGTCCCACCTGTCGGAAAACGGCGCGGAGATGGAGTGGGTGCGGCAGCTCCACCCCGACTGCAAGCAGTATTGGGAGACCTACGCCAAGTACGGCCTGTGGAACGAACGCACCGTTATGGCCCACTGCGTCTGGTCCGATGAACGGGAGCGGAAAGCCATGAAAGACGCGGGCGTCACCGTGGTCCACTGCGCCGACTCCAACCAGAACATCTGCTCCGGCGTGGCCCCGGTGCGGGTGATGCTGAACGAAGGCCTGAAGGTGGCCCTGGGCAGCGACATCGCAGGCGGCGACCACCTGGACATGTTCGACGTGGTGGCCTCCGCCATCCGGGCATCCAAGGCCCGCCGGGTGCTGGACAACTGGCAGACGGATTTCCTCACCGTCCCCGAGGGCTGGTACTTAGGCACCTCCGCGGGCGCGGCGTACTTTGGGGAACAGCCGGGCTTCGCCCCTGGCAATCCCCTTCACGCCATTGTTCTGGCGGACGATACCCTGCCCCAGCCCCATCCCCTGACCCCGGCGGAGCGGCTGGAGCGGTGCGTGTACCTGCGGCAGAGCGGCGCCGTCCGGGCGGTGTGGAGTGCGGGGAGAAAAGTTTATACCGCCGAATAAGCAAAAAAGAGAGCCTTTCGGCTCTCTTTTTTTATTTGATCTCCTGCTCCAGCTCTGTAAATTCCTCGCCGGAGAAAAATTCCTTCAGGGAGATTTCCAGCCCATCGCAAAGCATTTTAATGGTGGTAATGGACACATCCCGGCGGCGGGCGTCCATCATGCTGTACACCGTGGAGGGCGTCACACCAGCCTTGACCGCAAGCTCGTTGTATTTTATTCCGCGCTGGCGGCAAATCGACGCAAACCGCGCCGCAACGGCATCCTTAACGCCCATACCCATCACCTCATGGTTATGGTATCTGCTTTTACGATGTCGCGTATACGCAATTGCGTATTTCAAGGAAATATGGTACGCTTTGGCCGAGGTGATTTTATGCAGGACGAACAGGATTTTTACCGCTGTCTGGCCTCCGACGCCGCCAGCCGCGCTTTGCGCAAGATTCAAGAAATCCTCTCCGACGACACGCTGGATGACCCGGCGTGCTTCCACCGCATCGAAGCCATCGTGTCCCTGCTGGAGGACATGAGCCTCTCCTGCGGCGGCAGGCACGATTTTGGATGAAAAAAGAGAGCCAAAAGGCTCTCTTTTTGGTTCAAAACAAGCGCACCAGTCCCAATGTCACCGCCGTGGTGATGCCTCCTGCGATGACCAGCCCCAGCAGAATGGCGGGCAGGGCATTCCGCAGGCGGATGTCCAGCAAGGACGCTACCAGCGCCCCGGTCCAGGCCCCGGTCCCCGGCAGGGGGATGCCCACCAGGACTACCAGTCCCGCCAGACGGTATTTCCGCACGATGCGGCCCTTCAGGTGAGCCCGCCGCTCCAGCCAGACGATCTTCGGCCCGAAAAACCGGGTGTCCCGCAGCCAGTTGAAGACCCGGCGGGTCAGCAGCATGATGAAGGGCACGGGAAGCAGATTCCCCAGAATGGCAGTCACACAAACTACGGCAGGCGGCAGCCCGGCGGCGATGCCCACAGGAATGGCCCCCCGCAGCTCTATGACCGGCACCATGGCGGTACCGAAGGTCATCAGCAGTTTTCCAAATGTAGTTTCCAGAAAAGGCATAAGTCCCTCCACACGTAGGCCACGGCCTCCGGCAGCCCCGGAGACCGTGACAGCGTTATGGACAGTTTACTCCAGGTTCAGCCGGCGCTTCAAGAAATAAGTTGTTAATAAATAGAAAACAGCGCCGTAGACCAGTTCCCCCACGATGAGTACGCACATCCCGAAATGTACAGCAGCCATACCGGAAATTTTCCAGCTGTCGGTCCAGCCCAGCAGCAGGTGGTGGAGCCAGGATTCATCCAGCAGGACGACCAGCATACCGCCCACGAACTGCACCGCAAACTGGATAATGAAGTACCAGGCCACGGACCAGGCCATCTTGTGGCCGGAAAAGCTGTGGCCGATGGCCAGGGCGGTGTAGAAATGCAGGCACATGGCGCAGCAGCCCAGGAAGCACACCACCAGGAACTCCGCCGCGATGGCGGTGCCGTTCAGAGCGTAGTAGGCGGTGACATGCTGGAAAATCTCGTGGAAAACCTCACCGATGCCCTCCAGAATGTCGATGTCAACGGCCATGATCAATCCGGCCAGGCACACCATGACGATGGTCAGGGCGAACCAGACGGCGGAGACGATGAGCTTGCTCCACACCTGCTGGTGGACGGAGACAGGCAGAGTCATCATCACATAGCCCTCATCCTGGAGCAGATTTTTATAGAACCGCTGGACCATCACCACCATGCTCATGACGCAGACAGCGATAATGGCAACGGCAAAGGCCATGACCAGCAGGCCGCCCAGAAGGTCCAGCACCTTCAGGTCCGTTTCCAGCAGGCCCCGGGTGGAGAAGTTGGCGCCGATGGAGGTCGCCAGCAAAATCAGATACAGGGGCAGCATGATGCGGCCCGTGGCACGAAATTCGTGCTTCAACAGCTTTCTCAGCATTTGAACACCTCCCGGAACAGCTCGTCAACGCTCATGCCCTTCTCCTCCCGGATCTGGTCCACGGAGGACTGGAGCATGACGCGGCCCTGATTGATAAAGATGACGTCGTCCAGCACCTTTTCCACATCGGAAATGAGGTGGGTGGAGATGACCACCGCCGCCTCGGGGTCGTAGTTGCCGATGATGGTGGACAGGATGTAGTCCCGGGTGGCAGGGTCCACGCCGCCGATGGGCTCATCCAGCAAATACAGCTTTGCCGCCCGGCTCATGGTCACGATGAGCTGCACCTTCTCCCGGGTGCCCTTGCTCATCTGCTTGATTTGCTGTTTGGGCTGGATATTCAGGTGCTGGAGCATCTCCTCCGCCGCGTCCCGGCGAAAATCGGCATAGAAATCCTGATAGAAGTCCAGAAGCTGGTTGGTAGTCATCCAGGTGGGGATAGAGGTCCGCTCCGGCAGGTAGCTGACCAGCGCGTGGCTCTCCTTCCCCGGTGCTATACCACAAACGAGAATCTCCCCACTGGTAGGAGTCAGCAGGCCGTTAGCCAGCTTGATGAGAGTGGTCTTGCCGCTTCCGTTGGGTCCCAGCAATCCCACGATGCGGCCCGGCTCGATAATAAAGTCCACGCCGTCCAGCGCCGCCGTATGTCCGTAATTTTTTGTCAGTGCTTTACATTCCAGAACCGCCATTCGCGCTTCCCTCCTCACTCGTCTCCTGCCGCAGCAGGGTCACGATATCCTCCGGTTGATAGCCCAGCCGGAGCATAGCCGCCAGAAACGTCTTGATGTGACGCTCCGCCAGTCCCCGTTTTGCCTTTTCGATCATCGTTTTGTCCTCCGTCACGAATCTGCCGGCGGTCCGCTGGCTGAATACCAGTCCGTCCCGTTCCAGCTCCGCCAGCGCCCGCTGCATGGTGTTGGGATTGACCCCAGCCTCTGTCGCCAGGTCCCGCACCGATGGCAGCCGCTCTCCCGGCGGAAAGGCCCCCACCACGATGCCCACCTTGATCTGTTCGATAAGCTGGGTGTAAATTGGGGCGTCATTGGAAAACTGCCACTTCATGGCACACCTCCCAGTTGTGTATCGTTGTATTATGTAAGTAATACAATATCATAACTTTATCATTTGTCAAGATAGTAAATAAAAAATTTTCCGGCGGGGGTGGGAAACACAGTTCCCGCCTCCGCCGAAAAAATCAACCGGGATACTTCTCCCCCAGCCGCCGGATCACATCCGCCAGTGCGCTCTCCCGGGCGTCGGCCACGATAGTAGCCCCGCACGCCCGGACAGCAGGCACGCAGTTGGCGGGAGCAAACCCCTCCGCCGCCACGGTGAGCATTGGGATGTCGTTGGCCTCGTCGCCCACGCAGTAGACGTGGTCCATGGGAATCCCCAACCGGGCTGCCAGGCGGCGCACCATGCCGCCCTTGTTGGCGCCCTTGGCCGTCAATTCCAGCAAACTCTGGCCGGAGAAGATCAGCTCATAGTCCCCGCTCCAGCCCTGCTCTGTCAGGAAGGCCTTGATCTCCTCCAAAACGGCGTGATTGTCCTCGAACAACAGCTTGCCCAGAGGCAGGGGCACCTCCGGCAGGGACGGCTTCTCCTCCACCGCCACCTTGGTCAGATGCTCATGCTGCCGGGTGATGGCGTTGGGATGGACGGCGTGGATGACGTTGTCGATGTGGTACGCCTCCACCGCCGCCGACGGGAACTTCTCCAGCACCGCCTGGCCCCGCTCCCGGACGCTTCCGTCCAGCATCGCCATTTCCAGATACTCGCCCTTGGCAAAGTCGTACAGCGCCGCGCCGTTGCACACTACGCCGGGGGTGTTCATGGGCACCTTGTCCGCGTATTTCATAAAGGCCGCCAGCGCCCGGCCGGTGGCGATGGCGAACCGCCCGCCCTCGGCCATGAACCACTCCAGGGCTTCCCGGTTTTCCTCCGAAAGGGGCGGCACCGGTACGCCGGAGCGCAAGGCCTCCTCGGTATAAATCAAGGTGTTGTCAAAATCGCTTGCCAGCAAAACGCCGTCGAATCTTCCCATCGTGTCTTCCTTTCCGAAAGAACACCCGCCGCCCGCAAGGCGGACGGCGGGTCTTTTCTCTTTTATTCAGTCTTAGGGGCGCTGCCGCCCTCGCCGCCCTTGCTCCGGCGGCGTCCGCCCCGGTGATGGGGCCTGCGGCGGCGTTTTGCCTCGTCGCCATCCCCGGCGGCTTTGTTCTCGGCCTGGGGCTGCTGGGGCTGTTTGGGCCCCTGCTGCTTGGGAGGCTGCTGTTTGGGCTGCTGCTTCGGCGGGCGGGACTTCTGGCCCCCCTCCGTCTTTTCCGGCTTTTCCGGTGCGGCCTGCGCAGCGGTCTGCTCGCTCTTGCCGTCCTTGCCGCGGCCCCGGCGTCCACCCCGGTGCCGGCGGCGGGGCTTGCCGTCGCCGCCGCTCTCCTCGCTCATCTTCTCCCGGACGGGCGCGTCCTCCAGCTTGGAATCCATATAAAACGGTGTAGAGAGGACAGGAGGCATCTCAAAGCTCTCCTCCTCGTGCTCCTCCACATACCGGGCGGGACGCTCGGGGATCTCGATGCCCTCCCGGCTGCCCTTGCCATTGCGGAGCACGCAGATCTCGCAGTTGTGATAGCACTTCATAGGCTCGTTGGGAGCCGCGCTGTCCAGCGCCACCTTCACGGTCTCCCGCAGCAGATCGATACTCTTGACGTTACCGGGGCCGTCGGGGGTCTGGACAAAGCTCTCCGCCTTGGGCATCCGCTTGGCGGCGTCCTCATAGGCGTTCTGCTCGTACTTCAAACAGCACATCAGCCGCCCGCAGGTACCGGAAATTTTGGTGGGATTCAGGCTCAGATTCTGGGTCTTCGCCATCTTGATGGACACCGGCAGGAAGCTGTCCAGGAACTGGGAGCAGCAGAAGGGCCGCCCGCAGATGCCCAGGCCGCCGATCATCTTGGCCTCGTCCCGGACGCCGATCTGCCGCAGCTCGATGCGGGCCCGGAACACACTTGCCAGGTCCCGGACCAGCTCCCGGAAATCCACCCGCCCGTCAGCGGTGAAGTAGAAGATGATCTTGTTGCCGTCGAAGCTGGCGGAAACGTTCACCAGCTTCATCTCCAGGCCGTGGTCCGCGATCTTCTTCTCGCAGATGTCAAAAGCCTCGCTCTCTTTTTTCTTGTTGTACTCCACCACCCGGCGGTCGTTCTCGGTAGCCATGCGCAGCACAGCGCACAGCGGGCTCACGATGGCGGAGTCCTCCACCTCATGGTTCCCCTCGGTGCAGGTGGCGAATTCGGGCCCCTGGGCGGTCTGCACCACCACCTGGTCCCCCATCTTCACCCGCAGGCCCTTGGGGTCGAAAAAATAATTCTTGCATCCGCCCCGAAAGCGGACGCTGATGACTTCAGTCAAAGGATACCCTCCAATTCAGCGGCGAGAGCGCCCAGCACATGGCCGGGGCCGACGTTGTAGGCGCACTCTCCATGATACTTCTGTAATAGTTCTATTGTGGACATGATTTGGGATTTTGTCAAGTTTTTCGCAAGAAATGGCCCGATCTCCCGGTCCATTTCCCCTGGTTGGCGTCCGTAAAGGGACAAAAGAGCTGCCGCGAAGGACGCCCGGCTTCGCTCCAGCATGGCGGACAGTGCCTCCCGGTCCAGCTTTTTCTTCTCCAACCGCACCGCCAGCTCGGCCACGGCGCCCCGGCGGCGGCTGCCGATGGCCCGGCACAGTGCCTCCGCCGCCTCGGACGGCTCCCCGTCCTCCTCCGTTCCGGGGCGGAGCTTGACCTCCACACAGCGGGAGCGCAATGTCTGGAGCACCTGGCTGGGGTTTTCCGCGCAGAACAGGAACGCCGCGTAGGGCGGCCCCTCCTCCACGATTTTCAGCAGCACATTCTGGTCCTGCTCCGTCAGCAGGGCGCAGTCCGGGAAGAGGTACACCTTCCGCCGTCCCTCGTTGGGGCGGATGTAAGCGTCGGCCCGGATGGCACGCACCACGTCCACGGCGATATTCTTGTGGTCCGGGTCCCGGACGGTAATGACGTCGGGGTGGATGTCTCCCCCCACCTTCCGGCAGGCGGGGCAGATGCCGCAGGGCTGCCCCCGGTCCGCCGCGCACTCCATGGCCGCCGCCGCATAGCGGGCCAGCCCCACCCGGTCGCCGCTGCCGGTGAACAGCAGCGCGTGGGACAGCGTCCCCCGGCCCGCCGCCTCCCGGATGCGGAGCGCCCCGGGGTCTTTTTCCAATGTATCAAACAAGGCCATGGTGGGGCCTCCTTCCAGCAGTCTTCTGTGATTTTACCACAGGTCCCTTAAAAAAGAAATATGGAAAATGATGTCTTCCCGAATATATTCTTTCGCATTTCTAACGGTTTCTTGACGGGGAACTGCCAGTCCCACGCCTTTTTTCAGGCAACATTTTGCCCCGCGGCGGATATTCTGATACTGCCAGGATGCGGCGCGCTCCGGCGCGTCCGCTTTTCCGCCCCCGCTGAATCCATCTGAAAAAGGAGTGCATGGTCCATGGGTAAAAACGAGACTCTGGAAACACGCGACGGCTTCAACAGCAAGCTGGGCTTTGTCCTCGCCTGTATCGGCTCCGCCGTAGGCATGGGCAACATCTGGCTCTTCCCCTACCGCATGGCGACCTACGGCGGTTCCTTCCTGCTGGTCTATCTGGTTTTCGACATTCTCATCGGCCTTTCCGGGGTCATCGGGGAGATGAGCTTCGGCCGGGCAGCCCGTTCCGGCCCCATCGGTGCCTTCGGCACGGCTATGGCCTCCCGGGGCGAGCACAAGCGCCGCACAGGCGAGGTCATCGGCGCCATTCCCATGCTGGGCGCCCTGATGCTGGCCATCGGTTACTCCGTGGTGGTGGGCTGGATCTTCAAGTACACCTTCGGCAGCTTCACCGGCTCCGTGCTGGCTCCCGTGGAGCCCGGTGAATTCGGCGCGGCCTTCGGGCAGATGGCCTCCGCCTTCGGCAACAACCTGTGGCTCATCATCGCCCTGGCTGTCAACTTCGCCATCATGAACCTGGGCATCGCCGCCGGTATCGAAAAGGCCAACAAGGTGATGATCCCCCTGTTCTACATCATGTTCATCGGCCTTGCCATCTATGTGGCCTTCCAGCCCGGCGCGGGAGCAGGCTGCAAGTGGATGTTCACCATCCGCCCCGAAGCCTTCAAGGACCCCATGATGTATGTCTACGCCCTGGGCCAGTCCTTCTTCTCCCTGTCCCTGGCGGGCAACGGCACCATCATCTACGGCTCCTACCTTTCTGACAAAGAGGACACCGTCAGCTCCGCCGTCACCGTGGCGGTGTTCGACACCTGCGCCGCCATGCTGGCCGCCCTGGTCATTATCCCCGCCATGGCGACTACCGGCGCCATTCTGTCCGAAAGCGGCCCGGGCCTCATGTTCATTTCCCTGCCCTACCTGTTCAAATCCATGCCCGGCGGTCAGATCGTGATGGTCGTGTTCTTTGTAGCGGTGCTGTTCGCGGGTCTGACTTCCCTTGTCAACCTGTTTGAGGCCCCCATCGCCGCCCTCCAGGACCACATGCACCTCAGCCGCCTGAAATCCGTCGCCATCGTGGGCGGTATTGGCGTGGTGGTCTCCGTCTGCATCCAGGGTATCGTCTCCCCCTGGATGGACTTCGTCTCCATCTACGTCTGTCCCCTGGGCGCCGCTTTGGCGGGCATCATGTTCGCCTGGGTCTGGGGCAAACAGGCGGTGGAAGACGCCGTCTCCGTGGGCCGGAAAAACCGCATCGGCGGGTGGTATTATCCCCTCTACAAATATCTCTTCTGCGTACTGACCGCCGCTGTGTTTATCCTGGGAGCCGTCAACGGCGGCATCGGTTGAGTCTTTCCAGCTCCTTACAGTTCAGCGGAGCCGGCCAGCAGGCCGGTTCCGCTTTCATTCTGCCCCCATTGTTCTCCGTCCGCGGACACTGTAAAAAAAGTCATTTGCCCCTTTCCTGTGCAAGCGTTTGCGTAAAAAATTGGGACTATTTTGTTGAAAATCGCAATAGTTTTGTGAAAATGCTCCATTTTTCAGAGACTTTATTATGGCATTTATGCATTGTTTTCCAGAGGACGGCCTATTATAATATTAACGGTCTATTTTGAGCAAACGTTTAACCTGGATCGCGTTAGCTTTTCTGCCGTTTGGCAGCGACAAAAAATACGGAGGAATGAAAATGAGCAAAAAGTACTGCTACCTGTTCACCGAGGGCAACGCCAACATGCGTGAGCTTCTGGGCGGCAAGGGCGCCAACCTGGCCGAGATGACCAACATCGGCCTGCCCGTGCCCCAGGGCTTCACCATCACCACCGAGGCCTGCACCCAGTATTATGAGGACGGCCAGAAGATCAACGACGAGATCGTGGCCGAGATCATGGAGTACATCGAGAAGATGGAGGGCATCACCGGCAAGAAGTTCGGCGACGCCGAGAACCCCCTGCTGGTCTCCGTCCGTTCCGGCGCCCGGGCCTCCATGCCCGGCATGATGGACACCATCCTGAACCTGGGTCTGAACGAGACCGTGGTAGAGGTCCTGTCCAAGAAGTCCGGCAACCCCCGCTGGGCCTGGGACTGCTATCGCCGCTTTATCCAGATGTACTCCGACGTCGTCATGGAAGTGGGCAAGAAGTACTTCGAGCAGCTCATCGACGAGATGAAGGAGAAGAAGGGCGTCACCCAGGACGTGGATCTGACCGCCGAGGACCTGAAGGAGCTGGCTGGCCAGTTCAAGGCCGAGTACAAGGCCAAGATCGGCACCGACTTCCCCTCTGACCCCAAGGAGCAGCTGATGGGCGCCGTCAAGGCCGTGTTCCGCTCCTGGGACAACCCCCGCGCCAACGTCTATCGCCGCGACAACGACATCCCCTATTCCTGGGGCACCGCCGTCAACGTCCAGTCCATGGCCTTCGGCAACATGGGCGACGACTGCGGCACCGGCGTCGCTTTCACCCGTAACCCCGCCACCGGCGAGAAGAAGCTGTTCGGCGAGTTCCTGACCAACGCCCAGGGCGAGGACGTCGTGGCCGGCGTCCGTACTCCCATGCCCATCGCTGAGATGGCTGAGAAGTTCCCCGAGGCCTTCGCCCAGTTCGAGGGCGTCTGCAAGACCCTGGAGGATCACTATCACGACATGCAGGATATGGAGTTCACCGTCGAGCATGGCAAGCTCTACATGCTGCAGACCCGTAACGGCAAGCGCACCCCCGCCGCCGCTCTGAAGATCGCCTGCGACCTGGTGGACGAGGGTCAGATCTCCGAGAAGCAGGCCGTGGCCATGATCGAGCCCCGCTCTCTGGACACCCTGCTGCATCCCCAGTTCGACGCCGTGGCTCTGAAGCAGGCCGCCGTCATCGGCAAGGCCCTGGGTGCTTCTCCGGGCGCCGCTTCCGGTAAGATCGTCTTCTCCGCCGAGGACGCCAAGGCTTGGGCTGAGCGCGGTGAGAAGGTGGTTCTGGTCCGTCTGGAGACCTCTCCCGAGGACATCGAAGGCATGAAGGCCGCGCAGGGCATCCTGACCGTCCGCGGCGGCATGACCTCTCACGCTGCCGTCGTGGCCCGCGGCATGGGCAAGTGCTGCGTCTCCGGCTGCGGCGACATCAAGATGGACGAGGAGAACAAGAAGTTCGAGCTGGCCGGCAAGACCTATGTTGAGGGTGACTGGATGAGCCTGGACGGCTCCACCGGCAACATCTACGACGGCGCTATCCCCACCATGGACGCTGAGATCGCCGGCGAGTTCGGCCGCATCATGGGCTGGGCCGACAAGTACCGCCGCCTGCAGGTGCGCACCAACGCCGACACTCCCTACGATGCCGCCAAGGCCCGCTCTCTGGGCGCTCAGGGCATCGGCCTGTGCCGTACCGAGCACATGTTCTTCGA
>JAGBDS010000008.1 GCA_017937405.1 Oscillibacter sp.
GGGCCGCTTTCGCTGACAAAAGTCAGTGAAAGCGGCCGCACAATTTTGTTCTTGTGTCAAGCAATTTCTTAAATTTTTGGCAAAAAAATCAAGGCCTCTCTTTCGAGAAGCCTCGATCCTCTTATCTTAATGACATTGGCGCCGTGCACAGCGTATTTTTTTATAGTTTGCGTTGTTTGATCAAATAGTTTGCCAGTCGTTGGCCAGCATACCAAAGGGGCAGAAACAAAGCTATGAGCAGCAATGAGAGAAAGAGACTGGCGATGCCGCCTACCTGACTGATCAACACGAAAAAGACTTCTGAGAAACCGCACAGCAGCGCCATGGAAAAACCCCACAGCATACAGAATCCAGCTACGCCCCGGCGGAACCGCCGAAGGGAAGTGTCGGAGGAAAAAAGCTCCAAACTGGCCAATAGTATCACCGGAGTTCCCAGCAGAACCACCAACAGCGGCCAATGGGTCGTAAATAAAGAAAGCATGAAGCAATCGTCAGCCAGATACAGGAGGATCAGCAGTACGAACAAGCAGAGGCTTACATCTAAAAGCAAGCAGGAACGGTCTGGAGAGGTCGGTGCGGTTAGAGGGCAGACAGACTCCTGGGAGATGAGAGGTGGAGGAGAGGCTGGAGCCTGCGTCTTGGTCGGCATGGCTTTGGAATCATCCTTCAGCAGAAAGTCTGTCGTAACGCCGAACAGCTCGCTCAGTGCCACGATGTACTTCACGTCCGGAACGGTCTTGTCCAGCTCCCATTTGCTGACAGCCTGACGGCTGACGCCCAACCGTTCTGCCAAGTCCTCCTGGGATAGACCGATGTCCGTGCGCAAAGCCTGTATTTTTTCGCCCAGAGTCATAAGAAGACCTCCTTGCTTTAATGGGAATAGGATAGCAAAGACGGATGAAAAAGGCCACCATTTTAAGCTGTCAAATGCCGCAACCAGCGGTTGCAGGGTGCTTCCACGTGTTCGCTGTCCAAGAACGGGCCTCACGCCATGTAAAGTAGCTTCGTTAAAAACTCCACGCCTTTCGGCAAGACCGCCTCGTCATGGAAGCAGAAGTCCGGTGCGTGAAGCTCCGGCGTCTGCCCGATGCCGAGGAAGAAGAACACACCGGGAACCGCCCGCTGGTAGAAGGAGAAGTCCTCCGCCGCCAGGGCCGGAGCGTCCAGCAGGGAAGGAGCATCCTTCCCTAAAGCGGCGCAGACGGTTTCGCACAGCCCCTCGTGATTCCAGACCGCAGGATACCCCTCGTTGAGATAGACCTCCACGCCGCAGCCGGTCTCGGCGGCGATGTCCCGGCCAATGGCCTCCAACTGTTCCCTGCAAAAACGGTATGTCTCTTCCCGGTAGGTCCTGAGGCTCCCCTCCAGCACTGTTTGCCCACTGACGGCGTTGCGGACCGTGCCAGAGGTCATCTTGCCGAACAGGAACGCCCTCGGTTCTTCCGGCGGCAGGGCGTCCACCATAACATAGGCCCGGCGGAGGTACTCCGTACCTGCGGTCATGGCGTCCAGCCCCTGACTGGCCCGGGAGAGGTGGACGCTTTTCCCGGTGACGGTCACAGTGACCTCATTGGCCCGGGCCATCAGGGGACCGGGCCGGGTAAAGACCTGCCCGGCAGGGAGATTCGGCCACAGGTGCAGGCCGAAGACACGGGTGACGTGATGGGCTTCCAGAACGCCGCTCTCGCAAAGCCCCTTTGCGCCGCCGGTGGTCTCCTCGGCAGGCTGGAACAAAAACAGCACGTTCCGGGGCAGTTCAGAGAGATGAGCGGATACGTATTCCGCCAGAGCCAGCGCCATGGCGGTGTGGCCGTCATGGCCGCAGGCGTGCATCTTTCCGGGGTGCGTGGAGGCGTAAGACAAGCCTGTGGCCTCCGTCACCGGCAGGGCGTCCATGTCCGCCCGAAAAGTCACGGACTCCGGTTTCCCCGCGTCGAAAAAGGCACAGACGCTGCCTGGGATGGGGCTGGACAGGGCACAGCCCAGCGGCTCCAAAACAGAGCGGACATAGGACACGGTCTCGGGCAGTTGGTTATCCAGCTCGGGGATGCGGTGCAGGGCGCGGCGGTGGTCAACAACGGTTTGAAACATGAGGGGACCTCCTGGGGGAAAGTTTATGGCATTTACTATAACACAACCGGGCAGAAAGAAGTAGATTTTTTGGAAAATTTCTATTGCAACCACAGGCGGATAATGGTATGATAGCGGAAAATGAGATAGAGGCGCGGATGCGATGGACCCACGGGAGCCGGCAGGCTGGGAACGTGGGAAGGGCAAGTCCGCCGAACTTTCCATTTGGGCACAGATGGAGAGTGGGGCCGGGGGGAATACCCGCGGGACTGTCTGCGGCATGGGCCGCAGGTGCGCTATCCGCTTACAGAGCCTGACGCCATTGGGCGTACATGTACTGTCGGTAGGAGCGTGCCTCTACCGACTTTTTCTTTTGGAAAACAGATATAAAAAGTAAAGTATGGAGGGCACACAACATGAAGTTCGAAAACATCAAGGGTTCCATCGTTGCCATGATCACCCCGTTCCACGAGGACGGCAGCGTCAATTTTGAGGTCTTGACCGAGCTGCTGGAGCGGCAGATCGCCGAAGGTACCGACGGCATCCTGACTCTGGGCACCACCGGCGAATATCCCACCATGAGCCATGAAGAGGACGCCTCCGTGGTGGAGCACACCATCAAGGTGGTGGGTGGCCGGGTGCCTGTCATCGTAGGCAGCGGCTCCAACTGCACCGCCACCCAGCTGGAAAAGAGCATTCAGTATCAGGACATGGGCGCCGACGCCCTGCTGTTGATCTCCCCCTACTACAACAAGGCCAACCCTGAGGGCATGTACCGCCACTTCGCGGAGACTGCCGACGCAGTGCATATTCCCTGCTTGCTGTACAACGTCCCTGGCCGCACCGGCTGCTCCATCCCCGTCAGCGTGGTGGAGAAGCTGGCTAAGCACCCCAACATTGCCGGCATCAAGGAAGCCAGCGGCGACATGAGCTACGCCATGAAGATCGCCCACTGCATTGGGCCTGACTTCGCCCTCTATTCCGGCAATGACGACATCACCGTACCTCTGATGAGCATCGGCGGCAGCGGCGTGATCTCCGTCTACGCCAACGTCATGCCCGCCATGTGCCATCAGATCGTGGCGGATTACCTGGGCGGCAACCAGGCCCAGGCCCTGGAAAACCATCTGAAGTACCTGAAGCTGATGAACGACCTGTTTATTGAGGTGAACCCCATCCCCGTCAAGAGTGCCATGAACATGATGGGCCTGAACGTCGGCCCCATGCGGCTGCCCCTGTGTGAGATGAGCGAGGAGCACCAGGCGGTGCTGCGGGCCAGCCTGAAGGAGGCGGGCCTGCTGTGAGGATTCTTCTGATCGGCCGTGGAAAAATGGGCAAGCTGATAGAAGCTACTGCCCAGGCAAACGGCGATGAGGTGGTGGCCGCCTTCGGCCATGACGACCTGGGAAAGCTGGCCGGACTGGGAAAGGTGGCCGATGTGGTCATCGACTTCTCCCGGCCCGAGGCACTGCCGGCTGTCTGTGCCTACGTCCGCCGCACCGGAACGCCCCTGCTGTCCGGCACCACAGGCTATACCCATGCGCAGAAAGCGGAGCTGGAAAGCCTGGGTGCCTGTGCCCCTGTGCTGTGGAGCGCCAACTTCTCTCTTGGCGTGGCGGTTTTATACCGGGCGCTGCGGACTGTGGCGGATGTACTGAAGCCCGATTTCGACATTGAGATCACCGAGACCCACCATAACCAGAAGGCTGACGCCCCCAGTGGCACCGCCAAGCTGCTGCTGGAGGCCATCGACCCCGCCCACGCCCTGACCCCGGTGTATGGCCGGGAGGGGAACTGTGGCAAACGGGGCAAGGACGAAATTGGCGTCCATGCCCTGCGGGGCGGCACCGTGGCGGGAACTCACACCGTCCAGTTCTTCGGCCCCGACGAGGAGCTGGAGTTCACCCACCGTGCCGCCAGCCGCCAGATTTTTGTCAACGGCGCGCTGCACATGGCCCGGCTGCTGCCGGGACGGCCCAATGGGGTCTATGACCTGCAAAAAATCTTATTTGGAGAGTGACGCATGAACGCCCAGGAGATCATTGATTATATTGCCAATTCCGAGAAAAAGACCCCGGTAAAGGTCTATGTCAACACCACCGGCCCTGTGGACTTCGGCTCTGCCAAGGTGTTCGGCGGCAACAACAGCTTCACCGTGTTCGGTGACTGGAACGAGTTCCAGCCCATTCTGGAGGCCAATGCTGGGAACATCACCGACTGCGTGGTGGAAAATGACCGCCGCAACTCCGGTGTGCCCCTGCTGGATACGAAGAACGTCAAGGCCCGCATCGAGCCCGGCTCCATCATTCGGGAGAAGGTGGAGATCGGCGAGGGAGCCGTCATCATGATGGGAGCCGTCATCAATATCGGCGCCGTCGTCGGCAAGGGTACCATGATCGACATGGGCGCCGTGCTGGGCGGCCGGGCTACCGTGGGCGCCAATTGCCACATCGGCGCCGGTGCGGTTCTGGCCGGCGTGGTGGAGCCTGCCTCCGCTACCCCCGTCATCGTGGAAGACGGCGTGCTGGTGGGAGCCAACGCCGTGGTCATCGAGGGTGTCCATATCGGCAGGAACGCCGTAGTGGCCGCCGGGGCCATCGTCATCGAAGATGTGCCAGAGAATGCCGTGGTGGCAGGCAGCCCTGCCCGGGTCATTAAGATGAAAGACGAAAAAACCGAGGGCAAGACCGCACTGGTGGATGCCCTGCGGAAACTGTAAAAACAGGAGAGCAGACCTTCCGCAGTGCGGGGGGAAAGTATGAAAGGGGGGCCGGGCGGCCCCACTTTCATGTTTAATCACCCGCCGCAGCGATCGCCTTTGGCTGTAGGCCAAAGGCGCAGGCGGCCCGAGGGTGAAGCCCTCGGGCCGACGAAAAAACCGAGGGCAAGACCGCACTGGTGGATGCCCTGCGGAAACTGTAAAGCTGTCAAATGTTCCGGAAGCCGGGAGCGTTTTCGCTCCCGGCTCCTTCGTCAGTTTGTCAAAATTTGAAGTAAAAATTTGTAAAGCACGCAGCACTGTTTTCGTTGCGGGGGCGCAACTAACTGTGGTATTCTGTAAAAAACAAACGCGGGGAGGACAAGTATGCTGGTACTGGATTTTATCAACGTTGGCAACGGAGATTCTACCCTGATCCGGGATGTGGAGAACGGTGTCCAGCGCTTTGCGGCGCTGGTGGACTGCGGGCATGACAACCTGATCCGGGATGACCACTCGGCAGAGCTGGATCCCCGGTCTCAGCGCATTTATGCCGGTGATTTCCTGAAAAAGCAGGGTGTTACCCATCTGGATATGGTGGTGCTGACCCACTTCCACCGGGACCATATCGGCGGTCTGGGCCGGGTGCTGGAAGCGGCGACAGTGGATAAACTGATTGCCACATACATTCCTCCGGCGGACAGCCGGGATTTGGAGCCGGACAAGGATATGGCGTTCCCCAAGGCGGCCCGGAACCTGCTGCGGTGTGTGAATATCTGCGCTGCTGCCCTGCGGGAGCATCCCGGCCGGGTGCGGGAGATGGTAGAGCTGCCCGGCGACAAGCTGGAGTCCTACCAGCTGACGGACGATCTGTCCATGGACATCGTCTGCGGCGAGCCGGCCCTGTATCCCCGGCAGAAAGAAGTGTACGACGCGGCCTTCCGGGGTGAGCGGGACCGCTACGCCCTGATGCACTGGGGCAAGGCTATGAATATCTCCAGCCTGCGCCAGCGGCTGCACTACCATGGGAAAGAGATCGTTCTGGGCGGCGATGCCTACGCCGTGGTGTGGGATAACGACACCCTGGCGCCCTGCGATATTTTGAAGGTGCCCCATCACGCCTGCCTGTCCTCCACTACCCGGAAAATGGTGGATATGATGCGTCCTAAGACGGCGGTGATCAGTGTGGCGGCCCGGCGCCCCGACGAGCGGCCCCATCCCGCTATCATCTCCCTGCTGCGGGAGTACACGGACGATGTCCGCTTCACCGACGCAGTGGACATCCCTGGTTTGGTGGAGCCGGAGTTCCATGAGTCGGTACATATTGAGATTGAGTAAACAATAAAAGGGATGGTCGCAGACCATCCCTTTTGTAATTGGCACCGGTAAATTTTTTTGAACTGCTTCATTGCATGGAGTAGAGAACTGTGTGATACTTTGGGAGGGAGGTGGCGGGTATGGCAGGCGAAGGGAAGAAAGATTTCAACGCGATGCTGCGTGACAGCAAGGATATGCCAAAATTTCAGACGATCACAGATAGAAGAAGCATTGAAAAGTATGGCGGAAACAGGATGTATTTCGCACCGCCTATCGACTATGACAAAGTGATGAAGTTGGTTCCCTATGGAAAAGTGACCACAGTGGGAGAGATCCGGGCATATTTTGCAAAACGCAGCGGCGCAGATTTTACGGAGCCGATCACCGCCGGGATATTTGCCTCCATTGCGGCGTGGGCGAGCTATCAGCGGGAGGAGGACGAGACGCCCTATTGGAGAACGTTAAAAGCAAACGGTGAATTGAACGCGAAATATCCGGGCGGCATCGAAGCGCAGAAGGAAAAGTTGGAGGCCGAGGGGCATACCATCCTTCAAAAGGGCAGGAAAAATGTGAAATACTATGTGAAGGATTATGAGAGGGTTCTTTTTGAATTGCCCTGAGTCTCCTTTTAATAATAGGGAAGAGAAAAAAGCAACAGGCCCGGCCAGATGGCCGGGCCTGTTTGTTGATTGGAGAGATTACTTGTACATCTCGGGCTTCTCCATGGTCTCCACCTTCAGGAACTGAGAGGTGCCACGGGAAGCGTTCAGAGCGTCACCGGCGACGCAGGCAACATAGCCGTCCCAAGAGGAGGGACCAGTCAGCTTGCCGGCGTGGACGGACTCGACCCACTTGCAGAACTCGATGTCGTAGGCCTCGATGAAGCGCTCCTTCCAGTCGGTCATGATGGGCATGGACTCAGCGGGATTCAGGCTGTCCCAGCCCTGGGGACGGGAGCGGCGAACCACAGCGTAGGGATCGGGCAGCTTGACGGTGCCGTTCTCGCAGACGACTTCGCACTGGATGTCGTAGCCGTAGCCGTCGGCGACCTGAACTTCCACGTCGATGAAGCAGCCCTTCTTGGTGCGCATCAGCATGACCTGGGGGTTGTCATAGCCCTTGTCGGAGTTGGCGGACTGACGGACTTTGACGCACTGCACGTCCTCGTACTCGTCGTCCAGCAGCCAGCGGCAGATGTCCAGCTCGTGGATAGCCACGTTGGTCACGCCGTTCTCGGTCTTGAAGCCCGGGCCCTGGGAGACATTGCGGTGGCAGGCCTTGATCAGCAGGGGAGCGCCCAGCTCGCCGGACTCGATGATACGCTTCATCTCGGCGTAGCCGCGGTCATAGTGACGCATGAAGCCCACCTGGACCAGACGCTTGCCGATCTCCAGCTCGCGATTGATGATCTCCTCGCAGTCCTTGGCGTTCTGGGACAGGGGCTTCTCGCAGAAGCACCACTTCTCCTCGGCCAGGGTCTTCATGACGTAGTCATGATGGGTGGGGTCGATGGAGGTGATGACAACGGCCTCGACCTCGGGGTCCTTGATCATGCCGTCGCAGTCGTTGCCGAAGGAGCGGATGCCGTACTTGGCGGCGGTGTCGTCAGCGGCGGCGGCCACATAGTCGGAGACGGCCACGACGGTAGCGCCGGGGACGGTCTCGATGATGCGGCGGCAGTGATCGCGGCCGATAGCGCCGCAGCCGATGATACCGATTTTCAGAACCTTATCCATGATAATTACCTTCCTTTTCTTTTATAGAGTGGTAGGATTTTTACTTTTCGGATGCCGCCCCTACGGAAAGGGGCTAGGGGAAACCTCTGGTTTCCCCAGTTCATTCGCCTCCGGCGAATGAAGGAAATTCAATCATTTTCGCCGCGGCGTGTACGTGGCGAAAATACCTTGCCCCAGCCGCCCTAGGCGGCGTCCACCAGTGACCGATGTCACTGGTGAGGGGGAGGTCGAGGGGGAGCCTGCTCCCCCCTCGAGGATCAATATTTCCGCGCGTCCTTCACATGCTCCAGATGGTTGGCGTAGGCGTCCAGGTTCTCCTGGCGCTCGGACACCTCAGTGTCACCCACGCGCCACCAGGAACCGTAGCCGTCGGTCATGGTCTTGGGCAGGACCTTGATGTCGAACAGGACGGGCACATTCTTGACCTTCTTGGCGTCCTCGAAGGCGGCCACCAGCTCCTCCATGGTGCGGATGGAGTAGGACTTGCAGCCGTAGCCCTCGGCAACCTTGGCGTAGTCGATGTTCAGGAAGTCACCGAACAGGCCGTCCTTGTTGCGGAAACGCAGCTCGGTGCACAGGGTCTTGTTGCCGTGGCCCACCTGCAGGTTGTTGATGCAGCCGAAGGAGGCGTTGTCGAACAGGCAGATGTTGATCTTCTTGTGCTCCATGACGGCGGTCACCAGCTCGCCGTGCAGCATGTTGAAGCTGCCGTCGCCGCACATGGCGTAGACTTCACGCTTGTCGCCGATCGCCAGCTTCACGCCCAGAGCGCCGGCGACCTCATAGCCCATGGTGGAGTAGCCGTACTCCATGTTGTAGCAGTCGATGCCGGTGGGACGCCACATGCGCTGCATATCGCCGGGCAGAGAGCCGGCGGCGCCGATGGCCACGTCGCCCTCGCTCATCATGTGGTTGATGGCGCCCAGAACGGTGGTCTGGCACAGGGAGGCGTTCAGGTCCTTGGCATAGCGCTTGGCGGAATCGGCGTTGGCGTCGTTGATGATGGGCTTCCAGGACTTCTTGTCCTCGAAAACGATGCTGTCCAGACGGTCCAGCTCCTTCTGCCACTTCTCACGGGCGGCAGTCACCTCGGTGGTGTAGGGGGCCTTGTAGCCGTCCAGCTTTTCAAGCAGGCGGGGCAGGGTGTCCTTGGCGTCGGCCACCACGGGGATGGCCTCCATCTTCAGGGCCTGGAACTCGGAGACGTTGATGTTCACGAACTTGCAGTTGTCCTTGAACAGCCACTTGGAGGCGGTGGTGAAGTCGGTGTAGCGGGTGCCGACGCCGATGACCAGGTCCGCCTTCTTGGCGATGTCGTTGGCAGCAGAGCAGCCGGTGACGCCCACGCCGCCCAGGTTCAGGGGATGGGTCCACTCAATGGCGCTCTTGCCCGCCTGGGTCTCGGCGAAGGGAATGCCGGTGGCCTCGGCGAAGGCGCGGAACTCCTCGTGAGCCTCGGAGTAGCGGACGCCGCCGCCGCAAATCAGCATGGGGCGCTTGGCCTTCTTGATGGCCTCGGCAGCGTCGTTCAGAGCGGCCTCGGTGGCGGGGCGGCGCTCCAGACGCCAGACGCGCTTCTTGAAGAAGCTCTCGGGATAGTCATAGGCCTCGCCTTCCACGTCCTGGGGCATGGCGATGCAGACGGCACCAGTGTTGGCGGGGTCGGTCAGCACCCGGAAGGCGGAGATGCAGGCGGACATCAGCTGCTCGGGACGGACGACGCGGTCCCAGTAGCGGCAGACGGCCTTGAAGGCGTCGTTGGTGGAGATGGACAGGTTGTGGGTCTGCTCCACCTGCTGCAGCACGGGGTCGGGCTGGCGGCAGGCATATACGTCGCCGGGCAGCACCAGCAGGGGGATGTTGTTGGCGGTGGCGGTGCCGCAGGCGGTGACCATGTTGGCGGCGCCGGGGCCCACGGAAGAGGTGGCAACGCAGATCTGCTTGCGCTTCATCTGCTTGGCGAAGGCCACGGCGGCCTGGGCCATGCCCTGCTCGTTCTGGCCGTGCCAGACCTCCAGGTGCTTGGCCTCCTGGGTCAGCGCCTGGCCGAAGCCCACCACGTTGCCGTGGCCGGGGATGATGAACACGCCGCGGACAAAGCGGTTCTGCACGCCGTCCACTTCGATGTACTGGTTCTCCAGGAACCGGACCAGGGCCTGGGCCATGGTCAAACGAACGGTTTTCATGGGAATCTTACCTCCTGTCAATGATTGGGATAGATGTGGTCATTGGCGTCGGCCTTCCACAGCCAGGCGTGCTCGGGATCATCGATGCGGGTCTTGTCCCAGGGATCGCCGTCCAGATGGCGGATGCCCCAGGCATAGCACATGGCATAGCCGGGCGCGGCGGTCTGGGAGTGGAAGCCGTGATTGATGACAGCCAGGCCGTTGTGGCCGGTCTTGAAGATCTCGCCGTTGGCAAAACCCGCGCCGAAGCCGTCGGGATAGTCAAAGCGGTAGAAATAGACCTCGGGCTGGGGATGATGGTGAGGGGGATAGGAGGACCACTTGCCGGGATGGTTCAAAACCTCACCCAGGACCATGTTGGAGAAGGGGGCGTTGTCCAGGTCGAAGAAGGTCTTGATTTCCCGCTCCATGCAGCCCATCAGCTCGCCATTGGAGCCCTTGTACTCGGTCTGTACGGTTTCGGGGGTGTACATGACGGCCTCATAGGGCTTGTCGTTCAGGGTCTTCTGGATGTACAGCTCACTGTGGGCGTGGGCGGTCAGGGTGATCTTGGTGCCCTTGCCGGCCAGCAGGCAGTAGGCCTCGTGGTGGAAGCAGTCGGGGCGGTCGCCCTCGACCTTCTTGCCGTCCCACTCGTAGGTGACCTTGCCGGAGAACAGCAGCACCGCGATCTCCTTGTCGGCCTCGTCGAAGGTAAAGACGTCGCCGTCCTCCATCAGCAGCAGGCCCACGTCCATCTGGGTGCCCATATCGTCGGTGTCGGCGTCGATGTAGGTGTTGTAGCCGTTTTTCAGTTCGGCGTTCTTATTAAAATAGGTCATCGGAAACATCTCCTATTTTATTAAATTGCGTGTTTATGTGGGAAAGCACCGCTTACAGGCCGGTGTGCTCACGAATATACTTGCGTCCCTTCATGGCGTACTCCAGAGGATTGGCCTTGGCGGGGTCCTGCTCGGCCTCCACCAGCAGCCAGCCCTGGTAGCCGGCGTCAGACAGCACCTTGAACACAGGGTCGAAGTCCACGTTGCCGTCGCCGGGAACGGTGAAGGCGCCGTTGCGGACGGCCTGCAGGAAGCTCCAGTTGTTCTTCCGTGCCTCCTCGACCACGGGCAGACGCATATCCTTCAGATGGACATGGCCCACGCGGTCCACATACTTCTTCAGCATGGCCAGGGGGTCCTCGCCGGCGAAAGTGAAGTGGCCGGTATCATAGCACAGGAAGACATAGCGGGGATCGGTGTTGGCCATCATGCGATCAGTCTCCTCGGAGGTCTGGACCACAGTGCCCATGTGATGATGGAAGCACAGCTTAAAGCCGCGCTCCACGGCGATCTTGCCCAGGGTGTTCAGACCGGCGCAGAAGCGGTCCCATTCCTCGTCGTTCATGACGTGCTTGTGGCCGCCGGTGAGGATGGGGGTGTCCATCTGGCCCTGGATGGAATAGCTCTGCTCGCTGACGTTGATGCGGTTGGCACCCACAGCGGCCAGGAAGTCCAGGTTGGCGGTGAAGTCGGCGATCTCCTCCTCGATGGGACGGGTCAGGATGAAGGAAGAATACCAGCGGCTGGCGATGCGCATACCGCGCAGATCCAGGGCCTTCTTCAGCTCGGCGGGGTCGGTGGGATACTTGTTGCCGATCTCGCAGCCGGTGAAGCCGGCCAGGGCCATCTCGCTGACGATCTGCTGGAAGGTGTTCTCACCGCCCAGCTCGGGCATATCGTCGTTGCACCAGCCGATGGGGGCGATGCCCAGGGAGACATTCTTCGGATCAAACATAGGAAAATCCTCCTTAAAAAATAATAGTTTCCAGTCAGCGGAACAGAAAGATGCGGGGAGGCCACACCGTTCTGTGTGCGTTCACAGAAATGAAAAAACACACTGTGGGCGCAATCGTTTTCGCTACTTATAAAAAATATCATCGTTCCACTTAAAAATCAACGGTTTTCTGCGGGACTTTTGATTTTTTCCGATTTAGCCAAAGGCTTTTCCCAATTTTTTATGGATATGACAGAAGCACTTCTGCCTGTCCGTCAGAAAACAATTTCCATCCCAAAAGAAGGTTTAAAAGATTTTAACAAAAATGCAAAATCTGAGTAAAATTTTGAAGAAGAAATATATGCGTGTTTTCAACTGCTAGAAAATAAATTTTATATTTTTACCAAAAAGGCAATAAATAATTCTTAAAAAACACACAGAAATTGTGCATTCTATTGACGAATTTTTTGGATTATGTTAGGATTAAATAGCATTCACCGGGTGACGTTAATCGATTTTCTGCCGTTTGTTGTAGGAATCGGTTCGGCGGCATTCGGAAACTAGTCGAAAAGGAGAAAAGAAGAAATGAAAAAGTACCTTGCAATGATCCTTGCTCTGGTCATGTCTCTGTCTCTGGTCGCTTGCGGCGGCAACAAGACCGAGGCCCCTGCTAAGACCGAGGAGCCCGCGAAGACCGAAGAGCCCGCCGCTGCCGGCGAGCAGGAGTACAACATCTCCGTCATCCTGAAGACCACCTCCTCCGAGTATTGGGGCTATGTGGTGGCCGGTGCTGAGGCCTATATGGCTGACCATCCCAATGTGAAGGTCGAGGTCAAGGGCGCTACCTCCGAGACTGCATACGACGAGCAGCAGAACATGATCGAGACCGACATGAACAATGCCGATATCGACGGTTATGTCATCGCTCCCCTGCAGGCCGACATGGTCGCCAACATGATCAAGGGCCAGACCAAGCCCATCGTCGCCGTTGATACCAACATCAGCGCTCCCGAGGTCCTGTCCTTCGTCGGCACCAGCAACGAGGATGCCGGCAAGCTGGGCGGCGAGGCTGCTGCCAAGCTGGCCAAGGAGCGCGGCTGGACCGAGATCAAGTGCATCGAGATCGCCGGCGTTCAGGGTGACTCCACCAACGAGGCCCGTATGAAGGGCTACGCTGCCGGTATCGAAGCCGCTGGCGGCACCTTCCTGTATGACGAGATCCAGTACGCCAACGCCGTGGCTGACCAGGCCGTCACCTGCATGGAGGCTATCATGCAGAACCATCCCGAGGGCATCGCCGTGATCTGCGCCAACAACGACGATATGGCTATGGCCGCTGCCCGTGCCGCTGCCGGCAACGAGGCTTATAAGAACACCGTGTTCCTGGGCTTCGACGGCATCCAGTCCGCCTGCAAGTCCATCCTGGCCGGTGAGGAGACCATGTCTGTCTGCCAGGCTGGCTATGACATGGGCTACCAGTCTGTCGACGCTGTGGTCCGCGCACTGCAGGGTGAGAAGCTGGATAGCTTCATCGAGGCGAAGGCCTCCATCGTCGATCCCAGCAGCGCCCAGGCCCGTCTGGAACTGCTGCAGGGCTATCTGGCCTGATCCAAAGGCACATATTAATGTGATTTGAAATGAGGGTGGGCCCCGTTCCGGTATAACTGGGGCGGGGCCGCCTTTTCTTTACCCGCTTCCAATTTTCAGAAGCAAAGTGAATGTAACGGGCCAGGCCCGATTTTCCAGCATCCGCCCGCATAGCAGCGGGCGTCTACCGCGCTTTTGGCGCGTCCCCATACCGGGAGAAATTGAGGTGATATTCAGGTGGGCGAATACGTAGTTGAGCTGAAAAATATTACGAAGCGATTTCCGGGCGTAGTTGCATTGAGCAATATGCAGCTTGCCGTTAAGCCGGGCGAGATCCACGGCCTGATCGGTGAGAACGGTGCAGGCAAATCCACACTGATCAAGGTCCTTACCGGTGTTCATATGGCCGACGAGGGCGAGATCTACGTCAACGGCGAAAAGAAGGTGTTCAAGAACCCCAACGAGTCCGCGGCCGCGGGCATTGCCTGTGTGTATCAGGAGCTGAACATCGAAAAGCTGCTGAGCGTGACTGACAACATCTTCATCAATAAGTGGCAGAAGAAGGGCATGCTTCTGGATTATGAGAGCATGCACAAGAAGGCCGAAGAGGTCATGAAGTCCCTGGGCCAGGATGTGGACCCCCGCAAGCCGGCGGGCACCCTGGGCATGGGCGTCCAGCAGATGATCGAGATCGCAAAGGCTGTTCTGATCGATGCGAAGATGATCATCATGGACGAGCCTACCTCCTCTCTGGGCGAAAAAGAGGTCGAGCAGTTGATGAAGACCTGCCGGGAGCTGAAGTCCCGCGGCATCGGCATCCTGTTCGTCTCCCACAAGCTGGAGGAGCTGTTTGAACTCTGCGACCGGGTGACCGTTATCCGTGACGGCCAGTATATCGAGACCCGCGACATCAAGGATTGGACCAACGATTCTCTGATCACCGCCATGGTGGGCCGTACTCTGGAGAACCAGTTCCCCAAGGAGTTCGGCGTCAAGGGTGACTGCATGCTGAAGGTGGAGGATCTGACCATCGGCGGCGTGCTCAACGGCGTCAGCTTTGAGGCATACGGCGGACAGATCCTGGGCATGAGCGGCCTGGTCGGTGCCGGACGGACTGAGACGGTCCGCGCTGTTTTCGGCGCTGATCCCATCGACGGCGGCAAGATCTACATCAAGGGCAAGGAGACCAAGATCAAGAGCCCCAAGCAGGCTATTAAGGAGGGCATCGCACTGCTGACTGAGGACCGCAAGGGTTCCGGTCTGGTGTTGGGCGAGACCATCCGTACCAACCTCATTATGTCCAGCTTTAAAAAGCACAGCGACGGTCCCTTCCTCAACGAAAAGCGCATTGAGAAAACCGGCCAGGGACATATCGAATCCCTGCGTATCAAGACGCCTTCTATCGACGAGATCGTCGGACAGCTTTCCGGCGGTAACCAGCAGAAGGTCGTTATCGGTAAGTGGATCAACTCCGACGCTGATATCTACATCTTCGACGAGCCTACCCGCGGCATCGACGTGGGCGCCAAGGTCGAGGTCTACAATGTTATGAACAGCCTGGTCAAGGCTGGAAAATGCGTTATCATGATCTCCTCTGAAATGCCGGAGATCCTGGGCATGAGCGACCGGGTGGTCGTCATGCGCGGCGGCAAAGTCATGGCCACCGTGGAGCGGGACAGCAAGCATTTCAATCAGGAAGACATTATGAAAGCGGCATGGGGAGGAACTTTAGATGACTAAGACTAAGAAAAAGAGCGGCTCCGGCTTTCAGCTGGGCACAATCCTGGCACTGGTGATCATGTGCGTATTTCTGGCGATCTCCAACTCCAACTTCTACAGCCCCAGCAACATCATGGGTATCTTCAAGCAGACGGCTTTCAACGCCTTCCTGGCGGTTGGTATGTTGCTGTGCCTGATCACTGCCGGTATCGACCTGTCCGTGGGTGCTAACGCCGTTTTCTGCGCTTGCCTGATGGGTGCTTTGAAGGAAGCCGGCATTTCCAGCGGCATCGTGCTGATCCTCATCGCTATCGTGGCCGGCGGCGTGGTTGGCTTCATCAACGGCACCCTGCTGACCCGCCTGCACCTGCCTCATCCCTTCGTGTCCACCCTGGGCATGAAGAACGTGCTGTGGGGCATGGCACTGCTGGTCACCAGCAGCAAGATGATCAACAACTTCCCGAAGTCCGTTGAGTTCCTGGGCAACCAGACCATCGGCTCCTTCGGCGGCGGCTTCCCCATTGGCTTTGTTGTGGTCATCGTGCTCTATGTCATTATGCATGTGTTCCTGAGCAAGACTGCTCTGGGCCGCTCCATTTACTGCGCCGGCGGCAACATGGAGGCCACCCGTCTGTCCGGTATCAACACCGCTAACGTGCTGACCTTCTGCTACACCATGTCCGGTATCATGGCGGCTCTGGCCGGTATCTACTCTGTTGGCCGCAGCGGCATCTGCAACGGCGCCAACGCTACCCAGCCCTATGATACCGACGCCATCGCGGCCTGCATCATCGGCGGCGCCTCCTTCACCGGCGGCAAGGGCACCATGTTCGGTACCATGCTGGGCTGTCTGATCATCGCGGTCCTGCGTAACGGCTTCACCATGCTGTCCATTGACTCTGCTGTCCAGAATATCGTTCTGGGCCTGGTCATTATCCTGGCCGTCCTGATGGACGTCATCCGTGCCCAGATGGAGGCCAAGCGCCGTCGTCTGGCTGCTGCCAAGTAATTTGTAAATTTTACGTTTTTCATGCCCGGCCTGTTGACAGGCCGGGCATGACTATGGCATTATATTCACGAATTTGCGCGGAGACCCGCGCCGAACATGGAGGAAAGATTATGAAGAAACTGCGCATTGGCGTGGTGGGCCTGGGCCGTTTGGGCAAGGTACACGCGCAGAACATAGCCTACAAGATCCCCAACGCTGAGCTGACTGCCGCCTGCTCCATCATGCCTGCCGAGCTGGAGTATGCCAAGCAGGAGCTGGGCGTCACCGACGTTTATAGCGACTACCGGGAGATGCTGGCCAAGGCCGACATCGACGCCGTGGTCATCGTTACTACTTCCTCCGAGCACTGCTGGCAGATCGAGGCCGCTCTGGACGCCGGCAAGCATGTGTTCTCCGAGAAGCCTCTGGGCGTGGATGTGGCCCAGTGCAAGCAGGCCGAGGCCGCTGTGGAGCGTCATCCTGACCTGACCTTCATGCTGGGGTTCATGCGCCGCTATGACAAGTCCTATGCCTACGCCAAGAAGAAGATCGAGGAGGGCGCCATCGGCACGCCTTATCTGGTGAAGGCTACCGGTATTGATCCCGAGGCTTTCGTGGACGGTGCCATCCGCTTTGCAAAGACCTCCGGCGGCATTTTCCTGGACATGGCTATCCACGACATCGACCTGATGCGCTGGTTCCTGGGCTGCGAGGCTACTGAGGTTTACGCCATGGGCGCCACCTTCAAGCATCCTGAGTTCAAGGAGGCTGGTGACGACGAGACCGGCGTGGCCGTGTACAAGTTCGAGAACGGCGCCATGGGTATGGTCCATGTGGGCCGCACCGCCCCCTATGGCTACCATGTGGAGACCGAGATCGTGGGTACCGAGGGCACCATCCGCATCTCCGCTGTGCCCGAGAAGAACCAGGCCATGGTCTACAATGTCAATGGCGCCTGCACCGAGTGTGTGGGCTCCTTCCCCGAGCGGTTTGCCGAGTCCTACCTCACCGAGATGGAGGAGTTCGTCAACTGCGCGTTGGAGGGCAAGCAGCCCGGCACCACCGTGTACGACGGCACCAAGTCCACCATCATCGGCTACGCCACTACCGAGGCGTGGAAGTCCGGCAAGATCGTGAAGATCTGAGCTTTCGCAATGAATTGGCCGGCCCGCAAAGGGCCGGCCGATTTTGTTTACAAATTGTTACCCATTTCGTGGGCGGCAGGGTGTATGATAAAAGCACAGACAAGCTGTAATGAAAGCAGCTCGCAAGAGCTGGAAAGGAACGGATATGAACGCTGTGCGGTGTGCTGCCGGTTTTTTGGCGGCACTGATGCTCCTGACACCTGCTTGCTATGCGGTGGATATTGTCCCGGCGACGGCCACAGCGGCTGTGGAAACGGCTGCGGAAGAGGATTGGCAGCTTTTGCTGGTGAATCCCTGGAACAAGCTGCCGGAGGAGTTTACGGTGGAACTGAAGAAACTGCCCAATGGACTTCAGGTGGATGCCCGTATCTATGATGACCTGACGGCTATGCTGTCGGACTGCCGGAAGGCAGGATTGCGGCCGGTGGTCTGCTCGGCCTACCGTCCTGTGGAGACCCAGACCCGGCTGTACAACAATAAGATCGCCCGTCTCCAGGCCGCCGGTTACAGCCGGGAGGCGGCTATCCGGCAGGCGGGACGTTGGGTGGCGGTGCCCGGTACCAGTGAGCACCAGACGGGCCTTGCGGTAGACCTGGTGGCGTCCAGCTACCAGGTGCTGGACAAGAAGCAGGAGCAGACGAAGGAACAGAAGTGGCTGATGGAGCACTGCTGGGAATACGGCTTTATTCTCCGCTATCCCTCCGATAAATGTGGAGTCACCGGCATCGGCTATGAGCCGTGGCATTACCGCTATGTGGGTAAGGAGACTGCAAAGGCCATGCAGGAGGCCGGCCTCTGCCTGGAGGAGTACCTGACCGCACTGGAAAGTCCACAGGAAACTGTACATACGAAAGCAAGATAGGAGACGGCAAAAGCCGTCTCCTATTTTTTTATTGCTGCATGGGGTCCTACAAGCATTGCGCCAAATCAACGTTCCCCTCTGGCGTGAATACCACACCCTCCGCCTCCAGCATGGCACGCTGGGTGCCGGGAGCGTGGGTGTCGAAGCAGGGCTTTGTGCCGCCGAAACGGTCCACCACCCGGTGGCAGGGAACGGACGGGTCCCGGCAGTCCGCCATGGCGTAGCCCACCGTCCGGGCACACCGGGGCATTCCTGCCAGCCGCGCCACTTGTCCGTATGTCGCTACCTTCCCGGCAGGGATTTGCCGGACGATGTCACAGAAAGCTGTGAATACCTGCCCGCTCATTTCTCCCGCACCTCGTACAGGTCCGTCCGCCGGGCGGATAGAATGGGGAGCTGCCGGCGGACATCGTCTAGGCGGGAAAGGTCTAAATCGGCGTACAGTGTGGTTTTTTCCGCCCCGGCCCGGCACAGGACTGTGCCCCAAGGGTCCACAGCGATGGAATTGCCGTAGGCCACATAGCCCGCCGTTTCATCCCGGGCAGGAGAGACACCCACGGTGAAGCACTGGTTATCCACCGCCCGCTGGCGGAACAGCAGCTCCCAGTGGGCGGGGCCGGTGGTCATGTTGAAAGCGGCGGGAACGAAGATGCATTTGGCGCCCCGGAGGCACATACACCGGGCCAGCTCCTCAAACCGCAGGTCGAAGCAGATGCAAAGTCCCATGGTGCCGAATTCCGTCCCGAAGGTGGTGACGGCGTTTCCTGGGGAAAGGGTATCCGATTCCTTGAAGCACTGGCCGCCCGCCACGTCGATGTCGAACAGATGGGCCTTACGGTGCTTTGCCAGCAGCTCACCCCGGCGGCCGTAAACGTAACTGGTATTGTAGACGTTGCCGTCCGCCAGCTCCGGGAGAGAGCCGCCCACGATGTACATTTCCGTCTCCGCCGCTAAAGCGGACAGGGCGGCCTGGGAGGGGCCGTTTGCCTCCTCTCCGTAGGCACGGAAGCAGTCATTTTGATAGGGACAGCAGAACATCTCCGGCAGGACGGCGATGTCAGCGCCGCTGGCAGCGGCCTCCCGCAGCTTTTCACAGGCGGTTTTGATATTTTCTGCTTTATCCGCCGTTACTGGCATCTGAATGAGCGCGACGCGCATCGTGAATACCTCCTAAACATACTCCCGCAGCACCAGTTCCGTGGCGCCGCCGTCAGGGGAGAGAAGCAGCCGCTTCACCTTGGGATGGCGGCTGTATTCGGCCTGGATGAAGTCCCGGAGAGCAGTACCGCCGTGACTGCCGTGGATGAGCCGGATGCGGTAGGTGCCCGCTCCCGTCCGCCGCAGCAGGGCGTCCACAGTTACTTTGGCCTGATACGCTGTCTTGCCGTGGAGATCCGCTGTGATAATGGCTTTTGTCATCCTCTCACCTCATTTCAGCCCCATTGTACCACGGGCGGAAATGTGTTACAATGCGAAAAACGGCAAAGGAGGCCAGCTTTATGGCAGTTTACACAGAGACCAAGACTTATCACACCAAGGCCCACATGGGTATGATCGACGTGACGGAGGACTTTCAGCAAGCGGTATCGGAGGCCTGCAAAAAATATGGAATCACTGCCGGCACCGTCACCGGCTTCACCACCGGCGGCGTGGCGGGCCTGACCACGCTGGAATTTGAGCCGGGCATGGTGAACCACGACCTGAAGGCGGCGCTGGATGTGTTCTCCCCTTATCTGGACGAGAAGGGCCGGGTGGTGCCCTATTGGCACCACGAGACCTGGCATGACGACAACGGTTCCTCCCACATCAAGGCGGCTCTGCTGTCCCCCTTCATCACGATTCCCTTTGTGGCAGGGAAGATCACCATCGGTCCCTGGCAGAACCTGACGCTGGTGGAATGCGACACCCGGAACCGGGTACGGGACATCGTATTCCAGGTGATGGGAGAGTAAACAAAAATATTTCCAGACCCGCGAGGACACGTTTTTTGTCGGTGGTGCGCTTGACACCTGTCCTGCCGCCGCATACAATGAAAGAGAAAATTTGTGTGTGAAAAGGGGTTTCCTCTATGAAGCGTTCTGCCGGCATTTTGCTGCCGATTTTTTCTCTGCCGTCTGACTACGGCATCGGTTCCCTGGGCAAAGAGGCCAGGGCGTTTGCCGACTTCCTCCACGACGCCGGACAGTCCTGGTGGCAGATTTTGCCCGTGGGCCCCACGGGGCTTGGTAATTCCCCCTACACCAGCGCCTCCACCTTCGCGGGCAACCCATTATTTCTCGACCTGGAAGCCCTGGCCGCCAATGGCCTGCTGGACGAGGCGGACCTGGCCTCCGCCCGCCTGTCCGTCACGAATAAGGTGGACTATGAGGCCGTTTACCGCGTCCGGGAGCCGCTTCTGCGGAAAGCCGCGAAGCGGGCCTGGGAACAGGACGGCGAAGCCATCCGCGCTTTTGCGGACAGCACTCCCTGGCTGAAAGAATATACCCTGTTTCAGGCCGCCCGTGCTTACTTTGGCTGCGGCTGGTGCGATTGGCCCGACGAGGCCCTGCGCCGCCATGAGAGCGCCGCCGTGGAGCAGTGGCGGGAGACGCTGGCGGAGGATGTGGCCTACCACACCTGCGTCCAGTACTGGTTCTTCACCCAGTGGGCGGACTTGAAGGCGTATGTCAACGGCCTGGGTATCCAAATCATCGGCGATGTGCCCATCTATGTCTCCCTGGACTCCTCCGACGTGTGGGCGGAGCGGGAGCAGTTTTTACTGGACGAAGAGGGACGGCCTTCCAAGGTGGCGGGCGTGCCCCCCGATTACTTCTCCGAAGACGGCCAGCTCTGGGGAAACCCCCTGTACAACTGGGCCGCTATGAAGAGGGACGGCTTCGGCTGGTGGATCCGCCGTGTCGAGGGCGCTGTCAAGCTGTTCGATGCCATCCGCATCGACCACTTCCGGGGCCTGGAGAGCTACTGGGCCATCCCTGCGGACTCCGATACTGCCAAGGTGGGCCAGTGGGAAAAGGGCCCCGGTATGGACCTGCTGCGGGTGCTGACCAGCTGGTTCTCCGGCATCACCTACATCGCTGAGGATTTGGGCATTCTCACCGACGCCGTCCACGACCTGCGGAACGAGTCCGGCCTGCCGGGCATGAAGGTACTGGAATTTGCCTTCTCCGGCCCGGATAACGCCTACCTGCCCCACCACTACCAGCCCCACTGCATCTGCTATACCGGCACCCACGACAACGACACCGCCGTGGGCTGGTACACCCACGCCACGGCGGAGGAGAAAGCCTTCGCCAAATCCTATCTGGGCGCGGACGACGCGGAGAGCGCCCGGCGTGCCCTGTTGCGGGCGGGCCAGGGGAGCGTGGCGGAGTTGTTCGTGGCCCAACTGCAGGATTACCTGGGCCTGGGCAGCGAGAGCCGCATCAACATCCCCGGCGTGGCGGAGGATAACTGGTGCTGGCGGCTGCGCCCCGGCAAAACAACTTCCGCTCTGGCGGAGGAAATCCGGGATCTGACCCACGCCTTCAGCCGGTGCTGAGCCCCCTTGACGGGTATCTCGCCCGTGTGATACAATATTTCCACCCTGCGGAAAGAGGATTCTGCCCGCCGGGCCGAACCATAGGAACGTCATCTGACGGCAAGGGTTTTACCTGCCCCGCGCCGAAAGCCGGACGCACACACGGTCCACCGCCGTGTGCTGTTTCACTGTGCTTTCCACCCCTCCGCCAGAAAAGCGGAGGGGTTATTTTTTCCACTGGAAAGGGGAGACTACCATGGAGACCCGCGTGGCTGTGCTGGCCATCATCGTCCGGGAGGGTACCGCTGTGACGGCCCTGAACGACCTGCTGCACCAGTACGGCGCTTATATCATCGGCCGGATGGGCGTGCCCTACCGGCAACGGGGCGTGAACATCATCAGCGTGGCATTGGATGCGTCCCAGGATATCATTTCCGCCCTGTCGGGGAAGCTGGGCCGCCTGCCCGGCGTTACCGCCAAGACGGTCTACGCCCCGGAAAACCTGTAATTACCTGAAATTTCAAGAAAAGAGGAAACCGACTATGAACCTGTTCAAGAAAACCTTGTCTCTGACGCTGGCATTGCTACTGGCCCTGTCCCTCACCGCCTGCGGCGGTAAGCAGGAAGCCCCCGCTCCCGCAGAGCCTCCCGCCCAGGAGGCCCCTGCACAGGAAACTCCCGCCGCTCCCATAGAGGACCCCATCACCACCCGCATCGCCGCCCTGAAAGGCCCCACCGCCATGGGTCTGGTGAAGCTGATGAGCGACGACCCCCAGTCTGCCAGCGGCCCCATGTATGATTTCACCCTGGCCGGTGCCGCTGACGAGGTGACGCCCTCTCTCATCAAGGGCGACCTGGACATGGCCTGCGTCCCCGCCAACCTGGCTTCCGTGCTGTACAACAAGACCGAGGGCCAGATCGTGACCCTGGCCGTCAACACCCTGGGCGTTCTCTACATTGTGGAGAACGGCAACGCCGTCCAGTCCATGGCGGACCTGGCGGGCAAGACCATCGTGGCTGCCGGCAAGGGCAGCACCCCGGAGTATGCCCTGCGCTACCTCCTCTCTGAAAACGGCATTGACCCGGACAAGGACGTGACCATCGATTGGAAATCCGAGCACGCCGAGTGCGTGGCGGCTCTGGCCTCCGGTGCCGCTACCATTGCCCTGCTGCCCCAGCCCTTCGTCACCGTGGCCCAGACCAAGATCGAGGGCCTGCGGATGGCCCTGGACCTGACCGCTGAGTGGGACGCTCTGGACAACGGCTCCGGCATGATCACCGGCGTGGTCGTGGCCCGGAAGTCCTTTGTGGAGGAGCATCCCGCCGCCGTGGGCGCGTTCCTCCAGGACTACGCCGCCTCCGTGGACTGGGTGAATAGCAACAATGCCGACGCTGCCCAGCTCATCAGCCAGTTCGGCATCATCGAGGCCGCGCCTGTGGCGCAGAAGGCCCTGCCCTACTGCAACATCGTCTGCATCACCGGGGAGGAGATGACGGAAAAGCTCACCGGCTATCTCCAGGTCCTCTTTGATGCCCAGCCCGCCGCCGTGGGCGGCAAGCTGCCGGGAGACGACTTCTGTTATAACGCCTGATCTTTAAGGAGCAGTCCATGAAAAAGAACACCGCCCAAAACTCCATACGGCCCTGGGCGGTGCTCTTCTGGCTGCTGGTGTGGCAAGGGGCCAGCATGGCCCTGTCCGCCCTGTGGCCCAACGGTCACCTGCTGCTGGCCTCCCCCATTTCCGCAGCCCTGCGGTTGGGAGAGCTGGCCCTCACCGCCGCCTTCTGGCGGGCGGTGGGAGGCTCCATTGCCCATATCTTCGGCGGCTTTCTGGTGGGCTGCGTCCTGGCGGCGGTGCTGGCGGCGCTGTCCGCCCGGTGGCGCCTTGTCAGGGAGCTGCTTTATCCCTTGACGGCGGCGGTGAAGGCCGTCCCGGTAGTGTCTTTCATCATCCTGGCCCTGGTGTGGCTGGACAGCCGCTCCCTGCCCCTGTTCATCTCCGCCCTGATGGTGTTCCCGCCAGTGTACCTGAACGTCCTGGCGGGCATCGCGGCGGCAGATACCAAGCTTCTGGAGATGGCGAAAGTGTTCCGCGTCCCTCTGGGACGGCGGCTGACAGGCATCTACCTACCTGCCGTGCTGCCCTATTTCCGCTCCGCTGTGTCCCTGGCCCTGGGCCTCTGCTGGAAGGCGGGCGCGGCGGCGGAGGTCATCGGCCTGCCCTCCGGCACCATCGGCGAGCGGCTGTACACCGCCAAGGTGTACTTTCAGACCCCGGACCTCTTCGCCTGGACGGCGGTCATCGTAGCGGTGTCGGTGCTGTTTGAAAAACTGTTTTTGGCGCTGGTGGACGCGCTGGCGGGAAAGGCGGGGCTGTGATGGAGCTACATATGGAAAACCTCTGCAAGGCCTATGACGGCAAGCCCGTGCTGGAAAACGTGACCTTTACCGCCGAGCCGGGCGTTACCTGTGTTATGGCACCTTCGGGAGCGGGCAAGACCACCCTGCTGCGTATCCTGCTGGGCCTGGAACGGCCCGACAGCGGCACGGTTTTCCCCACAGGTGTCCATTGGTCTGCCGTATTTCAGGAGGACCGTCTGCTGGAGCACCTGGACGCCATGGAAAACCTCCGCTTTGTCCTGGGCTCCGCACTGGACGAACCTGCCGCTAATGTCCTTCTGACAGAACTGGGGCTGGGAGATACGGCGGGCAAGCCCGTCCGGGAGTTCTCCGGCGGCATGAAGCGCCGTCTGGCCCTGGTCCGGGCACTGCTGGCGCCCTCCGACGCCCTGGCCCTGGACGAACCTTTTACCGGACTGGACGGGGAAAACCGGACCCGGTGCCAGGCCTGTGTCCGCCGGGCGGCGGAGCAAAAGCCGGTCCTGCTGGTGACCCATGACCCCGCCGACGCCAAGTCACTGGGGGCTGCCATAATCAAGCTGTGAGAGAAAAGAGGGATGAGGCATCCCTCTTTTTTCATCCTGCCGGAGGAAAAGCAAGGCTTTTCTTTTCCGCGGGATGCGGGTATAATAGAACAAAAAGCAAAGAGGGGATGCCCCCATGATCAACTCTACCCTATGTTATCTGGAGCGGGGAGACGAGTACCTGATGCTCCACCGGATCAAAAAGAAAAACGACATGAACCATGACAAGTGGATCGGCGTAGGCGGCAAGTTCGAGGAGGGGGAGAGCCCCGAAGACTGCGTTCTGCGGGAGACCTTTGAGGAGACGGGCCTGACCCTGACGGACTACCGTTACCGGGGGCTGGTGACCTTTGTGTCTGACCAGTATCCCACGGAGTACATGCACCTGTTCACCGCCACCGGCTGGACAGGGGAGCCCCACTCCTGCGACGAGGGAGAGCTGGCGTGGATCAAGAAGGCGGAACTGCTGTCCCTGCCCCTGTGGGAGGGGGACAAGATATTCCTTCGTCTGTTGGATACGGACCGGCCGTTCTTCTCCCTGAAACTGAAATATGAGGGAGAGAAGCTGGTTCTGGCGGTACTGGACGGGAAGGAGGACGTTTTATGAATGGAAAACTGCTGCTGTTCGGCTTTGAATCCCTGCTGAACGTGCTGGCGCTGGAGTCTGCCATGGGGCCTTTCGGTGTGGAGCTGGTGCCCGTGGCCCGGAAGGACTACAACAAGCCCCTGGCGGTGCTGGCGGGACTGGATGCCGCGCCCGGCCCCATGGCGGACTATGCCGGAGGCGCTCTGGGCGGGCGGATGATCGTACTGTGCGGCCTGGAAAAGCAGCTGGACACGCTGCTGCCCGCCCTGTCCCAGGCGGGAGCCGGACCGGATTGCCTGAAAGCGGTGCTGACGCCCCACAACCGGGGCTGGAATGGCGTGATGCTGTACGCGGAGCTGCAAAAGGAGCGCCGTGCTTTCCAGAAAGGCGGGAGACGGTGAGGATTTTGATCTCAGCCTGCCTGCTGGGAGTCTGCTGCCGGTACGACGGCGCTTCCAAGCCCCACCCGCTGACGGCGGCGCTGGCGGAGCGCCATACCCTGGTCCCCGTCTGCCCGGAGCAGCTGGGCGGCCTGCCCACGCCCCGGCCGCCGGCGGAGCGGCGGGATGGCCGGGTGGTGACCCAAAGCGGCGACGTGACGGAGCAGTACCGCCGGGGCGCGGAGGAGACACTGAAGTTATGTAAACTATTCGGCTGTGAAGCGGCGGTGTTGAAGGAGCGCAGTCCCTCCTGCGGCCATAGGCAGGTCTATGACGGCACCTTTTCCGGCACCCTGACGGCGGGAGACGGTGTGACAGCGGAATTGCTGTCGGCCCACGGCATCCCGGTGTATGGGGAATCCCAAATCGAAGAATTGCTGAAATGACGGTGGAATGTTTTTCCACCGTCATTTTTGACAATTTCCGACGGTTTTTTTATCCCCGGCTCATGGAAAAGAAACCTTGCAATACGTCGTACCTTTCTGTATAATGATGCGAAAAAGAACGAAAGAGAGGGGAACGGTATGCTGTATCTGACGAGTCTGAAGGCGGTTTCCTCTTTTTTTCACACTTCTTTTGTCTGACCGGCTATTGGTGCCGGTATTTTTTTTGCCCGTGTGTGAAACCATGAAATGAGAGGAGAAATGATATGAACGAGAAAAAGTCCAACATCGGTCAGCAGCCCATCCGGGACGCCCGGACCCTGGGTATCCCCAAGATGCTGATCCTGGGTCTGCAGCACATGTTTGCCATGTTCGGCGCCACTGTACTGGTGCCCATTCTGGTCCAGAGCTACGGCCTGCCCCTCAGCATCCAGACCACCCTGTTCTTTGCCGGTATCGGCACATTGTTCTTCCACGTCTGTACCAAGATGAAGGTGCCTGCTTTCCTGGGTTCCTCCTTCGCTTTCCTGGGAGGCTTTGCCGCCATGGGCGCTATGGACCAGGGCATCTACGCCACCATGGAGGCCTCCGAGAAGCTGCAGTATGCCTGCGGCGGTATCGTGGTGGCGGGCTTGCTGTATGTGGTGCTGGCCGCCATCATCAAGGCGGTGGGCGTCCACAAGGTCATGCACTATCTGCCCCCCGTGGTCACCGGCCCCATCATCATCCTGATCGGATTGAACCTGGCGCCCTCTGCCGTGTCCAACGCCTCCACCTGCTGGTGGCTGGCTCTGGTGGCTATGGCCATCATCGTGGTGGCCAACATCTGGGGCAAGGGCATGATCAAGATCATCCCTATCCTGTTGGGTGTGGTTGGATCTTATATCGTAGCTCTCATCGCCGGTATGGTGGATTTTTCCGGCCTGGATATTCAGGGACTGTTTGGAGGCGCTACCCCGCTTCTGGGTGTCCAGCCGTTTGTGACGAATTTCTCCGGCAGCGTTGCCAAGTTTGACATCTCCGCTATTTTGGTGATGGCTCCTATCGCCATCGCCTCCATGATGGAGCACATCGGCGATATGTCCGCCATCTCCGCCACAGTGGGAGAGAACTTCATTGAGGATCCCGGCCTGCACCGCACCCTCATCGGCGACGGCATCGCCACTTCACTCTCCGCCCTGTTCGGCGGCCCCGCCAATACCACCTACGGCGAGAATACCGGTGTGCTGGTGCTCAGCCGGGTCCATGATCCCAAGGTCATCCGCCTGGCCGCCATCTATGCTGTCATCCTGTCCTTCAGCCCCGCCTTTGCCTATCTGGTCAACACCATTCCCGCGGCCATTATCGGCGGCGTTAGCTTCATTCTGTACGGCATGATCTCCGCCATCGGCGTGCGGAACGTGGTGGAGAACCAGGTAGACTTCACCAACAGCCGCAACCTGATCATCGCGGCGGTCATCCTGGTGTGCGGCCTGGGCTTTACCGGCGGCCTGACCTTCCAGGTGGGCGGCGCCTCCATTACGCTGACCTCTCTGGCCATCGCCGCCATCGCAGGCATCATCCTTAACGCCATCCTGCCCGGCAATGACTTCCACTTCGGCAAGAGCGCCAACTCCGACGCCTCCGCCAACCTGGGCCAGTATTGAGATATTTCCGAAAGGGCGCCGCGAAAGCGGCGCCCTCCGCTGTTTTTCGGAGAAAAACAGCGGAATTTGTGAAAGTTGGTTGACTTTTGTAAAAACTCCTATATAATGGAGCCGTTAAGCATGATAGAGGCGCGAATGTCATGAGTCGTCCATCCCTTACGGACAGGCATCGGGGCGGACAAAAGGGACATTTGCCGAGGTTTTGTGTGCCAGCCTGTGGGGCACGGAGCCGGGCCGTGGGAGAACATCCCTCGGACTGTCGTCCCGGAAGGGGCGGAGCGCTGTCGTGGTTCCATACGCTTTTGCGCCGTATGAAGTCATGACACTGTCATGACTTCATTTTTTGTTAGGAGAGAGAAAACATGAAAAACCTGAAGAGACGGTTCCTGCCTCTGCTGGCAATGGTACTGCTGCTGTGCAGCGCCATGACCGTCACCGCCTTCGCCGCCGGCGATGAGGCCGCGGCTCCCAGTATGTATGGCACATTCTGGGCACTGATCCCTCCCTTCGTGGCAATTATCCTGGCGCTGATCACCAAGCAGGCTTATCTGTCCTTGTTCCTGGGCGTGATCGTGGGCGGCCTGTTCGTCTGTGACTTTGCCCCCATTACAACGCTGGACACGGTCCTGAACGCCGGGTTGATCGATTCTATTTCCGGTAATGCCGGTATCTTCCTGTTCTTGGTGCTGCTGGGCATTATCGTGGCCATGATCAATGTCAGCGGTGCCAGCGCTGCTTTTGGCCGCTGGGCCGAGAAAAACATCAAGACCAAGACCGGCGCCATGCTGGCCACTTTCGCGCTGGGTGTTCTGATCTTCATTGACGACTATTTCAACTGCCTGACGGTGGGTTCTGTGATGAAGCCCGTCACAGACAGTCACAAGATCTCCCGCACTAAGCTGGCCTATCTGATCGACGCTACTGCCGCTCCCATCTGCATGATCGCCCCGATCTCCTCCTGGGCTGCCGCCATGGCTGTGGCTACTGCTGATTTGGATGTGGGCTATACCGGCATCGAGCTGTTTATCCGTGCGATCCCCTATAACTTCTACTCTCTGCTGACCCTGGTGTTCGTGGTGGCGCTGGCTTTCATGAAGTTTGATTACGGCCCCATGCAGCTCCGTGAGATGAATGCCCAGCTCACTGGTGATCTGGGTGCGCTCTCTGGTTCGGAAGAGAATGCGTCCAATCCCCGCAGCAAGGTGATCGATCTGCTGTTGCCCGTGGTGGTTCTGATTATCGCCTGCTTTGTGGGTATGATCTATGTCGGCGGTTTCTTCGGCGTTGACATTTGGGGCGGTACCGAGTGCGCCGGCAATCTGTTCGAGGCTTTCAGCAACACTGATTGCTTTGTGGGCCTCCCCTGGGGCGGTATTATCGCGCTGGCATTCACAATGATCTACTTCCTGTGCCGCCGGGTCATTACGTTCCAGGATGCCATGGAATGCATCCCCAAGGGCTTCGTTGCCATGGTCCCTCCCATCACGATCCTGACGCTGGCTGTTGCTCTGAAGAATATGATCGGCAGTTTGGGAGCGGACGCCTTCTTTGAAACCGTTATGACCGGTGCCGCCTCCTCCCTGTACAGTATGCTGCCTGCTGTTATTTTCCTAGCGGCCTGCGTTCTGGCCTTCTCTTCCGGCACTTCCTGGGGTACGTTCAGCATTCTCATTCCCATTGTCGCGGCGATCTTCCCCACCGGCAGCGAACTGCTGGTCATCGGTATGTCTGCCTGCCTGGCCGGCGCTGTCTGCGGCGACCACTGCTCTCCCATTTCCGATACCACCATCATGGCTTCTGCCGGCGCCCAGTGCGACCACATTGACCATGTCAAGACCCAGCTGCCCTATGCCATTACCGTGGCTGCCATCAGCTTTGTCAACTACATCATTGCCGGTTTTGTGCAGAACGCGGTCATCTGCCTGCTGATCGGCGCGGTGCTGACTGTTGCTGTTTTGTTTGGCATCAAGAAGGCCACTGCAAAGGCCGCGTAATTTTCTCACTTTAAAAATAGCCGTCCGGTGAAAGCCGGGCGGCTGTTTTTGTATAAAAACGGTGAAAAAAGGAATTATCAGAAGGAAAACGCCCGGATTCGTCCGGGTGTCTTTTTTTGCGAAAAATAAATCCGGCGGGACGACAGAAACCATCGGATTTCGGCCAAGTGGGGTGGTATACATAGTATCGATTTCATCATCAGGATCAGGACTGACTGCGGCGCATACCATGTTAGGAGGACTGCGCCCGCGGGATTGGTGCTGTTGGATATTTCGATGCGAAAGGAGACGGACGAAATGAGAAGAAGGAGGGCTTTCAAAAGCATATTCTCTGTGCTGATGGCAGTGAGCCTGGCTGGAAGTCTGCTGTGTACGGCTGCGCTGGCCGGAGGCAAGGGCAATTCCAACAACGGGAAGACCGGGATTACTGTACATTTGGACGATGAGACCTTCAAGGGGCAGGATATCACCGTGACGGTGAACGACGGAGATGCCTATACCGGAGAGGGAAAAGGCTCCCATATTTCCTTTGATATGGAGAGTGAGAAGAATACCCTGAAAGAGGGTGATAAACTCACGGTCAGTTCCACGGATAAGGACGGCAACACAGTCACCAAGGAGTATACCATTGGCCGCCAGGAGGGGAACCAGGACAAGGAGCAGGACCAGGGCCATAACAATTATAAAGCAACCTCTGTCAAGAAGGATGAGGATCCCAAGGAGGACCCGAAGGAGGATCCCAAGGAGGACCCGAAAGAGGATCCCAAGGAGGACCCGAAGGAGGATCCCAAGGAGGACCCGAAGGAGGATCCCAAGGAGGACCCGAAAGAGGA
>JAGBDS010000112.1 GCA_017937405.1 Oscillibacter sp.
AACAAGCGCAAGTACCGTGTCATCGACTTCAAGCGCGACAAGGTCGGCTCCGCCACCGTGCTCCGCCTGGAGTATGACCCCAACCGCAGCGCCAACATCGCCCTGATCGAGTATGAGGACGGCGAGAAGCGCTACATCCTGGCTCCCGTCGGCCTGAAGGCTGGTCACAAGATCATGACCGGTCCCGACGCCGATATCCTGCCCGGCAACGCGCTGCCCATCGCCAACATCCCCGTTGGTACTGTCATCCACAACATCGAGCTGCATCCCGGCAACGGCGCTCAGCTGGTCCGCTCCGCCGGTACCGCTGCTCAGCTGATGGCTAAGGAGGGCGGCGACGCTCAGATCCGTATGCCCTCCGGCGAGGTCCGCATCGTGCGTACCAACTGCATGGCCACCATCGGCCAGGTCGGCAACATCGAGCACGAGAACATCAACATCGGCAAGGCTGGCCGTAAGCGTCACATGGGTTGGCGTCCCACCGTCCGTGGCTCCGTCATGAACCCCAATGACCACCCCCACGGCGGCGGCGAGGGCCGTGCGCCCGTCGGCCGTCCCGGCCCTGTCACTCCCTGGGGCAAGCCTGCTATGGGTTACAAGACCCGTAAGGGCAAGAACCCCACCAATAAGTTCATTGTAAAGCGCCGCAACGAGAAGTAAGGAGGCAAGGAAATATGAGCAGATCTATTAAAAAAGGCCCGTATGTTGCCCCGGAGCTTCTGAAGCGGGTCGAGGAAATGAACGCCAAGAACGAGAAGAAGGTCCTGAAGACCTGGAGCCGCAGCTCCACTATCTTCCCCGCCTTCGTCGGTCACACCATCGCTGTCCATGATGGCCGCAAGCACGTGCCCGTCTATGTCCAGGAGGACATGGTCGGCCACAAGCTGGGTGAGTTCGCTCCCACCCGCACCTTCCGCGGCCACCGGAAAGATAACTAAGTAAAGGAGGATGCAGAACATGGATAAGAAAGAAGCCAAAGCCTACCTGCGCTATGTCCGCATTTCTCCCCGCAAGGTCCAGATCGTCTGCGATCTGATCCGCGGCAAGGATGCCGGCACTGCCATGGCCATCCTGATGCAGACCCCCAAGGCCGCCTCCGAGCCTCTGATGAAGCTCCTGAAGAGCGCCTGCGCCAATGCCGAGAACAACTTCGGCATGGACCCCGCCAAGCTGGTGGTGTCCGAGGTCTTCGCCACTCCCGGTCCCATCCTGAAGCGGATGATGCCCCGGGCGCAGGGCCGTGCCTATCGTATCAACAAGCGCACTTCTCACGTCACCCTGGCTGTGACGGAAAAGGCATAAGAGGGAGGAGAACAGTTTATGGGACAGAAAGTTAATCCCCACGGTCTGCGCGTGGGCGTCATCAAAGACTGGGATTCCCGTTGGTATGCCAGTGATGAGAAGGTCGGCGATCTGATCGTCGAGGATCAGAAGATCCGCAAGTATCTGAAGAAGACCCTGTACGGTGCCGGCGTGCCCAAGATCGAGATCGAGCGCAGCGCCGATGTCGTCACCATCTACCTGCACTGCGCCCGTCCCGGTGTTGTCATCGGCAAGGGCGGCGAGCAGATCGAGCAGTACCGTCTGGCCGTTGAGAAGCTCATCGGCAAGAAGGTAAAGCTGAACATCGTTGAGGTCAAGAACCCCGACATGAACGCTCAACTGGTGGCTGAGAACATCGCTCAGCAGCTGGAGAAGCGTATCTCCCACCGCCGCGCCATGAAGAACGCCATGGCCCGCGCCATGCGCGCCGGCGCCAAGGGCATCAAGACCTGCTGCTCCGGCCGCCTGGGTGGTCGCGAGATCGCCGGTGTTGAGCACTATCATGAGGGCACCATCCCCCTGCAGACCATCCGTGCCGACATCGAGTACGGCTTCGCTGAGGCTGCCACCACCTTTGGCCGCATCGGCGTGAAGGTTTGGATCTACAAGGGTGAGGTCCTGAGCCAGACCCTGCGCACCACTCCCCGCACCATGGACACCTCCAAGCCCTATCAGGAGCGTCGTGAGCGTCGTCCCCGCCGTGATGGCGACCGTCGTCAGGGCGGCTTCAACCGCGGCGGCCAGGGCGGTTTCAACCGTGACCGTCAGAACGGCGGCATGGGCCGCAACGGTCAGGGCCGTCCCCAGGGCGGTTTCAACCGCAACAACAACGCCCGTCCGGCTGCTCCCGCAGCCCCCGCTAAGGAAGGAGGAGCCCAGTAATGTTAATGCCCAAGAGAGTCAAATACCGCCGCATGCAGCGCGGCCGTATGACTGGTAAGGCCACCCGCGGCAACACCGTCGCTTACGGCGAGTGGGGCCTGGTGGCTGAGGAGCCCGGCTGGATCAAGAGCAACCAGATCGAGGCTGCCCGTATCGCCATGACCCGTTACACCAAGCGTGGTGGTCAGGTCTGGATCAAGATTTTCCCCGATAAGTCCGTTACCATGAGAGCCGCCGACTCCCGTATGGG
>JAGBDS010000056.1 GCA_017937405.1 Oscillibacter sp.
CAGATTCCCCGTCACCGAGGACACCCTTGCTGTTCGGCTATGCGCTTCCCACCACCGGGCGCGCTCGGGACTTTCACCCGTTAGATTTCGCCCATGCCGGGCGCACAGATCGGGTAGGAGGGGGTGACTAACCCCGTCCTCCCACAACACCGTACGTGCCGTTTTCGGCATACGGCGTTTCGGCTGGTTCCGACCTAAGACGCTTTCCCTTGATATCTGCTCGTCATTTCCGACCTTTACTCTCGGCTTCCAGCCTACCCTCAATCGTTAAATCTCCGTAGAGCAACTGATGTCAACACAGATATCAACTTGTTTCGTCAGCCGTTTCCAACCGTCTACCCCTTCCCTTCCTGGTGATTAACCATTTCTTTGGTACTATGGGTAGAGCTGACTTCTGCAGGTTCAGCCACCGCCTTGCGACGTGGGTTACTCCTGTGGGTATCCTTCGTACCCTCTTGTCGGGAGCATATCCTGCAGACCTCCCCGGGTAAGAGCGATAACCTTCATCTCGCAGCCGCCTCATCTACTGTATGGGGTTCGGGTAGCATTGGACTTCTTCTTACGCTGCAGAGTCGTCCGCCCCAAGTCAGCCTTATATGAGGTTTCTGTTCGTCGGCCCGAAACTTTGCCCGTGTTGGCACTTCTCAGCCTTCACATCCGGCTTCCTTCAGATCCCACCTCGCGATGGGCACCCTTGCCTTCGGCTAGCGGTTCCTGCTACCGAGTCCGCAGTGGACTTTCACCACCTAGTTATCGCCCATGCCGGGCGCACAGCAGAGAAGCGGGGGCAATGACCCCCGCTTCTTAAAATATGAGAAATACCTTCAAATGGACTTTCGATACGCCTCAGCTTCGTCCAACAGCTCTCCGGCGCTCTCCAGCAGGGCCTCCGTGACTTTACTGCCGCCGGTGATGCGAGCCAGTTCCGCCTTTCGCCGTTCCCGGTCCAACAGAATGACCTTTGTATAGGTCCTTCCTCCCTGCTCACCTTTCTCAACAGAAAAATGGGTGTCCGCCATAGCCGCCAGCTGGGGCAGATGGGTAACACACAGCACCTGCTTGCGGCGGCTGACCTGGGCCAGCTTCTCCGCCACCTTTTGGGCCGCCCGCCCACTGACGCCGGTATCCACCTCATCAAATACCAGGGTTCCAATGGACTCCTGTTCCGCCAGCACATTTTTCAGCGCCAGCATGATACGGGCCAACTCACCGCCGGATGCGATCTTTGCGATAGGGCGCAGATCCTCACCCACGTTGGCGGACATGAGGAACCGGATGGTATCGCAACCGTCCAGGGCAGGCTCTTTCTCCACAAATTCGATGGCAAAGCGTACCTTATTCATATCGAGGTCCCTCAGTTCGCTCTGGATACGCCTCTCCAGAGCCTTTGCCGCCTCCTTGCGCACGTGGGTCAGCTCAGCACCCGCTGCCAGGGCGGCTTTTTCCGCTTTCTTCAGCTTCTGTTCCAGCAAGATCAAAGTGTCATCCGCTGTCTCAATGGCGTCCAGCTCGGCCCGGCACTTGTCCAGGTAGGCAAGGCAGTCCTCCACAGTGGCTCCGTACTTCTTTTTCAGCCGGTACAACTGGTCAGAACGGCTCTCCACCGCGTCCAGCTCCGCGGGGGAAAAGTCAAATTCCGCCCGCTTATCCCGAATGATCTCGGCAAGGTCATAGGCTTCACAGCGCAGTTCTTCCAAGCGCTTATACAGCCCAGCTAGGTCATCTCCCAGATTGCGGACGGCACTCATGGCCTCCTCCGCCTCCCGAAGCTGACTTACCGCGCCGCCGCGCTCATCGTCTCCAGAAAGGCAGTAATCGGCCCCGGATAGAGCGCCGATATACTTCTCCCCGTTGCGCAGGATATTCCGGCGGGCTGCCAGATCCTCTTCCTCACCGGGAACCAGCTCCGCCCGCTCCAGCTCACCGATCTGGAAACGCAGGCTGTCCACCCGGCGGGCCTTCTCCGCCTCGTCCATTTTCAGTGCCTTGATCTGAACCTTCAGTTCAGTCATGGTCCCGTATTCCTTTTGATAGGCCACCAGCGTCTTCTCTGTTCTTCCGAAGCGGTCCAGGTAGGCGCCGTGCAGTTCCTCGTCAAGAAGCTGTTGACCGTCGTGCTGGCCGTGGATATTCAGCAGCTCCCCGCCGATCCTCCGAAGCTGCGCCACGGTGATGGGACGGCCATTGGCACGGCAGGTATTTTTACCGTCGCCGCTGATCTCCCGCTGAAGCAGCAGATTCCCGTCCTCGTCCGGAGCCACGCCGGTTTCCTCTAGCCCTGGCAGCCCCGCCGGAACGTGGGAAAATTCCGCGCTGACAAAGGCCTTTTCAGCCCCGGTGCGGATCAGTTCCCGGGAAGTACGTCCACCAAGCACCGCGCCCATGGCGTCAATAACAATGGATTTGCCCGCTCCGGTCTCGCCAGTGAGGGCGTTGAATCCGGCGTGGAACTGAATGTCCGCCTCCTCGATGACGGCAATATTCTCAATGTGAAGCAGTTCCAACATGGGAATCACTCCCCCTTGATGCTTAAAGCATTTCTTTAATTTCCTCGCAGAAGGCCGCGGCGGACTCCGTATCCCGCATCAGCAGAAACGCCGTGTCATCGCCCGCCAGGGAGCCAACCATATAAGTGATGTCCATGTTATCTAACGCGGAGCAGGCTGCGCTGGCAAGTCCCGGCATGGTTTTAAGCACCACGATGTTCTGGGCGTAGGCAATGCTGGTAATGCTCTCGCGAAAGATGGTACGCAGCTTCTCAGCAAAGTTCAGCTTCGTCCGGTTGCCGGAGACGGCATACTTGTATACACCCTGCCCCACCGGCTCCTTGATCAGGTGCATCTGCTTGATATCCCGGGAAATTGTGGCCTGGGTGCTGGTAATGCCCCGCTCCTGGAGCCGGGCCAAAAGCTGCTCCTGGGTCTCGATGTTTTCCTGGGAAATGATTTCCAGGATCATGGTTTGGCGGTCATTTTTCATGGTTAAAACCTCCCGGAAGCATTTTTTGGGCAAAAATCTCGCAAAAACTCTTTTCAGTCAGGCGCACCAGCTTCATCGCATACTTGCTGCGGCGCACCAGGACCTGATCGTCCGCTTTCAGCTGAAAGGCGCGGCTCTCATCCACAAACAGATATACCGGCTTGCGGCCATTCCGCTCCAGCTCCACCGTCAGTACATGCTCCGGTGACAGGACATAGGAGGAAAACCGCATGTTATGGGTGCAGATGGGACAAACCACCATGGTCTGCGCCACAGGCTCCACCACCGGGCCGCCGGCGGACAGGGAATACGCCGTGGAACCGGTAGGCGTTGAAATGATAACACCGTCTCCGGCAATATCCGCCAGATGGCGGCCGTCGGAGGAAATTTTCAGATGAATGACATGGGAGATGGGGCCTTCCCTGATCACAGCGTCATTCAGCCCCAGGTTGGTATAGATCTGCTTGCCGTCCCGGAGCACGGTGACATCCAGCATCATGCGGGACTCCGTTTCAAAATCCCAATCCTTCAGCTTCCACAAGGTATCCAGCTCTCCGGCTTCAAGCTCCGCGATAAAGCCAAGACCGCCCATGTTGATGCCTAGCACCGGCAGCTTGTTCAGCGCCGCCAGCTTGGCAAGGTGCAGGATGGTGCCGTCGCCGCCGAAGGTCACCATGAGATCGGCGCCCTTCATCTCCTGGGGCAGCGGGCGCACATCGTAATCAGCGAAGGCCCCCTCCTTCTGGTCCTTGAAAGGAGAGCACACCACGGTACGAAAGCCCATTTCCCGGAGAATCTTCTCCGCCGCCTTGGTGGCAGCCATCCCCTGGTCCCGGTTGGGATTGGGGCACAGGATGATCTTCTTCTGGTTCATACCGCGCCCTCCCCGTGTTCCTTCAGCGTTTGATGGGATTCCTCCACCAGCGCCTCCAAATCAAATTCTATAGGCCGCCAATCTCCCTTTTCCAGATAGCCCAAATATTCAATATTTCCCTCAGGTCCACGGATGGGAGAATATGTCAGGCCAAGGACTGTAAAGTCAGATTCCTTTGCATGTTCAAGGAAGTGCTCCAGCACCTCCAAATGCACCGCGGGATCCCGGACGACGCCCTTTTTACCCACCTTTTCCTTGCCGGCCTCAAACTGGGGCTTCACCAGGCAGGCCACATGACCGCCGTCCTTCAAGATGCCGCACACAGCAGGCAAAATCAATTTCAGAGAGATAAAGCTGACGTCGATGGAGGCGAAATCAAGCTCATCCGGGATTTGCTCATGGGTCAGATACCGGGCGTTGGTCCGCTCCATGCAGACCACTCGGGAATCCTCCCGCAGCTTCCAGGCCAGCTGGCCGTAGCCCACATCCACGGCGTAGACCTTTGCCGCGCCGTTTTGCAGCATACAGTCGGTAAAGCCGCCGGTGGAGGCGCCGATGTCACCGCAAACAGCACCTTCCAAACGTACAGGGAAAGACGCCATGGCTTTTTCCAGCTTCAAACCGCCCCGGCTGACGTATTTCAGGGCATTGCCCCGGACTTCAATAGCCGCTTCGTTGGGAACGGCGGTTCCGGGCTTGTCCACCCGCTGACCGTTCACAAACACCAAGCCGCTCATAATGGTGGCCTGGGCCTTCTGCCGTGTCTCCTGGAGCCCACGCTCCACCAGCAGTACATCCAGCCGTGTTTTATTTGCCATCGTTCATCGCCTCCCGTACCGCTGCCGCCACAGCGGCGGCGTCCAGGCCCCGGCTGTGCTCCAGCTGGCTCACGCTGCCTTCCGGGGCATAGGTCTTTCCAAGATTTTTCAAGATCAACTTTTCCGGGGCCACGCCGTGCTCCGCCAGGATAGCAGCCAGCCGTTGGCCCACGCAGCCCGCACCAAATGCATCTTCCAGCACCAACAACCGCTTTCGTCCGCCAAGTGCGGCACAAATCGTCTCATCCTCTAAAGGAGAAACTCGGTTCAGCTTCACTATCTCTGCCTGGATGCCGTCCGCAGCCAGCAGGTCGGCAGCCTCCAGAAGATGATTCACCAAAATACCGTAGGAAACCAGCGTTACATCGCCGCCCTGCCGCAGGGAAACGATGGGCTTGTCCGACGTATCCGCCTGAAAAACGCTCTCGCCGCCCCGGGGATAGCGGACAGCCACAGGACCCTCCAACTCAAAGACAGCCTGCCGCAGCATGGACCGCAGCTCCGCGAAACTGGCAGGACACAGCACGGTAAAGCCCGGTATCTCCGAGAGAAATAGGACATCAAAACAACCGTGATGAGTCTCTCCATCAGCGCCCACCAGGCCCGCACGGTCTACCGCCAACACCACATGAAGCTGCTCCAGAGACACATCGTGGATCAGTTCGTCATAGCCCCGCTGCAAAAATGTGGAATAGACTGCAAACACGGGAATCATCCCCTGGCTGGCAAGACCGGCAGACATGGATACACCGTGTCCCTCTGCAATGGCCACATCAAAGAACCGCTCCGGGAATTCCTTGGCAAAGCCGGAGAGCCCGGTACCGTCCGCCATGGCGGCGGTGACTGCACAGACCCGGCTGTCCCGGGCAGCGCAGTCTGACAACGCCCTTCCAAAAACAGAGGAAAAGCTCTCTCCCGACGGTTTTTTCACAAGGCCCGTCTCCGGGTCAAAGGGACTGACACCATGGAATTTGCCAGGGTTCTGCTCGGCGTAGGGATACCCCTTCCCTTTCACGGTATTCACATGGACCACCACCGGGCTGTTCAATTCCTTGGCCCACTGGAGCACATCACACAAGCGGGGCAGGTCATGTCCGTCGATGGGTCCCAAATAGGTGAAGCCCATATCCTCAAACAAAGTGCTCCCCGGCCAAAGGGTCTTTTTCAAAGAGGATTTGATTCGATGATTGAATCGGTAAAGGCTATTCTGCTCTGGATGCTTTCCAAAGAGTCCCCGGTACCACTTCTTGAAGTGATAATACGCTGGCTTGGACCGCAGGCGTGCCAAATGCACCGGCATGGCCCCTACGTTGGGATTGATGGACATTCCGTTGTCATTCAGAATCACGATCAGCGGCTCATGGGAAGCGCCTGCGTCGTTCAAGCCCTCGTAGGCAAGCCCGCCGGTCAACGCCCCGTCGCCGATGAGGGCCAGCACGCTGTAATCTTCCTTCTGTAAAGTTCTAGCCCTTGCCATGCCAAGTGCCACAGAGACAGAGTTAGAAGCATGGCCTGCAATAAAAGCGTCGTGTTCGCTCTCATAGGGCTTGGGGAAGCCGGACAGTCCGCCGAACTGACGGAGGGTAGCAAACAGCTCCCGCCGACCGGTCAGGGCTTTGTGGACATAGCACTGGTGGCCCACATCGAACACCAGCCGGTCTGATGCTGTGTCAAATACCCGGTGGATGGCTACCGTCAGCTCCACCGCCCCCAGGTTTGCGGCCAGGTGGCCGCCCGTCTGGGACACGCTTTCTACCAAAAACGACCGCAGCTCCCGGCAGAGCTGTGGCAGCTGGTCTTTCTCCAGTGCCTTCACATCGGCGGGAGAATGGATGCTTTCCAATATCATAGCTTTCGCCTTTCTCTTTCAGCGGTGAAAAATATGGAGGAACCGCCCGGCCCAGTAGACCACCTTCGTGCTCTGCTTCATGGCGAAGGTCTTGCCCAGCGCCTTCCCGCCGATGGTCAATCCGGAGATCAGCGCAGTGACGGCCACGGAGACCAGCACAGACCGCAGGTCCAGCGCCTCCTGGAGCCGCACTACGATAACGGCGGCAGTGGTGCCGCTGACGATGCCGCAGATGTCGCCCACCACGTCGTTGCAGACGCTGGAGACCTGACTGGCATTCCGCAAGAGGGTCAGCGCTTCCTTGGCGCCCTTTTCTTTATGGGCTGCCATGGAGTGAAAAGGTCTGGGATCCGCCGCCGTGACGGCCACACCGAGGATGTCAAACACGATGCCGAGGGCGATAAACGCCCCTAAAATCAAAAGAGCGACGGCTACGCCCGCGCCGCTCAGCATGGATTCCGAGGCCAGGCTCAGCGCAGCGGACAGAGCCACCGCCAGCAAAAAGACCGTGGTTGCCCAACGGTATTGGGAGGTCTCTTTTTTCTTTTCCGCTTTGGGATTCTTGTTTTTTTTCAAATAAACGCCTCCAATATGGGGGTAAATATCGATTTTGCTAAGCCGGCGGCGACAAAAAAGGTAAATCTTACGGCTTAGGTACGGGTTGGTTTTCCCCGCGGCGCACCTCTCGTTGCCGATGGAGGCGGTTCCCCCTTCGGCGCAGCGGCGTGTCGTTGCCCGAACACGCTACCCGATTGCCACTTAGTCCGCACTGCAATCCCTTTTCTGTCTCGATGGAACAGCCTAGGTGATTTCCACCACAGTCCATCCGCTTCTTTAGCCTCTTTTGCAGCCATGGTTTCAGAGAGCAGGGGGCCTCTCGCTCCGGCCGGGAGCAAATTCGGCCTGGCCTCTCATTCGCCATACCCACGCAAGGCAGGCTACATCTGCACACAGCGTTACGGCCCCGCAGGACCGATGCACCGCATTGCAGGTTCATCATCTGTTTCGTACACAGCTCGGAAATACCACGATGGGAGTACGACTGTGCACAAGAACAGGTCTCCACGGAAACAGGGTCGGGATAACCATGCCATTGGAAAGCGCCCTGAGTCCGCAAGCGCGCATGGCGCACTTCCCCCCAGCACCCACCCAAAACTGGGCGTATCAAGCAGGCACCAGAGGTTTCATCGGTGTGCCCTTCAGAGGATTTTTAGGCCCTCCCTAGGAAACGGCAGATCTGACTAGAATACTGCGCCGCCGCTTAGCGAGGATTAGTATAGCACAGGAAACATAAATATACAACATATTCCGTATATACAAATTGTGAATTTTTCGGGCGGAGCGCAAAAAGCCGGAGAGGGCGTTCCCCTCTCCGGCACTGCATCTTTCCATTATTTATTTCTCTCAGCCAAACTGTCCGCCAGAGTCTGCAGGAAACCATCCGTGTCAAACAGGGCGACCGCAGCCTTGGCCGCTTCGGTGCAGGCCAGGACCTTTTGGCCGCAGCCCTCGATGCCAAACAGGTCCACATAGGTCACCTTGCCCTCCTCCTTATCGGAGCCGATGGGCTTGCCGAACTCGTCAGCATTTCCAATGACATCCAGCATATCGTCCCTGATCTGGAATGCCAGACCCAACTGGTAGCCGTATTCCTCCGCGGCGGCCAGCAGTTCTCCGCTACCGCCTGCCGCGGCAACGCCCAGCTTGCAGGCTCCCGCGATCATGGCGCCGGTCTTGAGATGATCTACCTCTTTCAGTTCTTTTTCCGTTTTCGGCGCGTGGAGGGTATCCAGGACCTGCCCCGCCACCATGCCATCGGCGCCGGCGGCCTCCGCCAGGATCAGGGCACAAGATGCCCGCTTCTCCGGGACAAGACCGGGAGCGGTCAGAATGAGGCGAAACGCCTCCGGCTGGAGGGCGTCGCCCGCCAGGACAGCCATGGTCTCGCCGAAAACCTTGTGGTTGGTGGGCTTTCCCCGGCGCAGATCATCGTCGTCCATACAGGGCAGGTCATCGTGGATCAGCGAATAGGTATGCACCAGCTCCAAGGCGCAGGCCACGGGGACAGCCTTTTCCCAGTCCATTCCGGCGAGGCACGCAAACTCCAGCGTCAACACCGGGCGGATGCGCTTTCCGCCCGCCAGCAGGCTGTATCGCATGGACTCATATAAGTCCGCCCAATGGGGCTTGTCCACAAACAGGCCACCTAAATATTCTTCCACCGCCTGACGGTACATATCGTATCGGGCGTCAAATTCGCGCTTCTCCATGCTCCTCAGTCCTCCTTGTCCTCAAAAGGCAGCTCTACGGGAGCGCCGTCGGCGCCCTTCATCAGCTTTACCACCTGCTGTTCCGCCTGGTCCAACTGCTTGGAGCACGCTGCGATCAGCTTTGTTCCCTCCTCAAACAGGGCCAAAGAATCCGCCAACTGGGCGTCACCCTTTTCCAGCGCCGCCACGATCTCCTCCAGACGGGCAAGCTGCTGCTCAAATGTTGCCTTTTTTGCGCTCATGTTCGTACCTCCTCGACTTTGGCGGTAAAGCCGCCTTCTCCCAGAGTTACGGATACTCGGTCTCCGGGGGTCACATTCCGGTAGCTTTTCAAGACTTTGCCCTCACTATTCTGGGCCATGGCATAGCCCCGGCCCAGGACCTTCAACGGGCTCATAGCATCCAGGGACGCCGTCAGCGTGGCAAAGTGCTGCCGCTTCCGGGCCAGCAGTCCGGCGGACAGGTCTCCCAGCCGCTGCTGGACATGGACCAGCTCCATCCGCTTGTCCTGCACATAGGCCATCTGGTCCGTCATCACCCGCTTGGACGCCAGCGTGTCCAAGCGCTGGCGAAGGGTTTCCAATCGGGCTGCCTCGCTCTGTTCCATCCGCTCCCCGGCGCTCCGGAGCCACCGCAGCAGCTCCACCTGGTCCGGCACGGCGATCTCCGCCGCATTAGAGGGCGTACTGGCCCGGGCGTCTGCAACAAAGTCCGAAATCGTCACATCCGGCTCATGACCCACGGCGGAAATGACCGGGGTCTCGCAAGCATAGATGGCCCGGGCCACCCGCTCGTCGTTGAAGGCCCACAGGTCCTCCATGGAGCCACCGCCCCGTCCGGTGATGATGACGTCTCCGATCTTCCACTTATCCGCATAGCGGATAGCCCCGGCGATCTCCGGCGGGGCCTCTACGCCCTGCACCCGGACAGGTAGCAGGATGACCTTGGCGATGGGATACCGGCGGCGCAGAATACGGATCATGTCGTGGACCGCCGCTCCAGCGGAAGAGGTCACAATAGCGATTTTCTCCGGGTAGGCGGGCAGGGGCTTCTTGTGGGCGGGGTCAAACAGGCCCTCGGCGTACAGCTTGGCCTTTAACTGCTCAAAGGCCACCGCCAGGTCGCCCACGCCCTCCGGGGTCATGGTATTGCAGTAGAGCTGGTAGGCACCGTCCCGGGGAAACACGGTCACCCGGCCCGTCACCACCACCTTCATGCCGTTTTCCGGCCGGAATCGGAGCCGCATGGCGCTGCCCTTGAACATGACGCAACGGATAGCGCCCTCCTGGTCCTTCAGGGAGAAGTAGTGGTGGCCGGAGGGGTACATTTTATAGTTGGACAGCTCGCCCCGGACGCAGATGTTCTGCAACATCGGTTCATTATCCAGCAGAAGCTTCACCAGTTCGTTGACTTCGGTAACGCCGAAGATGTGCTGTTCCATAGGATACCTCCTTATTAAGGGGGTCGTCCCCCCTCGTTGGAACAAAAAGGCAGAGCCGGACGGGGTCTCTCCCCCTGCCCCGCTCTGCCGTTGTCTTATTCGCCGATCTCCTGCCGCACAAAGCTGCCCAGGATGCCGTTGATGAACTTCACCGTCTCCGGCGTCTCGTACTTCTTGGCGATCTCCACGGCTTCGTTGATGGCAGCGCCGTTGGGGATGTCCGGCATGTACAGGATCTCGTACATAGCCACCCGCATGATGGCGGAGGCCACCAGAGGGATACGGGCAAAGCTCCATCCCTTGGCGTACTTGGCGATATAGCCGTCCAGCTCCGCCGCGTGCTCCTCCACGCCCTTTACCAGACGGCGGATATACTCCGCCTGCTTGGCATTGGGCGTCTCGGCATAGATAGCGTCCTCCTCCGCCAGAGTGGCAAAGGTATCCGCCGTCAGCCGCTCGTCCAGCAGCTCGTCAACGGTCTTGTCCGTGAAACTCAGCTCATAGGAAAGATGGATCGCGATCTCCCGCGCGGTATTTCTTACCATAAAACCTTACGTCCTTTTCTCTCTCGTTCACACTTTTGGTCATCAGGCCAGGGTCACGCCGCCCACATGGATATTGACGGTACCCACCGGGCAGCCGGTCATGGCCTCCACAGCAGAGGAGACAGCCTTCTGGGCGTTCTCCGCCACCTCGGGGATGGCGTGGCCATACTGGACCGTCAGGTACAGGTCCAGCGCCAGAGCCGTGCCGGTCATGTCGATCTTGACGCCCTTGGCGCCCTTCTGGGCATTCTTGCGGTTGTTCACCAAATCCGTAACACTGTTGCCCATACTGGTCATCATGCCGGACACGCCCTCCACCTCGCGGACGGCGCCCACAGCGATGGCGGCGATGACCTCCTCCGAGATGTTGATGCTTCCATTTTCCTCCGGCAGTGTCATGTATTCCTTGCTATCAGCCATTGTGATTCTCCTTATCCTTGGTATCCTGGGCCGTATCTTCATTTTCATAGTTCTGAATAGTTATTTTACCATGGAATACGGAAAATTACAACAGCTAATTTGCCGCCATGATTTTAATATCAGATACCGACAACCCGGTTTCCGACACGGCAATATCCGTGATCTTTGCCACGTCCTCCTCGGTCAGCTCACCGCTGTCGGTGGACACCACCACGCTGATGCCATCATCCCCCATGAAAGCCACACATTCCTTGTAGCCTTTAGCGGTGACCAGGTTCTCCACCTGAGCTTCTTTCATGGTATAAGATGCCAGCACCTGGATGCCCTGACTGGCCTCATTGATGACGGACTGGTCGGCATTCTCCTGCTCAGCCGCCTCCTGAAGCAAACTGATGGCGTTGTCCCTGGCCTGCTGCCGGGTCAGCCGGGCGGATGCAAAGTAGTCCGAGCCGGTATAAACCTCCGTCTCGTCCACGGTTTCCGCCGCGCCTTCTTCCTGACCGGAGACCAGGGTGGCCTCGCCCAGAATCTTCGTTCCAGTCTCCTCCGCGCCCTTTACAGCCTCCTGGCCGGAGAATTTCCAGTTCAGCGCCACCGCCGCGCACACCAGCACCGCCATGGTGGCTACCACCGTGTTCCGCTTCCACTTCGCGTTCATGTTCTTCCTCCTCCAAACGATCACTGCCATTTTGCCACTGTGATGCGGTCTGCGCTCAGTCCGGTGAGAGACGACACTGCCTCCGTCACCGCCAGCCGGACGTCCGCCCGGTCTCCGCCCTGGCAGACCACCAGGGCTCCCCGGTACGTCGGATACAATGTCCGGGTCACCACTGTCCCGTCTCCCTCGCCATCCGTCAAAACGGTCTCGGACCTGCGTGAATAGTCCTCCGGCGACTCGGCGCTGCCGCTGTACGTCAGTTCGGTGTCCTGGGCCAGCTGCCGTTCGCCGTCGGAATCCACCGTCAGCATCACCTTCACCTGCCCCACTCCGCTCATGGTGCCAAGAATATCCTCCATCTCTTCCTGAATGTCCCGCACTTCCTCTGTGCCGCTCTGCTGCCGCAAGGTCTTCTCCGTACCGCCGTTCCCACTCGGCCATAACAGCAGCCCTGCGCCGATCAGCGCCACCATCGCCGCGTATTTGTACCTGTCCCATAGCTTTCGCACTCCTTCAGTTTTTCCTTTCATGCCAAACCTGCCTCTCCGCCGGGATGCCCAGCTCCCGGGTCATGAAGTCCGCCAGTTCCCGGGAGTAAGGCCCTGTAAGCTCCACTTTCTCCGGCAGGCTGACGCCGTCCGGCCCTGTTGTCGCCTCCACCCGGACCGCCACCTTCAGTCCCAGGGCGTCCGCTTTGTCCGATATATATGCGGCTGTCCGCTCCTCTATACGTTCCGTCAGCTCCGTTTCACGGGAGGAAGCCAGCTCCTCCCGGGCGTTCTTGAGCTCTTGTTCGTATCCCCCCAAGTCCAGCTGCAGCCGCTCCAGATCCGTTCCCAGCACCGGCCGCATCAGCACTGCCAGCAGGATAAGTCCTCCCACAAAGGAGGCCACCCGGCGGATGCTCCCCTCCGGCACTAAGGTCTGGACCACGGACAACAGCAGCGTCACCACCACGATGGAGGTGAGCCATTCCCGCAGCGCCCCGATCATGGCACCACCGCCGCTACGGAGGACAGTATGGAGACCAACAGCAGCACCGCGCAGCTCCCCGTCATACCCAATACTAGTCCGAAAGCACCGCCCAAACCATCAATCAGCTTACACAGTCCAGGCGCCCCCACCGCCGCCGCCAGAAAAGCCGTCAGCTTGTATAGAAGATATTGAATACCAAGCTGCAAAAAGGGGTAAGCACAGGCCGCCAGGATCGCCAGCATCCCAAACACGCCGATGGTGTTTTTCAGCATCCCCGCTCCCGCCAACACCGTTTCCGACACCTCGGCGATGATACTTCCCACCACCGGCACCACGCTGGACACGGTAGCTTTGGCCACTTTTACCGTGGCGCCGTCGACGGAGCCGGAGATGATCCGGGCGACGGACAGATACACGGTAAAGGCCAGCAAAGCCGTGGTCAGCAGCCATGTTACCACTTTTTTCAGTCCATCCGCCAGGGCCGACAGGCGCCCCTCCGGCAGACAGGATGACGCAGTGAGGACGCCGATATAGAGGTATACCATGGGCATCAGCAGGCCGTTGATCAGGTTGATCAGCAGGTCCACCAGAAACACGGTGGTCACCTGCTGGAACGCGGCGGTGCTCACCTGTCCCGAGGCCGCCATGGCTGCCGCCAGAGTAGGCAGCAGGGCCTTGGAGAAAGTGTCCAGCTCGCCGATTGTCTCCGCCCCCAACCCGATGAGACTATCCAGGCTCCCAGCGGTCAGGAGCGTCACGGACAGCGCCCCCGCCATGGGCAGAAACAGTGCTGTCTTTCCCCCCTCCGCCCCTGCACGAAAACCCTCCACCACACCGCAGAGAATGACCACCAGCAGAATGGACGCCGCCCCCCGCACCCGCTGGTGCAGAATGGTCCCGATCTGACCGCTCACCTTTTCCAGCAGGGACGCGATACCGCCGCTAAATCCCTCCGTGCCGGAGAAGTCCTCGCCCCGCAGCAGTTCTTCCGCCCGCTCCGGCATGGCCCGGGTCAGGTCCTTGGGCAAGTCTGAAGCCTGAGCGCCCATGGTCATGACCACCAGCGCCGCCAGCAAACAAAGCAGTTGTTTCATCCCATCAGCTCCATCAGCAGCTCCAGCACCGCCCGCAGCAGGGGCATGGCGGCAAGGAGGGCACACACCGCTCCCGCCGTCTCCACCACCGATGCTAGAGCCGCGCCTCCCGCGTCCCGGCACAGATTGCCGCCCACCTTTACCACCAGGCCGATGCCCACTGTTTTATACAAAGGAATGAACAGCGTCTCCGAGACGCCGCTCCGCTCACCCAGTTCACGCAAAAACGCTGTCAATTCTCCCAGCCCGTCCGCCAGGAGCGCCAGCCCCGCGACAGCGGCGCACAGCACCAGCAGCAAGGCCTGCTCCGGGCTGGTCTTTTTCAGTACCAGGGCCAGGATAGCCCCTACGACGCACAGCGCCGTTACCCGTGACGTCAACTCCATAGTCAAAAGTTAAACAGGGTCTTGATGAGGTCGAACAGCTGACTGATCTGCCGTACCATCATCATCAGGACCACCACCAGACCCGCCAGAGTCGTCATCATGGCCTGTTCCTCCCGGCCGGAACGTACCAAAAGCTGGTTGAGCACCGCCACCAGGATACCAATGGCGGCAATTTTGAAAATCAGATCCACATCCATTGCATTTCCTCATATCAGTAAGATCACTAGCAGCGCCGCGGCGGAAAAGCACAGCGCCGCCGCCCGCCGGTCCTCCGCTTTCCGCTCCGCCGCCCGTTCCTCCGCGTGCTTTGCCAGCTCATAGACAGCCTGGGAGATGGCCTTGCAAGATTGCTCCTCATCACCGCCCAGGGCGGCTCCCAACGGCTCCAAAGCCCGGATGTCCTCCGGAGGTAGTGGTAAGCACAACAATTCCCTCTGCCAGGATTCCGCCAAGTTCTCGCCCCTCCGAAGCGCCTCCGCCGTTTGATTGAAAAAGGCGGAGGCATCCGGACAGCGGTCCTTTGCAAGATACTCCAGCAGCAACGGCATGGGCGTCCGGGCCAGCCGGATCTCCTCCCCCATCTGGCGCAGGGCGGAAAGGATATCAGACAGCGTGTCCCACTGCCGGCGGCGCTCCGCCAATCGGGTGCCCTGTGCCAGAACGCCTCCCGCCAGGATACAGGCGCTTCCCAGCAGCTTCAGCATGGCAGCTCCTCCACCCGGTAGGTCCGTTCTCCATTTGCGGATGAAATGCACACCGCCTGCCGGAACACGCCCTCCGCCAACAATTCCCGGTACAGCGGCCTTTGCAGCAGCTCCGCCGTGTCGGCGGCATGGATTGTGGCAAGCAGGCCCACGCCGCAGCCAGCCGCCATAACGACAGCCCGCAGGTCCGCCCGGGCGGTGATCTCATCCACCGCAATGACCTGGGGGTTCATGGCCCGCAGGACGATGGGGATGCCCAAAGACTTGGGGCAGGCATCCAGCACATCCGTCCGGCTGCCCACATCCATCTGGGGCTCCCCCCGGTACATCACCGCCACCTCCCCCCGCTCGTCGATGAGGGACACCCGCAGGGGCGGTGTGTCCGCCGCACCGTCGGAAATGCAGCGCACCAGATCCCGCAGAAGGGTGGTCTTTCCCCTACCGGGCGGGGAGAGAATCAAGGTGCTCTGGAATATACCGTCCCGGAACAGCCGGGATACCACCGGCTCTCCCACGCCTATTCGCTCCCGTGCGATGCGGATGACCGCCGAGGACAAGTTTTTCAGATTCGTGTTCATCCCGTTTTTCATCACCGCCGTGCCGCACAGTCCCAGACGGAATCCGCCCCGGACAGGCACGAAGCCCTCCCGCAGGGTCTCCGCCGCCGCGTAGCGGGAGAACTCCGTAGCAAGGTCGCACAGCGTCTCCAGCTCCGCCGGGTCCACCACCGCGTCCAGCTGCACTTCCCCCTCCGGCAGTAGCACGGTCATAGGACGTCCCGACCGAAGCCGAAGCTCCTCCGCAGCGGCTTTTTGTTCCTCCGGCAGAGCCAGCGCCAGCTTCCGCAGACGGTTTGGCAAAATAGCTGCGGCCGCCTCATATCCAATGACATTCCGATTCTTTCCCAAGGGTGGTCTCCCCCTTTCCTGATTCACCACACTCTATGACGGCTCGTCCGCCGCTATGCCGGGTTTGTCCAAAAAATTTGGACGGGGCTTTTTCAAGCCCCGTCCCGTTACTTATTCAATTCTGTTTCGCAGGGTACCCCATTGGCCATCTCCCAGATACCCCGGATGCCGCATTCCACCATGCTGGACACCGCCGCGTCGGTGTAGAACGCCATGTGCTGGGTCATGACGACATTGCGGAACTGGTGGAGGTAGAACCAATTCCGGTTAGAGAGGATGTCCACCCGATGGTCGGCGTGGACGATGCCATCGTCTCCCTCGCAGGTATCCATGCCCAGGGCGCCGATTTTCTGACTTTCGATTCCCTCCACCAGCGCCTCGATGTCCGCCAGCTCGCCCCGGGAGCAGTTGACGATGACCACGCCGTCCTTCATTTTGGCAATACTCTCCCGGTCAATGATATGGCGGTTGCTGTCCAGCAGGGGCATATGGAGGGTGATGACGTCCGCCCGGGCCAGCAGGGCGTCAAAATCAACGTAAGTTACCAGGCCTTCCACCGCCGGGTTCCGCCGCAGGTCATAGGCGAGGATGCGGCAGCCGAAGCCCGACAAGTTCCGAATGACCTGGGTGCCGATCTTCCCGGTACCGATAACGCCGATGGTCAGGTCTTTCATTTCCCGGCCCTGAAGGCCGTTCAGAGAAAAATCATTGACCTGGCCCCGCCACATGGCCTGTTTATAATGACGCAGGCACATCAAAATCAGCATGACGGCAAAATCTGCCACACCGTTAGGGGCATAGCTGGCGCTGCACACCCGGATACCCAGCTTTTTCGCGTGAGCCAGGTCAATGTGGTCATAGCCCACCGTCCGGGTGGAGAGATAGCGCACGCCCAGACCGTACCAGGCCTCCAGCAGCGGTCCGTCGATCTTTTCCCTGTCCCAGGATAGAAACACCCTGACAGCCCTCTGCCAACCCCGCGTTTTCCACCGTGGGCACCTCGCCGCTGATCTCCAGAGAAACGCCCAGCTTCTCCGCCTGGCGCGCCAGCTCCGCCTGCTCGTCCTCCCGGACCTCATACACCATGATCTTCATGCGCATCATCCTTCCGTCGAATCATCGTTCGTTATTCTAGTATAGGTGGGCAGAGCTTGCAACCGCTGATTTTCCATGTTAAAATAAGTTAATCTTATATTTTGGGGCTGTATATGAATATCAACCAGTTGAAATACTTTGTGGCGGTAGCGGAGCAGCGGAGCTTCACCAAGGCCGCCACCCAATATTACCTCTCCCAAACCGCCGTCACCCAGCAGGTGCGGGCGCTGGAGGAAAGTCTGGGCGTCCAGCTCCTGGACCGCAACAGCCGGCCTGTATCCCTTACACCTGCTGGCGCCGTATTCCTGAAAGAGGCCAAGGCTATTCTGGTGCGGATGGACACCGCCGTCAGCCGGGCCAAGGACGCCTCCACCGGCGTGGTGGGATCCCTGCGCATCGGCTATACAAAGGGGTACGAGCGCAGTACGCTGTCAGACAAGCTCCGGGCCTTCCACCGGGACCACCCCAACATCCTCCTCACCTGCTACCGCTGCGACACCGACGAGCTGGCAGCAGGACTGATGAATAAGGAGTATGACATCATTTTTACCTGGGACAGTACGAATATCCGCCAGGACACTCAGGTGGAGTTCCGTTTGGTGGAGCACGCCCGGCTGGCGGTAGCCCTGTACAGCAGCCATCCCTTGGCCCAGCGGACATCTCTGCGGCGGGAGGAGCTCAAAAACGAAACAATTTTATACATGACGCCCTCCGCCACCGGCTCCTCCTTTGGTGACGCCCATTTCATGGCCCTGTACCAAAGGGCCGGGTATCAGCCTAACATTCTGCTGCGCTCCAACGATGTGGAGAGTATTTTGATGATGGTAGCAGCGGAGGAGGGCATCTCGATCCTTCCCGCCTATTGTACCGACAAGCTGACCAACGCCGACAACCTGACCTTCCTCCCCCTGCTGGGAGACGAGGAAACGGAAGAGATCCTGGCAGTCTGGCGAATGGATGATGCCAGTCCCGCCCTGCATCATTTCGTTGAAGAAGCACTTTGAGCACAAAGACAGCCGGCCCGCAGGCCGGCTGTCTTTGTGCTGATTTACCTGCCGCTGGCACAGCAGAACTTGGCGTCCTCGTAGTTCTCCGGCAGCTTCACGGTGTTGGGCGGGAAGAACTCTCCCACCGGGAAACCGATGTTGCGGAAAATACCACAGGGGTCCTCCCCGCCGCCGGTCCCACAGGAGCACTCCTTTTCGGGCATACAGTAATCGTACACCGGCACCAGGAGCTGGGTGTCCCGCTCCAGCCGGACGATGGAGAACTGCCCCAGGGTGACGTACACCCGGCGGCTGTCGTCGCCGCTGGACAGTTCGCCGTCGAAGCAGCTGTTGACGAAGGACGGCACCTCGCACAGGTCGCAGTCGCAGTCCCGCTTGCCACAGCAGTCCATGATGCGGGCGTCCAGAACAATGGGGTCCACAGCCTCCACCACGGCGATGGGGGCGTTGGCCCGGCGCATCATCTGGATGTCCGGCTCGCCGACACGCAGCTCGGAGGAGAAGATTTTGGCGTTCCCCTCGCTGCCGAACAGAATGACCCGCTTGTCGAACACGCACAGGCCCTCCACAGTGACGGGCGCGGGGCAGCTCAGGTAAGCCTGAAGGGTCACAGCGTAGAAAAAGCGCATATCCACGGTGTAGAAACCCCGATTGAAGCTAACGGGCTCCACATCCACATACACATGCAGCAGCTTGGCGCTGCCGCCCTTCACGGACAGCGCCCGGTTGATGACATCCACATACTGCATCTTCGGATAGAAGCGCAGGTCCTCGATGCAGTCTTTATCACGGCAGGAATCATAAATTTTCCTGGTATGGATGCAAACCGCCTCTCGGATGCCGCTGGGGTCCTCAATGGGACCGGGCATGACTTTCTCGGGCATTGCAATACCTCCTAATAAGTAACTGGATGAAAGCAGGATGCTTTCAATCCAGTGTATGCGCGCCCGGCGTGGAGGTGAAAAACCGGCGGGCCTTTTGGCCCGCCGGTAAGATTCAATCATTCATACGTCAGAGTACTGCGCTTGGGACTGACGATACAGACATAGCTGGTGCCTTTCCCCATGGTCAGCGGGGCGCCGTCCTGCAGCGTGTAGACGAACTGGCTGTTGCGGTCCGCCTTACTCCACTGGATGGGCACACACTTACCGCCGCAGAAATAGGTGCCGCTGCCGCTGCCGGTGAGCTTCACCGTGAGGCGGCCGTAAGTATCCCCGGCGATCTCGCTGATGGCAGTCTCCAGCACCAGCACATTGGTGGCTCTGACCTGCTGATCCAGGGCTCCGTCGGTATAGGGCTTGCCGTACTGGCTGACCAGATACTTGCCGGAAGCAGCGTCATAATCAAAGATACCCGTCTTATAATTGGAGAATTTCAAGGTCACATGCTCCGCCGGAGCGCCGCCGGCGGGAGTGCCATCCTCGGCAAACGCCTGGGTATAGGTATAGCCGTCTTTATGTTCCGTGCGGAAATGACCGTCCACATACTCCTGGATCTTCTCGCCGGAGGTCACCAGGGTATGCTCGTAGTCCATGGTCTTCTTTCGTTCCGCCTCCCGCCAGAAAATTTTAGCATCGCTGCCGCCGTTGACGCCGTCCATATTGTCCACGCCCCAGGCGGGAATGTCCTTGTAGGCATCCGGGCTGCCGCCAGCGTGGACGTACAGGGCATCGTGGCCCAGTGCCAGCTCCAGGTAATAGGGCCGGGACGAGCGGATGCTGCCCAGGGTCCCCACGCCCTCCAGGCTCTGGAACACGCCTAACATCCGGGTGATGCCGCCCTCGGCGGGGACTTCGTAAATAATATCCGCCTGACTGATGCCAAGCTGGGGCTGGGCCGCTTTCAGGTTGTTGAACATAACGGCCACCGGGCGGTCATTCTCATACTCCGGCTCCACAGGCAGGCCCGTCAGTGGGTTCGTACCCGCCGGACCAGCCGGTTCCGGCTCCGGTTCGGGTTGCGGCTCAGGAGCAGGCGTCGGTTCTTCGATGGGCTCCGGCTCCGCCGCCGGGACCACAGGCTCCTCTTTTTTTCCGCAGCCTGCCAGGGACAGAAGCATCATCGTCGCCAGGAACATCGCCAGGGTCCGCTTTTTCATATAGCCGCCGCCTCTCCTAATATTAACCATATGATACCAGCGCCAGTCGGCTCCGTCAAGACAGATACCGCCCTTTTTCGATTTGACTCTGTACAAACTGCCACCAAATGCGGTATAATGAAAATGAAAAATAATCTACATCTGGAGGTGTCCTTTATGGAAGGCCGCGGTTTCATCCACGACAAGCTGGAGATCAAGTTCCTCATTCTCTATATCGCCGCCCGGGTCATTGAACCTATCCCCTTTGATACGATGCTGGACCTGACCATGTGCGACGACGGCGTGGGCTACTTCGACTTCTCCGAGTGCCTGCGGGACCTGGTGAATACCGGCCATCTGACGCTGTCCGACGCGGGACTCTACGCCATCACCGACAAGGGCCTTCGGAACAGCCAGATCTGCGAGTCCTCCATCCCCTACTCCGTGCGGTTGCGGTGCGATAAAAACCTGGCCGCCTGGAACCGGAAGCTCCGGCGGAAGAATCAGGTGAAAACGTCGGTGGACCAGCGTTCCAATGGGACTTTCACCGTGCGGATGAGCCTGGACGACGACATGGGCAACGTTATGGACCTGAAGCTGATGGCGGTTCGACAGGACATCGCAAAGCTGCTGGCGGACCGTTTCCAAAAGGAGCCGGAGCGCATTTACAGCCAGATCATGAAGCTGCTAATGGAGAATGACGACAAGTAAACACGCATAAAGAAAACAGCCGCATCAGCGGCTGTTTTCTTTATGCGTTCGTCATAGTATGCGAGTCGCTTTTTATTTCACGACCACATTTTCAGCTCCCAGTGTCTCTCGAGCTTCCTCTACCAGCGCTTTATGGAGCAGAACAGAGGTACCGTAACGCTTTTGGGTATCCGCCATCACCATTTTCACTGGAGTGGTGCCGGGGAACATATTGAACACCAGCTTCATGTGCCGCACCGCCGGGTCTTCGATACTGGGGAATTTCAGGTACAGCGTGCTCCCCTGTACCAGTTTCTCCCCCTTGGGTTGGGGCTGCGGCACCGGCGGCAGGCCGCCCTCCGCCGTAGACAGCGGATAGGCGGAATCGCACATGATCTGGGGCGCCTTTTCGTCCCGCACCGACAAACGGCCTTTGATGACCACCGCCTGGTTCTCCCGCAGATAGGCCCCACAGGTATCCAGCACCCGGGAGAAGCACAACAGTTCCATGGCTGCGGTATCGTCCTCCACCGTCACATAGGCCATCAGGCTATTGTTTTTGGTGGTTTTGGTCTTGCTGGAGGTCACCACACCGGCGATGGTGATGCGCTGGTTGTCCGCAAACCGCACCGGGCCGCCCTCCTGGGCGAAGTCCTCCAGAATAGAACCGATGGACTGAGCGTTCAGCTTCCGCACGATGTCCCGGTAAGCATCCATGGGATGTCCGGAGAGATAGAGACCCGTGGTCTCCTTTTCCATGGTCATCAGTTCCTGGGCGGTGTACTCCGGAATATCCGGCAAAGGTGTTTCCTTCACAGCGCTCACAGAAGCAGTCCCGGCAGCCATGGAGAAGAAGTCCATCTGCCCCTCCAGATTCTGCCGCTGCTGGGCGGCAATGGAATCCATCACCGACTCATAGACCTTGATGAGCTGGGACCGGCGGGCGCCGGTGGAGTCAAAGGCTCCCGCCCGGATAAGGTTCTCCACCGCCCGCTTATTCATATCGCTGCCCATCATACGGCGGCAGAAATCGTGGAGAGACGTAAACGGCCCGTTCTCCCGCTCCCGCATCACCGCCTGGATGAAACCCCGGCCGATATTCTTGATGGCCACCAGGCCGAAGCGGATGCCGTCCTCCTCCACCGTAAACCGGTCTTCAGAGCGGTTGATGTCCGGCGGCAGCAGGGCGATGCCGCAGTCCTTGCACTCGTTGATATAGCCAGCTACCTTGTCGGAATTGTCCAGCACGCTGGTCAGCAGCGCCGCCATATATTCCTTCGTATAGTGGCACTTGAAGTACGCCGTCTGATAGGCCACCACAGCGTAGGATACAGCATGAGCCTTGTTGAAGGCGTAGTTGGCAAAATCGTAAATTTCCTGATAGATGGCCTCGGCGGTCTTTTCCGGGATTCCGTTGGCCACGCAGCCCGCAATCCCCCGCTCCTTGTCACCGTGGATAAACGCATCCTTTTCCTTTTGGATCTGGGCAGCCTTCTTTTTGGAAATGGCCCGGCGCACCATGTCCGCCTGGCCCAGGGAGTAGCCGCCGAGTTGCTGGAAGATCTGAATGACCTGCTCCTGGTAGACAATGCAGCCGTAGGTGATGGACAAAATTGGCTCCAGGGACGGGTGCTTGTAGGTGATGAGCTTGGGGTTTTGCTTACAGGCGATGAACCGCGGAATGGAATCCATGGGGCCGGGGCGGTACAGGGCGATGATAGCGGTGATGTCCTCGATGTTCTGGGGCTTCAGCCCCACGCACACACCGGTCATGCCGCTGGATTCCATCTGGAACACGCCGGAGGTCTGGCCCCGGGAGATCATCTCGAAGGTCTCCTTGTCGTCCTCGGGGATATTCTCCAGCCGGAAGTCCGGCTGGTGCTCCTGGAGCATCTTCACCGCGTCATCCAGCACCGTCAGGTTCCGCAAGCCCAGGAAGTCCATTTTCAGCAGGCCCAACTCCTCCAGGGTGGTCATAACGTACTGGCACACCACGGATTCATCGTTCTTCGCCAGGGGGACATATTCGTACACCGGCCGCTTCGTAATGACCACGCCGGCGGCGTGGGTGGAGGCATGGCGGGGCATTCCCTCCAGCGCCCGGGCGGTGTCAATGAGCTTTTTCACCTGTTCATTCGTATCATACAGGTCGGAAAGGGGCTTGCTCAGCCGCAGGGCGTCGTCCAGGGTGATATGCAAAGTGTTGGGCACCTGCTTGGCGATCTGGTCCACCTCGGCGTAGGGGATGTTCATGACCCGGCCCACATCCCGGATGACGCCCCGGGCGGCCATGGTGCCGAAGGTGACGATCTGGGCCACATGGTCATCGCCATATTTCCGGCGAACGTAGTCCACCACCTCGCCCCGTCGGGTATCGCCGAAGTCCATGTCAATATCGGGCATACTCACCCGCTCCGGATTCAGGAAGCGCTCGAAGTACAGACTGTACTGCATGGGATCGATGTCCGTGATATGCAGACAATAGCTGACCATAGACCCTGCGGCAGAACCGCGGCCCGGGCCAACGGGGATGCCCACGCTCTTGGCGTAGCGCACGAAGTCGGAAACGATGAGAAAATAGTCTGTAAAGCCCATCTTCTCGATCATGTCTTGCTCGTATTTCAGCTGGCCCCGGTACTGGTCGTCCTCCCCGTACCGCTCCCGGTATCCCTCGTCACACAGCTTTTTCAGATAGGAAAAGCTGTCATAACCCGGAGGGAGCTGGAATTCCGGCAGGTGATACTTGCCGAACGTGAATTCCAGATTGCACATCTCCGCGATTTTTTCGGTGTTTTCAATGGCGCCCTCATAGTCCTCGAACAGGTCCGCCATTTCCGCCTCGCTGCGGAGATAGAAATTCCGGGGCTCGTAGCGCATCCGGTGCTCGTCGTCGATGGTCTTGCCGGTCTGGATGCACAGCAGCACATCGTGGGCCTCGGCGTCCTCCTTGCGGAGGTAGTGTGCGTCATTGGTACACACCATGGGGATGCCCGTCTCCTGGTGGAGCCGCAGGATGCTCTGGTTTACGATGGCCTGGTCCCGGATGCCGTGATCCTGGAGCTCCAGATAAAAGTGGACCGGCCCAAAGATGTCCTGCATCTGCAGGGCATAGCTTTTTGCGTTGTCATACTCCCCGTTCCGCAGCATCCGGGGGATCTCTCCCGCCAGGCATGCGGACAGAGCGATCAGCCCCTTGCTGTGTTCTTTCAGCAAAGCCAGATCAATGCGGGGCTTGATATAAAAACCCTCCGTCCAGGCCATGGACACCATGTAGGAGAGGTTGCGGTAACCCTCTTCGTCCTCGCATAGCAGCACCAGATGGCGGCTCTCAGCGTCGAACTCGTGAATTTTCTCGAACCGGGAGCGGCCCTTTGGGGTGACGTAGACCTCACAGCCGATAATGGGCTTGACGCCCTCCGCCTTACAGGCCCGATAGAAATCGATGACGCCATACATGACGCCGTGGTCTGTGATGGCGCATGCAGTCTGTCCCAGGTCCTTCACGACCTTGGGCAGGTCCTTGATGCGGCAGGCGCCGTCCAGCAGGCTGTATTCGGTATGGACGTGTAAATGGACGAAGGACATAAACTCGTTCCTTTCAAAGATTGTTTGCAGCTTCTCACCGCAGTGGGGGCAGTAGTCAGGAAGGCTGCTGGGGATGCGGCCGCTCAGCATTAAAGATTCTCCGCAGTAGGAGCACTTCACATAGGACCAGCCAACGACCAGGCTGGCAATCACATAAACAGTCCCGCAAGCAGCAAGAATACCCAGAATATTGGAATCATCCATCAAGCCGCTGACAGCTCATCCTGTCACCAGCAGTGCAAGTCCGATATAAAACCGGATTTTGGTAATCGCCAGTGCAAAATAGGGTCTGTTTTCAGCCTTTTCATGAAGTCCCATCTCCTGAATTTTCGAATTCTGGAAGCAATGAAAACGGCGTGTTCAGCTCCGTTCCGCCAGCATTTCCTCCACGATCTCCACGGCGGTAACGATCATGATGTCACAATGGCCCGTCAGACCCATAGCTTTGGCGGCAGGAGTCGTATCATCGGGAGTAAACTTGTTTTGCAGCAGCTCCCGGCACCGCAGGGCGCCGAACTTCTCAGAGAACCGCTTCTGCAGCTCTTTGCTTAAGGAAACGGTCCGCTTCTTACTGCCCACCGGATCGGCGGGGTCCACAGGCGTCAACATCCCCATTGTCATTACCGCGCCGCTGATGGCGCCGCACAGCTCTCCCGTACCCGCGCCGCCACCAAAGCCGCCGCCAATGTCAAAGCTGGCCTGCTCGGAAAGACCCGTCAGATCGGAAAACGCCGCCAGCACGCTCTGGCAGCAGTTGAAGCCCTTTTTATGGTAGGCGTTGGCTCTTTCAAAGCGATTCATACGCTATCTCCTTTGTTTTTCTAATATGTAAGGGTACATCACTTCACAGTTTTTGCCAGTTCCGACAGCTTCCGCAGCCGGTGGTTCAGGCAGGATTTGCTCACCGGCGGGTCAAATTCCTCCGCCAGCTCGCTAAGGGTCAATTCCGGATTCTCCAGCCGCAGCGCCGCTGTCATCTGGAGCTTGTCCGGGAGCTGCTCCAGCAATCCCGTCGTCTGAAGGGCGCGGATGGCTTCCATCTGCTCCTGAGCAGCCAGGACAGCCTTGTCCAGATTGGCGCTGTCGCAGTTCAGCCGCCGGTTCACGCTGTTCCGCAGGTCCTTTTCCATCTTGGCGCTCATCAAATTCATGGCCGCCACCGGGGCACCGATCAGGGTGAGAAAGTCCTCGATCTGGTCGCTCTGCTTGAAATACGTCACAAAGCTGCCGTTCCTGGATACACATTTAGGCGGATAGCCGCATTCCCGCAACAGCACATCCAGTTCCCGGCTGACCTGGGCGTGGGAGGTCGTCAACTCCAGGTGATAGCGCTTCAGCGGGTCTGTAACACTGCCTCCGGCGAAAAAAATCCCCCGCAGGAAGGACGCCCGGCAGCATTCCTCCTCCAGCATGGCGAAGTTGATATGCAGCACCATGTTCTGCCGTGGGTCGTAGCCCAGCAGGTTCGTGATGTGGTCCAGCTTCTTCTGCTCCGTGATTTGGAACACCATCTTCCCCGGCTGGTCCGGCTCCGGCTGGCGGTCGAACCGCAGGCCGAAAGCCCGGTGGAACAGCTTGGGCAGCCGCGCCGCAAAATTAGGGTTCTCCGTAATAATGCGGACCTCAGTGGAGCTGAAGGTATTGCAGTAGAGCAAAATACCGTAAGCCTCCGCCCGGGCGCAGCACAGCTTTTGCACCGGCAGCTTGCACAATTCGTTTTTTGTATCGAATGAAAAAGACATAGTTCCCTTTCTTCACACTTTCCGCTCGATGCGGTAGCTGTCCTTGCCCTCTCCCGCGATGCGGACGCTCCGCTCGGCATGGAGTTGTATCAGCTCCCTGGCGAGATTCTCGGATTGGTGGCGGACATAGCCGTTTTCAACCGTCGCAATGGGCCGGCTCACCAGCTCCACACCCAGGGCAGCGCAGCGCCCGGCGTCGTACCGCAGGGGCTCCGCCCCTTCTTGTGCGTAGCGGGCAGCCACATCCTCCGGAATCGGCCAGGAATTGGTCAGACACAGGTCGAACAGCCCCGGCGCCGAGTGCTGGAAGATGGCCGCAATGTGGTCGGAGGCGGTATAGCCCTCCGTCTCTCCCTCCTGGGTCATCACGTTGGCGACATACACCTTGAGCGCGTCTGACTGCTGGATGGCCTCCACGATGCCGTCCACCAGTAGGTTGGGGATAATGCTGGTGTACAGGCTTCCCGGCCCCAGGATGATCATATCAGCCTCCCGGATGGCCTCCACCGCCTCAGGAAGCGCTCTTGGACGTTCCGGAATGAGCCGCACCTTGGTAATACGGCAGTCCTCTTTTTTCTTACAGTAAAAAATCTTGGATTCCCCGATCACCGACGCACCGTTCTCGAATTCCGCTTCCAGCTGCACATCCGCCGTGGTCACCGGCAGCACCCGGCCTGTAATGGCCAGGACCTGGCTCATGCGGCTCACAGCCGTATCGAAAGACGGCGAAATACCATTGAGGGCCGCCAGGAACAGATTGCCAAAGCTCTGTCCCGCCAGCGACCCCTCTGTAAACCGGTAATGCATCAGTTCACTCATCAGCGGCTCCGTGTTGGCCAGAGCCTCCAAGCAGTTGCGGATGTCCCCCGGTGGGGGCATCCCCAGGTCCTGCCGCAGCATCCCGCTGCCGCCGCCGTCATCCGCCACCGTGACGATGGCGGAGATATTTTCCGTATACCGTTTCAGTCCCCGCAGCATATTGGAAAGGCCGTGTCCGCCGCCGATCACGGCAACTCTCGGCCCCCTGGCCCTACTGGTACGCTTTTCCATCATTCAGCCTCCCCGGTTCATGTCCCGGTGGTTCTCCGTCACCTGATAGCCCTGACCGCTGATAAACTCCGCCAGGGCGTGAGTCACCGCCACAGAGCGGTGGTGGCCTCCCGTGCAGCCCACGGCGATGACCAGCGTGGTCTTTCCCTCCTCCGCATACAGCGGCAAAGAAAAGGACAACAAGTCCTCCAGCCGCTTCAGGTAGCCCTGGGTCTGCTGAAAGGAAAACACGTAGTCGCTGACCGCCTGATCCAGACCGGTCTGGGGGCGCAATTCTTCAATGTAAAAGGGATTGGGCATGAAGCGCACATCAAAAACCAGGTCCGCCTCCAGAGGCAGGCCGTATTTAAAGCCGAAGGAGGTAACGCTGACGGTCATGCCGCCTTTCTCTTCCGGGTCTCCAAACAGCCTCAGCAATTCGCCCCGAAGCTGTGCAGTGGAGGTGTGAGAGGTATCGATGACATGGTCCGCACGCTCCCGCACCGGCTGCATCAGCTCCCGCTCCCGGCGGACGGCCTCCTCCAGAGAGTCCGCCTGGTCCGCCAGGGGATGGCGGCGGCGGGTCTCTTTATACCGCTTGATGATGACCTCCGGCTCTGCCTCCAGGAACAGCATCCGGCAGGCACCCTCCATGGCCCGCAGCTTATCCAGCACGTCGAACAGCTCCGTAAAGGAGCTGGCCGTCCGCACATCGTAGACCAGGGCGACACGGTCGTACCGGCCATTGCCGCCCGCACAGAATTCCGCGAATTTCAAGATCATGGCGGCGGGCATATTGTCCACGATATAAAAGCCCATATCCTCCAGATAAGAGGCCGCCTTGCTCTTGCCAGCGCCGGAGAGTCCGGAAATGATGAGGATATCCATAGGGACGCCTTCTTTCACTCAGTCGATGATACGGACCTCTGGCTCCAGCCGGACGCCCTTTTCCGCAAACACATGGTCCTGTACCTGGCGAATGACCTCCAGAACATCTGCCGCCGTGGCGGCGCCGGTATTGATGACGAAACCCGCGTGTTTCTCGCTGACCTGGGCACCGCCCACGGTCAGTCCCTTTAATCCGCACTGGTCAATAAGCGTCCCAGCAAAATAGCCTGTGGGCCGTTTGAAAGTGCTGCCTGCGCTGGGATACTCCAGAGGCTGGCTGGCCTTGCGACGGGCCATCAGCTCCCGCATCTTCTCTCGAATGTCCTCCTGGTCACCGGAAATCAGTCGAAACGATGCCCGCAGTACCACCGCGTCCGGATGGTCAGACAGCAGGCTGTGGCGGTAAGAAAAATCCATCTCCCCGCAGGAAAGCGTCCTGATGCCCTCCTTCGGGAACAGGACGGTCACACTTTCGATGACCTGCTTCATCTCCCCATCGTAGGCGCCGGCGTTCATGCACACCGCTCCGCCCACCGTGCCGGGGATGCCGTGGGCAAATTCCAGGCCTGACAAGCCCTGCTTGCAAGCGAAATCCGCCAATCGTGCCAGAGATACTCCCGCTTCCGCCGTCAGAGTACCCGGTTCATCTCCTTCCTCCAGCCGGTTCAGGCCCACTGAGGTATCGATGACCAGCCGGTCCAGACCCGCGTCCGGGGCCAGAAGGTTCGTACCGTTGCCGATGACAAGGGGCCGGGCCCCGCACGCCCGGGCGTAGTCCAGCAGCAGCACGACCTGCTCGCCGCTGGTAGGGAATGCCATCCGCTTTGCGGGGCCGCCCACCCGGAAGGAGGTATGGCGGCTCATAGGCTCGTCATGTGCGACCTTCAGGTCCGGCAGATACTCCGATACCCATTTATCAAGCTGTGTCTCCCAAGCCATGGAAAGACCTCCCAGAAAAATCAGATTGCCCGGCCCAGCATAGCCGCGCCGATGATACCGGCGTCGTTGCCCAGCTCGGCCCGGAGGATGCGGGGCACCTTATCCACATGGCGGGCATAGCACTCCCGGGCCACGATCTCCCGCACAGGATCCAGCAGCAGATGCTCCGGTGCGGCGGCAACACCGCCGCCCAGGGCCACAGCCTCCGGGTGCAGGATATTCACCAGGTCCGTCAGACCGGCAGCCAGGTATCCGGCATAGGCCCGGCATACCGCCAGGGCAGTCTCGTCGCCCATCTCCGCCGCCTGGAAAGCCGTTCGGCCATCCACAGCGCCGTTTTCCGCGGCCACCTGGTGGAGCAGGCTGTCAGGATGGGCCTCCATGGCCTCCCGCACCTGACGGATCAGGCCGGTGGCGGAGGCGTAGGCCTCCCAGCAGCCCCGGCGGCCGCAGTTGCAGGGTACACCATCCTGTTTGATGACAATGTGGCCCACCTCGCCGCCGGCACCCATTCCGGTGTGCAGTTTCCCGTTCAGGATGATACCTCCGCCCACGCCGGTGCCCAGCGTAACAACGATAAAATGCTTCGTGCCCTGGCCCACGCCGCAGCTCCACTCGCCCACAGCGGCGCAGTCCGCATCGTTGCCCAGCAACACAGGCAGGTCCAGATGCTGCCGGAACAGCTTTTCCAGCGGCACATTCTTCATGGGGATATTGGCGGTGTACAGAATTTCACCGCCGCTGACGGCGCCGGGGATACCGGCGCCCACATATTCCACGGCCTTTTCCGTCACACCGCCGGTAGCCATGACTGCCTTTGCCAGGGACGCAAGCGTAGCTGCGAAGCTCTCCGGTCCCTGGAAATCCAGGGGTGTCCGCTCCACTGCCAAAATCTTTCCAGTTTCGTCCACCAAGCCGGCCTTCAGATTGGTGCCGCCCACATCGATACCAATATACATATTCTACCTCCGTCAAATCTTACCGCTGCCAAGGTCGGCCCGCAGGTCCACCCGCCGGGCAAGCTCCTGAGCCGCATTATAGCCAAATTTCCGATGCCGGTTGTTCATGGTGGCCACTTCCACAATACTGGCCAGGTTCCGCCCGGGACGAACAGGGATTGTAACGATGGGGACCTGCACATCCAGAATATCCGTAAAGTGATCCTCGATGCCCAGCCGGTCATAGAACTTTGTCTGGTCCCACTGCTCGAAGTTTACCACCAGGTCCAGCTGAGACTCCACCTTGATGGCCCGCATTCCAAAGAGCTGCCGCACGTCGATGACGCCGATGCCCCGCAGCTCGATATAGTGCCGGATGACCTCCGGGGCGGTACCGATGAGCTGGTTGGAAATACGCCGCAGCTCCACAGCGTCATCCGCCACCAGACGGTGGCCCCGCATGATCAGCTCAATAGCCGCTTCGCTCTTGCCCACGCCGGAATCGCCGGTGATCATGACGCCCTCGCCGTAGATATCCAGCAGAACACCGTGACGGGTCACACAGGGCGCCAGCACCCGGTTGAGATGCTCAATGGTGTGGCTGGTAAAGTCCACCGTAGTCTCCTGAGTACGCAGCAGCGTCCTCTCGTGCTCCCGGGCGCTCTCCAGACACTCCGGGAAGCAGTCCAACCCCCGAGAAATGACCAGCGCGGGGATATCGTATTGAAACAGATCATCGAAACACTTGCGGCGCTGCTCCGGTGTCAGGCTCCCCAGATACGTGACCTCAGCCTTGCCGATAACCTGTAACCGCCGGGGTTCAAAGTAGTCGTAGAAATCGTGGAACTGGAGGCCGGGGCGGTTGACGTCGGTAATCGTCAACTTGGAGTTTTCATAGTTGCTCCCCTCGTTCAGTACCTCCAAATCAAATGTCTTAACAAATTCTGTGATCTTCAGTCCGCCTTCGCTCATCGTACTTCCCTCACCTTTCCCGCACGGTGCCTGCCCGCGCTCATCTTCCTCAACTTTTGAAACACCCGGCTACAGGGGCCAAAACAGGTCATTCAAATTTAACTTTTATTATATATGAATTTCCCATCTTCCGCAACACCTTCCCCATTTTCCGCCATAGCAAAAAAAGAAAATTTCTTCGATTTTTTTGAAAATTCTTCTTGCATTTTTAGAATCAATCTGTTATTATATCAGACGTGCCTATGAAAGTCGGCATGGAAGTACGCAACAGCAAGGAGGTGCAACGGATGGCAAAGTGCGAGTTCTGCGACAAGGGCGTGACCTTCGGTATTCAGGTTTCTCACTCTCATCGGCGTTCCAATCGTTCCTGGAAGCCCAATGTGAAGCGTGTGAAGGCGATCGTCAACGGTTCCCCCCGCCATGTGTATGTTTGTACCCGGTGTATGCGTTCCGGTAAGGTCACCAGAGCGATCTAAGGTTGGACAAACAAAAATCCCGGACTTCGGTCCGGGATTTCTTTTTCTAGGAAAGCCGGGAGCGGTGTATCCGCTCCCGGCTATTTGATGTTCAGGGATGTAAAGAAATATTGTCCGCCAAGGAGCTCAGATACCGGACTACGCCGACGGCACCGGGGTCCGACTCCGTCCGGAGCGTGGCTCCCGGAAGCTGGAACGCGGCGATCAGAGTCCCCTCATAGCAGCCGCTCTTTTCCAGAGACACGCTCTTTAAGGCCGTCCAGGGAATCGCTGTGAACTCCGCACTGTACTTCTGCTCCCCCTTCTTCTCCGGTTTGCCGCTACGCAGAAGCAGGAGTTCCCGTTCATTATGTAAGTATAGTGTTCCGGCAAATTCCTCCGCTTTCGTCCAGGGGAAGCGGCGGCCTGTCCGAAAAGCGCTGTGATAGGGCTGATAGGCATCGGCGTTAAACGGAATCCCCCGGTCCCGCAAATCCCGGAGCTGATTATAGAGCCAGATGTCCACCTGCTCCTCCACCAGTCCCGCGTCTCTTTCAAGGCCACGGGGAGCCGTATCTTCCTGAGGCCAGGTCTGCCGGACCGTGTCCAGCAGCTTCCAAAAGGCATCGGCAGAGACAGTATTATAAGGCAGTGTCACAGTCTTCTCCCCGCCATAAATGGAGCAAACACCTTTCAGGAGCCACTGGTACAGGCGGATACCGCCGATCTCCCGGAAAGGCAGATACGCAGTCTCCACCGTTTTCTCCCGGCGGCTCCAAACTCGAATCCCGCTGTTATCCACACCTACCACATAGTCATACAAATCCATGTCAGGCGTGGCCTTCCGCCGCTCGATGTCCCGGGGGATCTTAAATAACATCCGGTAGTTCCCCGGGTGTTCCACCCGTGGAACGAACAGCGGCGGCAGCGGATGGTCTTCATCGATCTCATATATCCAGGGGCCAAAAGCATCGTATTCCGAGACTCGCATATTCAAGCACCTCCATGCAGCAAAAGTGGGATCTGTTCCGCCACATAGAGCAGCGGCTCCATATTTCTTTTTCCCAAAGAGGAGATCATCGCTCCGTCGATCATACTCTGTATCATGATTCCCAACTTCCGGGAATGCTCCGCCTCGCAACCGCTCTGCTCCAGTTTTTCCGCGAAGGCGCGCTCCCAGGCTTCCACACATTCCATGCAGGCCAGACGCAACGGTTCGCTGAGCAAAGAGACCTCCAGTGTCATCAGGCTCACGGTACAGTGGATGATATACTCCGGCTTGTCGAATTCCTTGGCCATTTCCCGTATCAGCGATTGGATCGCTTCTGCGGGACCATCAATCCCTGCCAGAAAACGGCTGATCCGTTCCCTGATCTCATCGCGGATCAAGCCGATGGCCGCGATAGCCAGTTCTTCCTTGCCGCCCGGATAATAATAATACAGCGAGCCCTTCGGCGTACCGCTTTCCACAACGATCTGATTGAGGCCGGTGGCATGATACCCCTGCTGTTGAAACAGCCTGGCGGCTGTTATCAGGATTCTATTTTTAGCCGGCTGCTCCATTTTAATTGTCTCATCTCCAAATTATAATGACTGGTCTATATAATCATAATCCAGCCATATGGCCAAGTCAACCCTCTTTCCATCAAAAAAACCTGACAGCGGAAATCATTCCGCTGTCAGGTTTTTTATTACATCCAGGTCGTCTCCAAAAGCTCGTCCTTCTTGGCGCGGGACATCAGTTCCGTCACCACATCCCGGACTTCCTTGCCCTGGTACAGAACCTCGTAGGCACAGCGGCAGATAGGCATATCCACGCCCTCCCGCTGGGCAAGCTGGTAGATACTCTCGGCGGCATAGTAGCCCTCCACCACAGCGCCGACCTCCTCCATAGCCTGCCGAGCCGTTTTACCCTGGCCGATGAGAATGCCCGCCCGGTTGTTCCGGGAGTGCATGGAAGTGCAGGTGACGATCAAGTCTCCCATACCCGCCAGCCCGCCGAAGGTACGGCGGGTTCCGCCAAGCTGTTCCCCCAAACGGGTCAGCTCCGCCATGGCCCGGGTCATCAGCAGCGCCTTAGTATTGTCCTGAAGCCCCAGGCCGGTACAGATGCCGCAGCTCAGGGCTACCACGTTTTTCAACGCCGCCGCCAGCTCCACGCCAATGATATCGTAGCTGGTATAGATGCGGAAGTAATCGTTCATAAAGGCATCCTGGACCGCCCGGGCCGCCATCCGGTCCGGGCAGGCGGACACGCAGCCGGTGGGCATCCGAATCCCTACTTCCTCTGCGTGAGACGGGCCGGAAAGTGCAACTACTTTACAGATATTTCCCGTCACTTCTTGCAAGACCTGGCTCATGCGCAGGTTCGTGTCCCGCTCGATGCCTTTGGAAACCGTCACCAGGACGCTGTCCGGCCGCAGGTAAGGAGCCATCTTCTTTCCTGTCTCACGGACGGCGAAGGACGGCGGTGCGGACACCACCATATCCGCCCCCTCCAGACAGGAGAGGTCGCTGGTGATGTGCAGGCTGTCCGGCAGATGGACGCCCTTTAACAGCGGATTTTCCCGTGTCTCAGCCATCCGGGCAGCCTTATCCGGACTGTGGGACCAGAGGTATGTGTCGTGACCGTTATCGCAGAGGACCTGGCTCAGGGCCGTGCCCCAGCCGCCGCTGCCTAACACCACTGCTTTCATGGCCGTTCCTCCTATTTCTTACGATGGAAGCTGAATTTGTTTTCCGTGCCGCTCAAAAGGCGCTTGATGTTGGCCCGGTGCTGCCAGACCACCAGTCCGCCGCAGGCAAAGGCCAAAACGACGATAACAGGGTCAGGATAGCAGTACCAGGAGATAAACGGGAAGCTGGCCCCGGCCCACAGGGAACCCAGGGATACGTACCGGGTCAGGACGGTCAAAATCAGGAACCCGCCCCAGACCACTAATGCAATGCGCCAGTCGATCATAATGGCGATGGTGCCGCCGGAGAGGATGCCCTTGCCACCCTTGAAGTGGAACATGCAGGGAAACATATGGCCCAGCAGGCAGAACAGGCCGGCCCAGTATTTTACTGCGGTTATCGTCAGCGTGGGTTCATTCGTGAAAAAAGATTCTATCACGAAGATTCCTATCCAGATAGCGACAACGGCTTTCAGCACATCAGTCAGAATAACCACCGCAGTCAGTGGACCGCCAAAAGTCCTGTAGAAATTCGTCAGCCCCGCGTTGCCGCTGCCGTGGTTCCGCACATCGTCCCGTAAAATATATTTGGAAACGATGACCGCACCGTTAAAACAGCCGCAGAAGTAGGCCTCAACCGCCACAATGACCGCAGCCAGCACAAAAGTCTGCATAAGATCCGCCCAAATTTCGGTTAGCATCCCTCACTCCTCCTTATCGCCCTTCTGCCGGATGGACAGCACAACAGGCGTGCCCTCCAGGCCAAAGGTATTGCGGATGCAGTTTTCCAGATACCGCCGGTAGGAGAAGTGGAACAGCCGGGAATCGTTGCAGAAAATGACAAAATGAGGCGGCCGGACGCCAACCTGGGTCATATAATAAATTTTCAGCCGCCGGCCCTTGTCGGAGGGCGGCTGGACACGGGTCTGAGCGTCCGCCAGGACGTTGTTCAGCATACCCGTGGTGATACGGACGCTGGCCTGGTTGGACACATAGTCGATCATGTCGAACAGTTTATCCACCCGCTGGCCGGTCTTGGCGGAGATGAACAGGATGGGGGCGTAGGTCATGAAGGCCAGGTCCTGCCGGACCTTCTCCCGCATCTTGTCCATAGTCTTGTCGTCCTTTTCCACCAGGTCCCACTTGTTGATGACGATGATGCTGGCCTTGCCCGCCTCATGGGCCATGCCCGCCACCTTGGTGTCCTGCTCCGTGACGCCCTCGGTGGCGTCGATCATAATGAGGCACACATCCGCCCGCTCGATCGCCATGGTGGCCCGTAGGACGCTGTACTTCTCGATGTCCTCCTCCACCTTGGACTTCTTGCGGATGCCGGCGGTGTCGATGAACACAAAGCTGCCCTTGTCGTTGGTAAAGCGGGAGTCGATGGCGTCTCGGGTGGTGCCCGCCACATTGGAGACGATCACCCGCTCCTCTCCCAGGATCTTGTTCACCAGGGAGGATTTGCCCGCGTTGGGCTTGCCGATAACGGCCACCTTGATGGCGTCGTCCTCCTCTTCCTCCTCGTCCTCCGGCGGGAAATACTGGACGCAGGCGTCCAGCAGGTCGCCGGTGCCGTGGCCGTGGACGGCGGAGACGGCGATGGGGTCGCCCAAGCCCAGATTATAGAACTCGTAGAAATCCGGGTCTACGGTTCCGGTGGAGTCCATTTTATTCACCGCCAGCACGATAGGCTTGCCGCTGCGCAACAGCATATTGGCAACTTCGTGGTCGGAGGCGGTGAGGCCCGTCTTAATATCCGTCAGGAACACGATGACATTGGCGTTGTCAATGGCGATCTGGGCCTGGTCCCGCATGAACTCCAGGATCTGGTTGTCAGTCTGGGGCTCGATGCCGCCGGTGTCGATCAGGGTAAACTTCCGGCCGTTCCAGTCCGTCTCTCCGTAAATGCGGTCCCGGGTCACGCCGGGGGTATCCTCCACGATGGAAAGCCGTTTGCCGATCAGCTTATTGAACAGCATGGACTTGCCCACATTGGGGCGGCCCACGATGGCAACGATGGGTTTCATCGGCTCTCACTTCCTTTCTTGATTTTATAATTCAACAAATATATTATACCCGCCAACAGGCAGGTTAGCAAGACAAAAAGTAAGGAGGGAAGAATCCTCTTCCCTCCTAAAGCACGCTTCCTTATTTTGCGACGACGGACTTGACAACCTTGACCTCGCGGCCATTGTAAGTACCGCACTCCTGGCACATTCTGTGAGGCAGGTGCAGCGCACCGCATTTGGGGCAAGCAACGAGACCGGGAGCCTCCAGCTTCCAAACGGAGCTGCGGCGCTTGTCGCGTCTTGCTTTGGATACTTTTCCCTTAGGTACTGCCATTGTGACACCTCCTTGATCTTTCAAAGGCCAGGAACTGACCCGTCCTTATGATTACTTTATTTTTTCAAAAGCTTGGCCAGGACCGCCAACCGGGGATCGGTCTCCTTTTTGCAGGAGCAGGGGCCGAGGTTCAAATTGGCGCCGCACCGGGGGCAAAGTCCCTTACAATCTTCTGAACACAATGTTTTTGTGTCCATGTCGAGGATGAACGCTGTGCGGGCCAAATCGCCCACATCCACCATACCGTCCTCCAGAAGCACGATCTCATCGTTTTCCTCGTTCTGGAGTTCTTCCGCCAGCATACAGGCAAAGGGCACATCCTTCTCCTGCGCAAATGCCTTTCCGCAGCGGTCACACACAGCGTCCAGCGTACTCTTGGCATTCAGCGTCAGTTCCAGAATACCGGCGGTGTTGCGGACCTCGCCGCTGACAGCCACCGGACGGCTGATGGGATACCGGCCGGAAAACTCCATATCGGAAAGATCCAGTTCAAACTGGAAATCCAGCCGCTTTCCAGGGGTGTGCAAAATGGGTTTTACGTTCAAAAGCATAAGCTACCTCGCAATGACACGGTTAGTATTATAAGGGATACACAAGCACTTGTCAAACAGTTTTTTCAAAATCCTGTGATTTTTTTAGCGGTCCCTGGTCGGGTCCAGAAATTTATCAGGCAGTTCAATTCCCAGAATGCTGTTACGGAAGCCTTTTTGCAGCACCTCAAAGGTCGTGATCTGGTAAGCATCCTTGGGCCAGCGGTCCGCCCAGCCCTGGCGGAGCATCCCCGCCAACCGCCCGCACAGCGGGTCCGGCAGTTCCAACAGCATCGGTGAGAGATAGCTGACGATGACCTGCTTTTCCTCCACCCTGACAGCCGTGCGGTTCCAGAAGCGGCGGCGCTTCCAGCCGGCCTCCAGTTCGTCCAAAATATCGTTGGCCAGACCCTCCAGTGCGGTCAGGTCGCCTTCCGTCTCCTCCACCGCCTGGGCGTACAACGGAGCAAAGCGCTTTTGGTATTCCTGAAATGCCTGGGGATACTCTTGGCGCCGGAACCTGGGCAGCCAGTCCGGTGCCTCCCACACGGCGGCACAAAGCTCACTCGTCTTCGCCATTGTTCTCCGCCTCCGGCTCGTCGCTCCAGGTGGTCGGGTCGTCCTTGTGGTCCACAGCAAACTTGTAAGCCTTCCACTCCCGCCAAAGCATGAGACCGCCGGCAATCACAAACACTACTCCGCCGATGATACCCAGGGCAGGATAATTCGTCTCGCCTTTCGCCGCGCCAATAAACAGCTGGACGGCTGTATACACAAGGTATCCCCCTGCCAGGACCCAGACATAATTCACATTGCCTCTCGGTCGCTTTTCCTGATCCATAACAGCTTCTCCTAATCAAGTGAAAAAATTCCGGCCTTTACAACCCGCCGGTAAACGGGTATGATAATGCAAAACACCCACAGGAGGGGACATCATGCGGGAATTCACCATTGGGAAAAATGACGCCGGGCAGCGGCTGGACCGTTTCGTGTCCAAGAACCTGCCCCTGCTGCCCCCTGCCCTGCTGCAGAAATATATCCGCCTGAAGCGCATCAAGGTCAACGGGAAAGGCTCCAAGCGGGACGCCCGTCTCGCAGTGGGCGATATTCTTCAATTATATATCAACGATGAGTTCTTTGACAAGCCCAATGAGGAAAATCTGTTTCTCACGGTGTTCAAGCCCGTCCTGAACATCGTCTACGAGGACGAGAACCTGCTCCTGGTGGACAAGCGTCCCGGCATGGTGGTCCACGCCGACGAGACGGAGAAGGTCAACACCCTCATCAACCATATCCAGGCATACCTGTACCAGAAAAAAGAGTGGAATCCCAAGTGGGAAAACGCCTTCACCCCCGCCCTGTGCAACCGCATCGACCGGAACACCGGCGGCATCGTCATCGCCGCAAAAAACGCTGAGACACTGCGCATCATCAACGAAAAAATCAGGGACCACGAGCTGGAAAAATCCTACCTCTGCGTCACAGTGGGCCATCCCCGGCCCGCGGAGGGAAAAATTGAGGGCTTTTTGCTGAAGGACGAGGCCAAAAAGCTGGTGTCCTTCTATCATAAGCCCATCCCTGGCGGCAAGACCGCCGTCACCCTCTATAAAACCCTGGAAAACCGGGGAGAATTGTCTTTGGTGGAGTGCCGCCTGCTCACCGGGAGGACCCACCAGATTCGCGTCTCCTTGGCGGAGATCGGCTGTCCTCTGTTGGGAGACGGCAAGTACGGAAAAGGCTCCGTAAACAAGCAGTATCACGAGACCCGCCAGGCCCTCTATTCCTACAAGCTGCACTTCGATTTTCCCACCGACGCGGGAATGCTGAACTACCTGCGGGGCAAGACTTTCACTGTGGAAAACGTCCCCTTCCGGGAGAAATATTTTTCCCTTTAGAAAAAAGGGTAATTCCCTTGACATTTGGGGGTACTTCCTATATAGTTCAAATTGCTGAATTTCGACGAGAAAGGTTCCCCCTCAACAGAGAAAAGAGGCGCATCATTTTACAGAAATAACACACGAAATGGGGGAGGATACATGTCCAAAGAGTTGATCCGCCTGCGGGATGTCTGCATGGCCTTCGACGACGAGCTGGTTCTCGATCACTTAAATCTGTATTTTAATGACAAAGAATTCCTCACACTGCTAGGGCCCAGTGGGTGCGGTAAAACCACCACACTGCGGATTATTGGCGGCTTCGCGACCCCGACGAGCGGAGACGTCCTCTTTGACGGTGTGAGGATTAATGACGTTCCGCCCTATAAGCGGCAGATCAATACCGTCTTTCAGAAGTACGCGCTGTTCCCCCACCTGAACGTGTTTGAGAACATCGCTTTCGGCCTGCGGATGCAGAAACGTCCCGACCCCAACGACCCCACCGGCAAGCGCATGGTGAAGATCCCCGAGGAGGAAATCCGGGAGCGGGTCATGGAGATGCTGGAGGTCATCAGCCTCAAGGGCTTTGAGCACCGCAAGCCCGACGCTCTCTCCGGCGGCCAGCAGCAGCGGGTAGCCATTGCCCGCGCACTGGTGAACCGGCCCAAGGTCCTGCTGCTGGACGAGCCTCTGGCAGCCCTGGACCTGAAGCTGCGCAAGGATATGCAGATCGAACTGAAGCGCATCCAGCAGCAGGTGGGCATCACCTTCATCTACGTCACCCACGACCAGGAGGAGGCCCTGACCATGTCCGACACCATCGTGGTCATGGACAAGGGCACCATCCAGCAGATCGGCACCCCTGAGGACATCTATAACGAACCGAAGAACGCCTTTGTGGCGGACTTCATCGGCGAGTCCAACATCATTGACGGCGTTATGCTCCGGGACAAGTGCGTGAAGATGTACGGCCGGGAGTTCCCCTGTCTGGACGGCGGCTTCGCCGAGAACGAGCCGGTGGACGTGGTCATCCGCCCCGAGGACATTGATATCGTCCCCGTGGAGCAGGGCCAGTTGGTGGGCACCGTCACCAATGTGACCTTCAAGGGCATGCAGTACGACATCATCGTGGACTTCAAGGGCTTCAAGTGGCTCATTCAGACCACGGACCACTCCCCTGTCGGCTCCCGTATCGGCATCAAGATCGACCCCGACGGCATCCACATCATGAAGAAGAGCCAGTACTCCGGCATGTTCGGCGACTACTCCTCCTTCTCCGAGGAATACGACGAACTGGACGATGCCAGTCTGGCGCCGGACGAAGAGGAGAGCGGGGATGAAGAATAAGCTCTCCCGCCTCACCATCCCCTATGTGATCTGGATGGCGCTGTTCGTGGTAGCCCCCATCATCATGGTGGTCATCTACGCCTTCTCCTCCGCCGACGGCGGCTTCACCCTGTCCAACTTCGCCAAAATGGGCACCTATGCCGTGGTGTTTACCCGCTCCTTCAAGCTGGCTATCATCGCCACGATCATCTGCTTAGCTATCGGTTACCCCGTGTCCTATATCATGAGCAAGGAGGGCCCCCGGTTCCAGCGCATCGCCATGGTGCTCATCATGCTGCCCATGTGGATGAACTTCCTGCTGCGGACCTACTCTTGGATGTCTATCCTGGAGAACAACGGTCTTTTGAACCAGCTGTTCCAGAAGATCGGCCTGATTGCCCTCTACAACAGCATCTTCGGCACGGACCTGCAGTTCTTCCGTATGATCAACACCCAGGGTGCTGTGGTGCTGGGCATGGTGTATAACTACCTGCCCTTCATGATCCTGCCCATCTATTCCGTCATCGTGAAGATGGACAACAGTCTGATTGAAGCGGCCCGGGACCTTGGCGCCAACAGTGTGAATGTGTTCCGGCGGGTCATCCTGCCCTTGTCTCTGCCCGGCGTGCTGTCCGGCATCACCATGGTATTCGTGCCCTCCGTGTCCACTTTCGCCATCAGCAAAATGCTGGGCGGCGGCACGGAGCTGCTGCTGGGCGACCTCATTGAGCAGCAATTCCTGGGCGGCGCATATAACCCCCAGTTGGGCGCGGCCATCTCTCTGGTCATGATGATCATTGTGGTCATCTGCATGGTGGTCATGAACCGCTTCGGCGAAGGTGAAGAACAGGCGGTGATGATGTGAGCAAGAACAATTCTTTTCTGAACCGCCTTTTTATGGCCCTGGTGTTCATCTTCCTCTATGCCCCCATCTTCCTGCTCATCATCTTCTCCTTCAACGCGGGCAAGAGCAACGCCGTCTGGCAGGGCTTTTCCCTGGAGTGGTACGGCAAGCTGCTGAACAACCGGCTCATTATGCAGAGCGTGTATACCACACTGCTGGTGTCTCTGCTGGCGACTGTGATCGCCACCATCGCCGGCACCTTTGCCGCCATCGGCTTTTTCGCCATGCGCCGCAAGGTCCGGGAGCCGTTGATGACCGTGAACAACATCCCCATGATGAACGCGGACATCGTCACCGGTGTCAGCCTGTGCCTGCTGTTCGTGGCCTTCTTCAACGGCTGGGGCAGCTTTGCCGCCTGGTTCAACTCCCTGGGCCTGTTCCATCTCCCCACCCGGCTGACCATGGGTTTCGGCACGCTGCTGATCGCCCACATCACCTTCAACATCCCCTATGTCATTCTGTCCGTGGGCCCTAAGCTGCGGCAGATGGACAAGAATCTGGTGGATGCCGCCATGGACTTGGGCTGCACCTGGATGCAGGCCTTCTGGAAGGTCATCCTGCCGGAAATCAAGCCCGGTATCGTCTCCGGCGCCCTGACGGCCTTTACTATGAGCATTGACGATTTCGTCATCAGCTACTTCACCGCCGGCTCTTCCGCCTCCACCCTGGCCATGACCATTTACGGCATGACCAAGAAGCGGGTCAGCCCGGAAATCAACGCCATCTCCACCCTGCTGTTCGTGACGGTGCTGGTGCTGCTGGCGATCATCAACATCCGGGAGGCCCGGCAGGAGCGTCTGCGGCAGACGCGGCTCTCTTAACGGTTTCACGGCCTGACGGCCTTGAAATAATAGACAAGAAACACTGGAGGAATGATCAATTGAAAAAGACGCTTGCCCTTGCCATGATGATGGTGACCATCCTGACCCTTACCGCCTGCGGCGGAAACAGCAGCAGCGGCAGCAAAGACCGGGTCGTCAACGTGTGCAGCTGGGGCGAATACATCGACGAGTCCCTGATCGACCAATTCGAGGAAGAGACCGGCATCAAGGTCAACTACCAGACTGCCGAAAGCAACGAAGCCCTCTATTCCCTGCTGAAAACCGGCGCTGGTGACTATGACGTCATCGTCCCCTCTGACTATATGATCGGCCGTCTGATCGCCGAGGATATGTTGGCGGAGCTGAACTACGACAACATCCCCAACTATGCTCTGATCGATGACCAGTACAAAAATCTGAGCTACGATCCCGACAACAAGTACACTGTGCCCTACACCTGGGGCACCCTGGGCATCATCTACAATACCACCATGGTGGACGAGGAGATCACCAGCTGGGACGCTATGTTCGACGAGAAGTACGCCGGACAGGTCCTGATGATCCGCAACTCCCGGGACGCTCTGGCCGCTGCCCTGCTGGACCTGGGCTACGACATCAACACCACTGACGAGGCCCAGATCCGGGAGGCCTACGAGCTGCTGTCCGCCGCCAAAAACAACGGCGTGTACCAGGCCTTCGTCATGGACGAGATCTTCCAGAAGATGGAGGGCGGCAACGCTGCCATCGCCATGTACTACGCCGGCGACTACCTGACCATGCTGGAGACTAACGAGGACCTGGCCTACGTGGTGCCCGAGGAGGGCTCCAACTGGTTCGTGGACGCCATGTGCGTACTGAAGAACGCCCAGCACAAGGACGAAGCCGAGGCGTGGATCAACTTCATCGCCGGCACCGACGCCAACCTGGCCAACATGGACTATATCTGGTATGCCTCCCCCAACGCCGAGGCCCTGGAGCAGTATCCCGCCTATTACGAGGAGACCTACGGCGAGCCTCTGGACCAGGAGACCTTCGAGATCATGGCCGCTCCCGCCGATGTGCTGGACCGCTGCACCCTGTATGAAAACCTGCCTGCCAAGACGCTGACGCTGTACAACGACCTCTGGACGGAGCTGGGTATCTGACTCAAACAAAAACGGCGCCGGACCCGGCGCCGTTTTTCCAAATTCAATATCTAATAAACGGAGGGACTCAATATGATTTTGATCGGAACCAAATGCCGCCTGGAGCAGACGGTCACCGAGGAACTGACCGCCGCCAAGATCGGCTCTGGCCTGCTGCCGGTATTCGGCACCCCCTTCATGGCCGCCATGATGGAAAACGCCGCCCAGACCGCCCTACAGAATTTCCTGGACGCGGATAAGGGCAGCGTGGGCACCCACCTGGACATCAGCCACGACGCCCCCACTCCCGTAGGCATGAAGGTCTTTGTGGAGGCCGAGATCGTGAGCGTATCCGAAAACGGCAAGATGGTGGACTTCAAGGTATCCGCCTGGGACGAAAAGGGCCCCATTGGCTCCGGCACCCACACCCGGGCCATCATCACCCCCGACCGCTTCCTGACGAAGTGCAACGCCAAACTGGATAAATAAACCCGATACATAAAAAGGACACCGCCGTCGGCCAATGTCATTAAGATAAGAGGATCGAGGCTTCTCGAAAGAGAGGCCTTGATTTTTTTGCCAAAAATTTAAGAAATTGCTTGACACAAGAACAAAATTGTGCGGCCGCTTTCACTGACTTTTGTCAGCGAAAGCGGCCC
>JAGBDS010000051.1 GCA_017937405.1 Oscillibacter sp.
CCAGCTGGTGGACGGCTGCTGCCCCGACTGCGGCCGCCCCGTGGTGGACGCCGAGGAGGAAGCCTACTTCTTCCGTCTGAGCAAGTACGCCGACAAGGTCCGGGACCTGCTGGAGAACACCGACTTCCTCCAGCCCCGCAGCCGGGTCAACGAGATGGTGAAGAACTTCATCGACCCCGGCCTGGAGGACCTGTGCGTCTCCCGCACCAGCTTCACCTGGGGCGTGCCCGTGGACTTTGACCCGGGCCACGTGGTCTATGTGTGGGTGGACGCCCTGTTCAACTACACCACCGCCCTGGGCTTCCTGAACGACCAGTACAACGACTACGACAAGTACTGGCCCGCCGATGTCCACTTCGTGGGCAAGGAGATCGTCCGGTTCCACTCCATCATCTGGCCCGCCATGCTGATGAGCATGGAAATGCCCCTGCCCAAGCACGTCTTCGGCCACGGCTGGCTGCTGCTGGACGGCGGCAAGATGTCCAAATCCAAGGGCAACGTGGTGGACCCCTATATCCTGGCGGAGAAGTTCGGCGTGGACGCCCTGCGCTTCTTCCTGATGCGCACCTTCCCCTTCGGCTCTGACGGCAACTTCTCCAACGAGCTGCTGATCCAGACCATCAACACCGACCTTGCCAACGACCTGGGCAATCTCCTCAGCCGCACCACCGCCATGGTGGGCAAGTACTTCGGCGGACAGCTGCCCGCGGGCTGCAAGACTTGGGAAAATCCCGAGCCCTTCGATACCGACCTCATCACCATGGCCTCCGCCCTGCGGGGCGCCTACGAGGCCCAGATGGAAGCCTACGCTCCCCACAACGCCCTGGCGGAGGTGTTCAAGGTCATCCAGCGGGCCAACAAGTATATCGACGAAACCGCCCCCTGGGCCCTGGCGAAGGACATGGAGGCCAACGGCGCGCGTCTGGCCCACGTCCTGTACAACCTGCTGGAGGCCACCCGCATCTGCGGCATCCTGCTGAGTCCCTTCATGCCGGACAGCATGGACAAGCTGTTCGTCCAGATCGGCGCCGGCACCGACATCCAGACCTGGGACAGCGCCGCTGTCTGGAGCGCTCTGAGCGAGACCGCCGCCGTCACCAAGGGCGAGAACCTGTTCCCCCGCATCGACATGGACAAGGCCATCGCCGAGCTGGAGGAGGCCGCCGAGGCCGCGAAAAAGGTCGCCCTGCCCGCCATCGAGGTGGAGCCCCAGCTGGAGGAGAAGGTGGACTTCGACACCTTCTGCAAGTCCGACTTCCGGGCCGTGAAGGTGAAGGACTGCGAGAACGTGAAGAAGAGCGAAAAGCTGCTGAAATTCACCCTGGACGACGGCACCGGCACCGACCGCCAGATCTTGTCCGGCATCGCCAAGTACTATAAGCCGGAGGAACTGGTAGGCAAGACGTTGGTCGCCATCGTGAACCTGCCGCCCCGGAAGCTGATGGGCCAGGAGAGCTGCGGTATGCTGATCTCCGCCGTCCACACAGAAAAGGGCGAGGAGAAGCTGCATCTGCTGATGGTGGATGACGCTATCCCCGCGGGCGCGAAACTCTGCTGATAGTAAAGGGGGGGCGTTGTCCCCCCTTTAAATCCCCCCCACCAGTGACATCGGTCACTGGTGAACGCGCCCAGGGCGCTTGAGTCAATGTATTTTCGGCAGGCACAGGAGGTGAATTGCCGCGCAGCGGCAAGAGAATCCCCTCTGGAGGGTGTCCTGCCAAAAATGATTTGAATTTTTGCCGCTCTGCGGCAATTACCCTCTGTTCTGCTGGAAATGATTCCAATTTTTTCGCCGCCTGGCGGCGAAATGCTGCGAGGTATCTATGCGTTTACAAAGTGCGATTTTTGACATGGACGGCACCCTGCTGGACTCCATGCACATCTGGAACGACGTGGGCCCCAAGACGCTGCGCTCCATAGGCATCGAGCCCGCCCCGGACCTGGGGCCCCGGCTGATGCTGATGACCTTCCGGGACGGCGCCGCCCTCTGCAAGGAGGAGTACCACCTCTCCGAATCGGTGGAGGAGATCATGGACCTGACGAAGGCCCGGGTGCGGGGCTTCTATGAAAATGAGGTCCAGCCAAAGCCCGGCGTAGAAAAGTTCCTGTCCCTGCTGAAAATGGAGGGCGTGTGGATGTACGTTGCCACCAACACCGACCGGGACCTAGTAGAGGCCGCCCTGAAGCACACCGGGCTGGACGGCTACTTCCGGGGCATCCTGACCTGCGCCGAAGTGGGCGCTGGTAAAAAAGACAGCCCTGAAATTTATGAGCGGGCCATGCGCCGCCTGCGGGGCAATAAAAAGGACACCGTCATTTTCGAGGACGCCCTCCACGCCATCCAGACGGCGAAAGCCGCCGGCTTCCGGGTCTGCGGCGTGTACGACCCCTCCGCCGAGGCGGACCAGGCGGAGATCAAGTCCCTGTCCGACTACTATATCCGTTCCTTTGAAGAAATGTTTGAGCAGGAAATTCTGTAACGGATTCCGGAAAGGAGATGCCATGCAACACAAAAACCTGTTTCCCCGCCTCTGCGCCCTGTCCCTGACGCTGATCCTGCTGTTCAGTCTCTCCGCCCCCGCCCTGGCCTGGGAGGAGCGGAAAACCGACATCCTGACGAAAACGCCCCAGGAGGTGGACTTCAACACCCTGACCTGCGCCGAACCGTATATGGACGAGGTGGAGGCCGCCGCCAAGGCGGTGGAGGATGCCGCCTCCAAGCCGGATAACGTGGAGGAGACCGTCAAGGCCATCCAGGTCCTGAAGTCCCTGAATGACCGGATCGAGACGGATTATTCCCTGATGTACATCCGCTACTGCATGGACCCTGCCTCCATGTCCAAGACCTATACCGAATGGAGCAGCTTCTATATGACTGCCGCCAACCGTGTTGCAGAGGCTTTCTCTGCCGTGCAGGCTTCCCCCAATGTTGAATCCTTGGAGCTGGCCCTGGGAGAGGACGGCGCCGCCTATTACGCCGACGCGGAAGCCGACACCCCGGAGCAGCTCGCTCTGCAGGCCCACTGTACCGAGCTGGTGGACGATTACTGGCAGGCCATGGCCGAAACGCCGGTGGTCCGCTATAACGGCGTCACCTACCACGGCGACGAAGAGGCGGAAGCCGCCTATCTGGAGGGAAAACTCACAGACGAGGAATTTGGCCAGGTGTCCCTGCTGCTGGCGAAGGAGACCAACAAAGTCGTCGGTCCCCTGTATGTGGACTTGGTGAATACCTGGAAAGCGTACGCCGCCAGCTACGGCTATGACGACTGCGCCGCCTTTTTCTACGAAAACGTCTACTTCCGGGATTACAGCCCCGAGGACGTCGAAGCTATCCACGAGGCCGTCAAGACCTACATGGTTCCTCTGCTGGCGCGGTACGGCACGCTGGCCTATACCGATACCGTTCTGACCAGCGAAGCTGCCATGGCTCAGCGGTTCTCCAACCTGTCCCAGGAGGACATCCTGGACATGGTGGAGCCCTACATGGGCTATATTTCCACCGAGCTGTCCGGGCTGTATGCCTATATGCGCCGCTGCAATTTGGTGGACATCGGCCCCTCCGACGCCAAAAACCAGCAGGGCTACACCACCTCTTTGCCCCAGTACGGTTCCGCCTTTATCTACAACGCTCCTTACGGCATCTTCTATGACGCCGAGACCCTGATCCATGAGTTCGGCCACTTCGCGGAGTGCTGCCTCTCCGGCGGCAGCAATTACGGCGACAGCGTGGATGTGGCGGAGATCAATTCCCAAGGTTTGGAGCTGCTGTATCTGCCCTACACAGCGGCCATGGCGGGGGAGGACAGCGCCGCGGCCTACCGCTATGATGTTTTGTATCAAATCATCGGCGGATCTATTATCGACGGCAGCCTGTACGACGAATTCCAGCAGCGGGTCTTTGCCGAGGAAAACCTGACGGCGGACAAGGTGAACCGCATCTACCACGACGTCTGCACCGAGTACGGCATCCAGCTGGCGGACGATACCTATGGTTATAGCTGGCAGAATGTCCCCCACAACTTCCAGAGTCCCTTCTATTATCTCAGCTACTGCGTTTCCGCCCTGGCGGCCACGGAGCTGTTCACCACCTCTCTGTCCGACTACGGTGAGGCCTGCGACAACTATCTCCGTCTGATGGAGGTGGGCGACGCCCAGGGCTTCCGCGCCACGCTGAAAGAAGCGGGCATGGCGGACGTGTTTCGGGAGGAGACCATCGCAGGTATCGCCGACGCCCTGATGGACTATACATACGACACCATTCTGGACATCTCCTTCTCCGATACCGAGGGCCTGGAGATAGAGGACGATATCCGCCTCACCACCGCCTTTGGCCTGTTCCAGGGGAAGGCCGACGGCACCTTCCGTCCCGGCGAATCCCTGACCCGGGCCCAGGCGGCCACGGTGCTGTGGCGGCTGAACGGCTGCCCGGAGCCGGAGGGCAGCAGTCCCTTCCAGGATGTGCCCGGCGACAGCTGGTGCGCCGACGCCGTGACCTGGTGCGCGGAAAACGGCATCGTCCAAGGGGACGGCGCGGGCCATTTCGTCCCCGGCGCCCTGGTGACCCGGCAGGCCATGCTGACCATGTTCTACCGTGCCGTGGGCTCCCCGGAGGCGAACGAGGCAGTCCTGTCCGGCGTCTCCGACAGCGGAAGCCTGAGTGAATTTGCCCGGCCCGGCGCTGCCTGGGCCGTGGAAAACGGTCTGGTGGACGGCGCGCTGCTGCCCCAGGGCCAAGTCACCCGGGGCGGCGCGGCGGAGCTGCTGGCAGCTCTGATGGCTGCGTAAAGTCAAGCGGGCGCGGGAAATATTTCCCGCGCCCGCTTTTTCTTGTAACGTTTTCCTCCCAAATGGGATATAAGGGGTAAAAGGAGGGACATTCATGGACGATATGAGCGCCATTTACCGCCAGCACGCCCAGACCGTCTACAAGTTCCTCCTGGCCCAGTGCCGCGACCCGGACCTGGCGGAGGAACTGACCCAGGAGACCTTTTACCAGGCCGTCCGCTCCATCGGGCGGTTCGATGGGAGCTGCAAGGTGTCCGTCTGGCTGTGCCAGATCGCCAAGCACCTGTGGTACCAGCACCTCCGCAAGCACCGGCGGGAGGTCCCCATGCCCGACCAGCCGCCGGAAATCCCCGTCCCTTCATCGGAGGACGGCCTGCTGGAGCAGGAGGGCCGCCTGGAGCTGCTGCGGAGCATCCACAGCCTGCCCCCGGACCAGCGGGAGGTGGTGTACCTCCGGGCCTTCGGCGGCCTCAGCTTCCGGGAAATCGGGGATGTGCTGGGCAAGACCGAGACCTGGGCGAGAGTGACGTTTTACCGGAGCAAGGAAAAGCTGCGGAATGGAGGTGTGTCCCATGAAAAATGATTTGACCTGCGCCGTGGTGCGGGACCTTTTGCCGTCCTATGTGGAGAGCCTGACCTCTGAGGAGACCAATAAGGCGGTGGAAAACCACCTGTCCGCCTGCCCGGACTGCGCTGCCCGCCGGGACGCCATGGCGTCCCCCGCCGAACCAGCGGAGGCTACGGAGCAGGGCAGGGAAGTGGACTATCTGAAAACCGTCAAGCGGAAGAGCGGACGACGGGTGATGGCTGCTGTTCTCTGCACCGTTCTCCTCATTGCGGCAGGCTTCGCGGCAAAAATCTTCATCATCGGTACCCCAGCTCAGGAAGGGGAGCTGTTCGTGGCGGAAGCGGTGGAGGAAAACGGCATCCTCCGCCTGTCCATCTCCACGCCTTCTTCTGCCACAGCCTACTGGGGCTGGAAGGTGGACACCGCCGACGGTGTAGCAAACATTTCCGCCCGGGCCGTGCTGGTTTCCCCCCTGTTCCCCAACGGCGGCGGGACGGTGGAGGTTCCTTTGGACGGTATCGGGGAAGTTCGCCTCTGCGACCGTCTCGTCTGGCAGGGTGGCACCTTCATCCTGGAACAAACAACCCGCCTGTATGAGGCCAGGACCCCCTATGTGGGCGACATCCCCGCAATAAACCGCATCGCCGAGCTTGCCAATATCCGCACTAATTTCGGTGACTACCTCAATAGTCTCCACACTTCCAGCTGGCCCTACCGCTGGACACTGGAATTCACCCGGGGCGGCTGGCAGGGCGCCATCGGAAAGGACCCCAACACCTTTGACACCTGCATGGCCCGCTACGCCATCCAGCTGCTGGCTCTGGTGGAAAATCTGGATGAGGTAGGCTGGACTTATACCGACCATCAGGGAGAAGCGCACAGCGGCTTCATCACCGTGAAGGAAGCCAACGCCCTGCTCCCGGAGCTGACGGATGCTTACAACCGGACCCACGCAGGCTGTGACTGGAGGCCTCTCCCCAGCGTCAAGGACTATTACAACGCCTCGCCAGTGGAACTCCAGAAACTGGTGGATATCACCCGAATTTCCTCTTAAAGATACAACAGGCCCCCGGCAAAAGCCGGGGGCCTTTCCATATCATCTCTTATTCGTACTTCTTCTCGACCTCTTCCAGCCGGTCCAGATAGGGACTGGTGGTGCAGCTCATCTCGGGAGCATCGTTCTTGAATTTCTCCACGTTCACCATGCTCTCCTTGATGGGCCGGATGGTGCCGGCGCCGGCCACGCAGCCGCCGGGGCAGGCCATGCCCTCCAGCAGATAGCCGTCCCGCTTGCCGGCCTTGGCCATCATCAGCATCTTCTTGCACTCTTTCAGGCCGTCGGCGTGCTCCACCAGGATCTCCCGGTCGGGAGCAATGTGCTTGATGGCCTCCACCACGGCGTCCGCCACGCCGCCGCCCACGGCGAAGCCCCGGCCCATGCCGGTGCCTTCCTGCATATCGTCGGCGGGGTCCGCCTCGATCTTGCTGAAGTCGATGTCCTTGGCGTCGAACATGCCCAGCAGCTCCTCAAAGGTCAGCACGAAGTCCACGTCAGACCGGACGGTGCGGCGGTTGGCCTCCAGCTTCTTGGCGGCGCAGGGACCGACGAACACGATGCGGGCATTGGGATGGTCCTTCTTCACCATGCGGGCAGTAATGACCATGGGGGTCAGGGCCATGGAGATATAATCCTTGAACTGGGGGAACAGCGTCTTTGCCATCATAGACCAGGCGGGGCAGCAGCTGGTGCCCATCCAGGGCTGCTTGGTGGGGACCTCCTCCAGGAAGTCCTTGGCCTCCTCCACAGTGCACAGGTCCGCGCCGATGGCGACCTCCACCACGTCGGCAAAGCCCAGGATGCGCATGGCGGCCTTCAGCTTGGCGGGAGTGGCTTCGGGGCCGAACTGGCCCACGAAGGCGGGCGCCACGCAGGCGATGACTTCCTCATTCCGCTTGATGGCGGTGATGATCTGGAAGATCTGGCTCTTGTCGGCGATGGCGGCGAAGGGGCAGTTCACCAGGCACATGCCGCAGGAGACGCACTTGTCGTAGTTGATCTTGGCCCGGCCCAGCTCGTCGGAGCCGATGGCGTCCATGCCGCAGGCAGCGGCACAGGGGCGCTCGATCTTGGAAATGGCCCGGTAGGGGCACTGGTTGAAGCACTTGCCGCACTTGATGCACTTGTCCTGGTCGATGTGGCAGTGCTTGTTCTTATCCAGGTAAATGGCGTCCTTGGGGCAGACGTTCATGCAGGGGTGGGAAATGCAGCCCTGGCAGCTGTCCGTGATGCGGACCTGCTTGGGGGGGCAGGCATTGCAGGCAAAGGGAATAATGTTGACCAGGGGATTCTCAAAATACTTCTGGTCGGTGGCAGCCTCGTTGATGCTGGCGGAAATGGGCATCTGGCTCTCGGCGGGCTGCAGGTCCATACCCAGGGCCAGCCGCACCCGCTCCTGCACGATGGCGCGCTCCAGGAACACGTCGGCGCGGTGCTTGGCCACCTCGCCTTGGATCATCTTGTAGGGGATCTCATCCACACGGGTCAGGTCGCCGCCCTCATAGGCCAGGCGGGCCACCTCGGTGAATACGTTGCGGCGAATATCATCTACCGCGCTGTGTACGCCTCTCATATCATTTCTCCTCCATATGTCCGGCGGTCGCATACCGTCCGGGATTTTGGCAGTAATATTATATAGAAGCCCGTCAGTATTTGCAAGAAAATGTTCTGCTAATTTCAGCTCCGCTTCAGCTTCTGAAGATAAGGTAGAATTGCAAGAAAGCGCCGCCTGTGCTATAATACTGGATACATTTGACTTGACAAAACAGGAGGTATCCCTCTATGACCTGGCAAGAAAGACGGATCGTCACCTTTCTCAGTGCCGTGCTGGCGGTCCTGTTCGCCATCGTGCTGGTGCTGTTAGGCGCCCGCTACAAGGAAAACCGCGCGGAGAAGGAGGCCGCCCAGGAGGACGGCTCCGCGGCCCCTGCGGCGGACCCGGGCGCCTACACCGCCCTGTCCTATGAAAACGGTTCTTTCACGCTGTCCTTTGCCCTGGACGAAAACGGAGATTGGGTCTGGGCGGACGACCCCTCCTTCCCCCTGGATGACACCACCATCCTGGGCATCACCGGCCAGCTGGCGTCCTGGAAGCCCCAGCAGACCGTGACGGATGCGGAGGTGCTGGCGGACGCGGGCTTTGATCAGCCCAACGGCTCCCTCACCGCCACCACTGCCAAGGGTGACACCACGCTGCTCTTTGGCCGGACCACAACCGACGGCAGCAGCTATTACGTCCGTCTCAACGGCGACGAGACCACCGCGTACATCCTCCCCGGCACCCTGTACCAGCTCATGTCCCGGCCCATCTACGACATGATGGAGCTGCCGGAGCTGCCGGTGCTGTCGGAGGACCGGCTGCTGTCTGTCACCATCCAGGGGCCCGACGAGGAGGACGGCACCGTGAGCTCCGTCACCGTCCTGACCGCCTATCAGAGTGAGAGCGGCACATCCTGGCGGGGCGACGGCGCCAACATCACCGACGCGCCTGTTGTCCGGGCGCTGCTGGAGGATTTCGCGGCCCTCACCATCACCAAATGCGTGGATTACCACCCCTCCGATGACGCCGCCGCCATCTGCGGCTTTGACCATCCCGCCGCCAAGGTGTCCATCCGCTACACCACGGAGACAGACACCGAACAGACGCTGCAGCTGACCATCGGCAGCCGCCTGCCGGACGAGACCGGCCGGTATGTCCGGCTGGGCAGCGACTCCACTATTTACTTCCTGCCCACGGAGCTGCTGGACCCGCTGATGGCGGTGTCCGTCAACGGCCTGGAGGGCTGAGTGTGAAAGGAGGCTGCTCCCTATGCGGGTATTGATCGTTGAGGACGAGGTGCGCCTCGCCTCCACCCTCCAGGACCTTCTGGAGCTGAACGGCTATACCGCCGACGTGAGCCACGACGGCGAGGCAGGCCTGGACAACGCCCTGTCCGGGATTTACGACGTGGTGCTCCTGGATGTCATGCTGCCCAAGCTGGACGGCTTCACCGTCCTGCGCCGCCTGCGGGCGGCGGGGAACGCCACGCCGGTACTGATGCTCACCGCCCGGTCGGAGCTGGGCGACAGGGTGGAGGGTCTGGACTGCGGTGCAGACTACTATCTGACCAAGCCCTTTGAGCCGAAAGAGCTGCTGGCCTGCATCCGGGCCCTGACCCGGCGGCAGCCGGAGCTGCGGAATACCGATACGCTGGAATACGGCGATCTGAAGCTGGAGAAAAACTCCTTCACCCTCTTCTGCGGGGACCACTCCCTGCGCCTGAGCCGGAAGGAATTCGACATGATGGAGCTGCTGATGCTGAACCGGGAGCTGGTCATCACCAAGGAGAACCTGCTTTTAAAGATCTGGGGCTATGAGTCCGACGCGGAGGACAACAATGTGGAGGTCTATATCTCCTTCCTCCGCAAAAAGCTGGAGCACCTCCATTCCACCGTGAAGATCAAGACCATCCGCATGGTGGGCTACTGCCTGGAAAAGCCCTAGGTTTTTCGACTTCTCCACTGGGTTTTCCACGTTTTCCACAGACTTTTCGACAAGGGGGTGCACTTGTCATGATCCAAAAGCTGCGGCTGAAATTTGTGGCCATCTGTATGGCTCTGGTCACCGCCATTCTGGCAGTGGTGTTCTTTTCTGTCTATTTTTCCATGGCGCAGAACATTTCCGACCTCAGCCGCCAGGTCCTCTACCGGGTCGTCCAGGAGGAATCGGTAGGCGGCAGCATGACGCGGCCGGACATTTCCATCAACATCGGCGGCGACCGGGTATTGCTGCCCTACTTCACTGTGAATCTCTGGTCCTCCCGGAGAGGCGGCTACACCGCCCAGATCACCGGCGGCACCTACGCCAATTTGGAGGACACGGAAGAACTGACCGCCATTTTGCAGGACTGCCTCTCCCAGGACCAGCGGGAGGGCACCATTACCGCCTATCATCTGCGGTATCTGCGTCAGGACAACGGCCTGTATGAAAAGCTGGCCTTCGTGGATATGTCCATGGAGCAGGCGGTGCTGCGGAAAATGATGGGCTCCTACCTGTTCATTGCCCTGGCGTCGCTGCTGCTCCTGCTGGGCGTGTCCATCCTGTTGGCCCACTGGGCCACCCGGCCTGTGGAAAAGGCCTGGAAACAGCAGCGCCAGTTTTTGTCCGACGCCTCCCACGAGCTGAAAACGCCCCTGACGGTCATCCTCTCCAACGCGGAGCTGCTGGAGCAGGCGGCCCTGCCGGACAAGCCCGCCCGCTGGACGGACAACATCCTCTCCGAGGCCGGGCGGATGCGCTCCCTGGTGGAGGAGATGCTGACCCTGGCCCGGGCGGACAACATGGTCCGCACCGCCATCCTGACAGAGGTCTCCCTCTCCGACATCGCCGCCGATTGCGCCCTGGCCTTTGAGCCGGTGGCGTTTGAAGCGGGGAAGTTCCTGGACTACACCCTGGCGGAAAGCGTCACCGTCCTGGGAGACACGGAAAAGCTCCGCCAGCTGATTTCCGTCCTGCTGGACAACGCCATCAAATACGGTGCCGACGGCGGCACCATCACCCTATCCCTGCAAAAGACGGACCGTCAGGCAAAGCTGACCGTCTCCAACCCCGGCGAGCCCATCCCGCCGGAGCAGCTCAGCCACTTGTTCGAGCGCTTCTACCGGGCAGACGCCTCCCGGGGTGAAAAATCCGGCTTCGGCCTGGGTCTCCCCATCGCCCAAACCATCGCGGCGGAGCACAAGGGCGCCCTGAAAGCGGAGAGCGACGATGTTTCCACCCGGTTTATCTACACCATGCCGCTGAAAAAATAAGTATCGGACGGGTGTCCCGCACCCGCCCGATTTTTTTTGTAAGAAATCCGTAAGAATTCCGTCAAGGACTTCGTAAGGTTTCCCCTGTATTCTATAATCAGCTCAAGGAGGGAACAGCATGAACGACACCATTCTCATCGTGGACGACGACCCGGAGATCGTCCGGGCCATCGCCATCACCCTGGAGCGGGAGGGCTACCGCTGCCTCCGGGCCTATAACGGCATGGAGGCCCTGGACCACGCCCTGGACCCGGCGGTGCGGCTCATCCTCATCGACGTGATGATGCCCAGGCTGGACGGTCTGTCCGCCCTGATCCGCATCCGGGAGAAGAGGAACCTGCCCATCATTGTCCTCTCCGCCAAAAGTGAGGACACGGACAAGATCCTGGGACTCTCCATGGGGGCCGACGACTACATCACGAAACCCTACAATCCCCAGGAGCTGGTGGCCCGGGTGCGGAGCCAGCTCCGGCGGTATACCTCCCTGGGGGACATCCACGCGGAGGACCGGGGCAGCGTCATCGTCAACGGCAGGCTCACCTACGACACGGACAGCCACATTCTCCGGGCAGACGGGGATGCGGTGAAGCTGACCCCCACGGAGACGAAGATCGTGGACCTTCTCATGCGGAACCCAGGCCGTATCTTTCCGGCGGAGGAGATTTACCGCCGGGTGTGGAACGAGGACGCCTTCTCCTGCGAAAACACGGTGATGGTCCACATCCGCCGTATCCGGGAAAAGGTGGAGCTGAACCCAAAGGAGCCAGATTATATCAAGGTGGTGTGGGGAATTGGATACAAAATGGAACAACACGGCTAAGGCGGCTCTCCCCGGTGAAACGGCGGAGGCCCCGTATACAGGCAGCCCGCGGAAGCGGCAGGTAAAAGCTGTCGCCGCCTTCCTGGCCTTTTTCTTCGGCCTGAGCCTGGTGCTGGGCAGCCTGGGCGCAGCCCTGGGCCGCTGGGCCTGGCAGCGGGGGAGCGGGGATATTACCGTGGCAGACTGGCAGGAAACGGAGAGCTTCCGTCAGGAGGTCTCCTCCTATCTCCGGGAATTTCTGGAGCTGGGAGCCGGGGAGGACCTGGACTGGTACAATGATTGGTACGGAGGCTCTGTGACCGCGGAGCGGGAAGTCATCCTCTCTGACTGGGGTTGGGAAGTGTCGGATACACCCATTGCAACGTCGGAGCCCGCTAACCAGTATGAGAAGGCGAAAGCAGATGCGAAGTACCAGGACGACACGAACGTCCTCTACTGTATCCGCAGGCAGCCTACTGTGTCTGATGGCAGCGCATGGTATAAAAACGTGGAGAACGGACAAGTCCTGCGGCTGTATAGCACGCTGCCGGAGGGCTATAACTTCCTGCTGGTCTTTGAAAACGGCCAGGTCTCCATCCGGAAAGACGGCGCGGAGCTGGATGTGTACGGCGACGGCATCTATACGGAGGATTCCGACTGGTTCGTCCCTGGCTATGACAACTTCCCGGCAGGGGACAATGTGAACAGTGTTGCCGTCTACATGGCCTTCCGGGAAACCCCTATCCAGTATTACAAAACTGACTACGGCGTCCAGACCAGCCGGATGTACTGGGTGTACCGGAATTTCCAGGAGAACCGGGAATTCTGGCTGACTCAGGCGGCTCTGCTGGGTGCCGGTGTCCTGCTGCTGGCGGTGTGGTTCCTCCTGCGGAGGGAGCGGAGGCTGGCGGACGGAAAAATTGCCTCCTGGACCATCCATGTGTGGACGGAACTACGGTTCCTGGCGGTAACGGTCCCCCTGTGCGCGCTGCTGCCCCGGCTGGGCAGCATGGCCTATGAGCTGTGGTACGAGATTTTGTACGAGGGCCTGTTCTCCGTCTACATGCTGTCCTACCTTGGCCGGGCGCTGGCGGCCTCTCTGGAAAACACCGGGGCGCTGCTGTGCCTTTGGTGGGCTGTGTGGCTCATCCGCAACGACCACAAATACAACCCCAAATCGGAGCGGCGGAGCCTATGGCGGCATGTGTCGCTCCAGCTTCCCAAATATTCCTTCCAGAAGCGGATGACCTGGCGGAACCGCATTGCGGCGCTTTTTATGGCTCTGCTAGCCCTGGCTTGCCTGTTTTTGGTCATGTCCATGGGCTTTTCCGGTTATGACAGTCTTTTCTGGATGCTGATACTCCCGGTTTGTCTGGTGGCGGCGGCCGTCCTGTTTGTCCTGCGGAAAAACGCCGCCCTGGCCCGGGATATTGGCCTCCTGGCCGACCAAGTGGAGGCCATCCGGGCCGGAGATCTGTCTACGCCGCTGGACCTGCCCGCCGACGGGGACCTGCGGCAGACGGCGGAAGCCCTGAACGACATCCAGGCGGGCTTGAACCGCGCCCTGGAGGAGCGGACCCGCAGCGAACGGATGAAGGTGGAGCTGATCTCCAACGTGTCTCACGACCTGAAAACGCCCCTGACCTCCATCCTCTCCTACGCGGAGCTGCTGCGGCAGGAGCCTTTGGAGGGTGCGGCGGCGGACTACGCCCGTATCATCGACGAAAAGGCCCAGCGGCTGAAAGCGATGGTGCAGGACGTGTTCGAGGTCAGCAAGGCCGCCAGCGGCCAGCTTCCGGTGCAGCCGGAGCGGCTGGATTTTGCTAAACTTCTGCGGCAGACTCTGGCAGACCTGGAGGACCCCATTCATGAAAGCGGCCTGTCCTTCAAGGTGGACCTGCCGGAGGGACCGGTGATGGTGGTGGCGGACGGCAAGTGCCTCTACCGTGTGTTCCAGAATCTGATCACCAACGCCCTGCAATACGCCCTTCCCGGCAGCCGGGTGTACCTGACGCTGAAAACAGGGAAGGACAGGGCGGAAGCCTCCCTCCGCAACACCTCCCGGGACGAGCTGCCCGAGGGCATGGACTTTACCGCCCGGTTCGTCCGGGGCGACGAGAGCCGCACCGACGGCGGCAGTGGCCTGGGACTCAGCATTGCCAAATCCTTTACCGAAGCCTGCGGCGGTGATTTCCGGGTGGAGACGGTGGCGGACCTGTTCACCGCCATCGTCACACTTCCCCTGGCATAAGTACAAAACAAGCGGTCAGCCGGTGGCTGACCGCTTGTTTTGTATACTCTCAATCCTTGTCCACACAGAAATAGCTAAAATCCCCGGTAGCCAGCAGCTCCCCGGCCTCGTTGGTAATGTCCACCACCGCAAGACAGGTCGCCTTGCCCCGGCGGCGGACCCGGCCCTCGGCCCGGATGGTGCCGCCGGGCTGGTTTTTCAAAAAGTGGAGGTTCCCGTTCTGGGTCACATAGTGCCGCCCGTCGGTGTGGACGGCGGCTCCTCCCGCGTCGTCCGCCAGGGTGTACAGCGCCCCGCCGTGGACCATGCCGTAGGGATTCTTGCTCTCATCCCGGATGTCCAGACGGTACACCGCCCGGTCCCGCTCCACGGTCTCCAACTCAAAAAAATTATGGCGGGTAAAGGCATTTTCCCGCAAACGCAATTCCTGCAGCTGTTTTTCTTCCTGATCCATGGTACGCTCCCTTCGCTGGAATCTTCACCAGTGTACCACGTTTCTCATCTCTTTTCCACATTTTTTGAAAAAAGGGTTGACAAACGGCCTCATTTGCATATACTGAACATATGAACAGTCGTTCATGTATTCAGATGATAGGGGGGAGCCCATGGAGGACCGCTACAACGTGGAATGCTGTGATTTTATCCACGCCCATGAGGAGATCGTAGAAAAGGTACGCCGGGAGATGCCGGGGGAGGACACCCTGTACGACCTGACGGAGCTGTTCCGCATCTTCGGTGATTCCACCCGCATCCGCATCCTGTACGTCCTGTTTGAGGCAGAGATGTGCGTGTGCGACATCGCCCAGCTATTAGGCATGACCCAGTCCGCCATTTCCCATCAGCTCCGGGCCTTGAAAAACGCCCGGCTGGTCAAATCCCGCCGGGACGGCAAAACCGTGTTTTACTCCCTGGCGGACGACCATGTGAAGACCATCATCGACCAGGGCATCGAACACGTAAAAGAGTAAGTTTTCCACATTTTTATACATTTGGAGGAGATCACTATGAAAAAGCGTTACAAGTTCGAGGTAGACTGCGCCAACTGCGCCGCCAAGGTGGAAGCCGCTGTCAAGAAGATCGACGGCGTGAACGACGCCTCCGTCAACTTTATGGCCCAGAAAATGACCATTGACGCCGACGACGCCCGTTTTGACGAAATTCTGAAGGAAGTGGTGGCTGTCGCCAAAAAGGTGGAGCCTGACTGCGAGCTGTACCTGTAATTTGGAGACGCCGCCTTTTCCGGCGGCGTCTTTTTTCAAGGAGGAAACCCTATGAACAACCTCACGAAAAAACAGAAAAAGATGCTCCGGCGCATTATTGTCTCCGCGGTGCTGCTGGTCCTGGTCAAGGTGCTGTGCGCCACGTCTATCTTGCCGGAGCACGGCCTGTTGACCGCCCTGTGCTTCCTGGCGCCCTATGCCGTCATCGGCTGGGACGTTCTTTACAAAGCCGTCCGCAACATCTGCAACGGTCAGGTGTTCGACGAAAACTTCCTGATGGCCCTGGCTACCGTAGGCGCCTTTGCCACGGCTGAGTACGCCGAAGCCGTGTTCGTCATGCTGTTCTATCAGGTGGGCGAACTGTTCCAGGACTACGCCGTGGGCAAGTCCCGCCAGTCCATCGCCGCCCTGATGGACATCCGCCCCGACACCGCCAACCTGGAAGGGGAGAACGGTGAAATTGAAGAAGTAGACCCCGAGGACGTCCCCGTAGGCGCTGTCATCGTGGTGAAGCCCGGCGAGCGGGTCCCGCTGGACGGCGAAGTGATCGAGGGCACCTCCGCCCTGGATACCGCCGCCCTCACCGGCGAATCGGTTCCCCGGGACGTGGTCCCCGGCGACGCTGTTATCAGCGGCTGTGTGAACCAGTCCGGCGTCCTGCGGGTCAAGGTGACAAAACCCTGCGAGGAATCCACTGTCTCCAAAATTCTGGACCTGGTGGAGAACGCCAGCGAGAAAAAGGCCTCCAGTGAGAACTTCATCACCCGCTTCGCCCGGTATTACACCCCCTGCGTCGTTCTTGCCGCCACGGCGCTGTTCCTGCTGCCCACCATCGCCCTGGCTCTCATCCCCGCGGCCAGCCAGCCCGGTTTCCTGGTGGGCACCGGCTGGACGGACTGGCTCCACCGGGCCCTTATCTTCCTGGTCATCTCCTGCCCCTGCGCCCTGGTCATCTCCGTGCCCCTCAGCTTTTTCGGCGGCATCGGCGGCGCCAGCAAGTGCGGCATCCTGGTGAAGGGCAGCAACTACCTGGAGGCCCTGGCCCGGACAGAAACGGTCATTTTCGACAAAACCGGTACCCTGACCAAGGGCACCTTCTCCGTCACCGCCGTCCATCCCGAAGAGGGCTTTACCCAAGAGCAGGTGCTGGAGTACGCCGCCCTGGCGGAGCATTGGTCCGACCATCCCATCTCCCTATCCCTGAAGGCCGCCTGCAAGGCGGAGCCGGACGCCGCCCGCGTCTCTGACGTGGAGGAGATTGCGGGCCACGGCGTCTGCGCCAAGGTGGACGGCAAGACCGTCTGCGTAGGCAACAGCCGTCTGATGGAGCGGCAGAACGTGAACTGGCTGCCCTGCGAGCTGCCGGGCACCATCGTCCATGTGACGGTGGACGGCTTCTATGCCGGACACATCGTCATTTCCGACCTGCCCAAGGAGGACGCCAAGGCCGCCATTGCCGATTTGAAAGCCAGCGGCGTGAAAAAGACCGTCATGCTCACCGGCGACGCGGAGGCCGTGGCCAAAAACGTGGCGGCGGAGCTGGGTGTGGACGAGTACCACGCTGAGCTTCTCCCCGCTGATAAAGTGGAATGGACGGAGAAACTCCTCTCTGCCAAGACCGCGGGTGCCAAGGTGGCCTTTGTGGGCGACGGCATCAACGACGCCCCGGTGCTCAGCCGGGTGGACATCGGCATTGCCATGGGCGCCCTGGGCAGTGACGCCGCCATCGAAGCCGCCGACATCGTCCTGATGGATGACAAGCCCTCCAAAATCGCCACCGCCATGCGCATTTCCCGCAAGACCCTCCGCATCGTGAACCAGAACATCTGGTTCGCCCTGGGCGTGAAGTTCGCGGTGCTGGTGCTGGGTGCTTTCGGCGTGGCTACCATGTGGGAAGCCGTATTTGCCGATGTAGGCGTGGCCTTCATCGCCATTCTGAACGCCACCCGCTGCCTGCGGGTAGACGAGTTCCGCAAGTAAAAAAGTCCGGCAGAGGAGAATATCCTCTGCCGGATTTTCGTATATCGGTTTAAATGTCTGCGGCGAAAAACGCCATTTATTCCAGCGTCTCCAATTCACTCTGCCACAGCGTCCATTTTGCGTCACTCGGCATTCTCCAATCGCCGCGGGGACTGAGGGCCACGGAGCCCACCTTAGGACCGTCAGGCAGGCAATTCCGCTTGAACTGCTGGGAGAAGAACCGGCGGTAGCAGGTCTTGAGCCACTTCAAAATGACGTCCCGGCTGTACTGCTTGCCCAGGGCGTACAGGGCCAGCCGGTACACCTTCCGGGGAGAGAAGCCCCAGCGCAGGATATAGTACAGGAAGAAGTCGTGAAGCTCATAGGGTCCCACCAGGTCCTCCGTCCGCTGGCTGATCTCGCCCTTGACGGCGGGCAGCAGCTCCGGGGAGACGGGGGTGTCCAGAATATCCTCCAGCACATCGTGGAGGGCCTCGTCCTTCTTGGCGTTGTCCCGGGCCAGGTATGCCACCAGATGACGCACCAGCGTCTTGGGAATGGAGGCGTTGACGCCGTACATGCTCATGTGGTCGCCGTTGTAGGTGCACCAACCCAGCGCCAGCTCGGAAAGGTCGCCGGTACCGATGACGATGCCGCCGGTCTGGTTGGCAATGTCCATCAAAACCTGAGTCCGCTCCCGGGCCTGACCGTTCTCAAAGGTAACGGAGTGGTCCTCCATGTCGTGGCCGATGTCCTTGAAGTGACTGCGAACGGAAGCGGAAATATCCACGGTCCGCAGAGTGGCCCCCATCTGCTCCGCCAGAATGACGGCGTTGTTCTTCGTCCGGTCGGTGGTGCCGAAGCAGGGCATGGTGACGGCCACGATGTCCGTCATAGGCCGGTCCAGCATCTTCATGGCAAGTCCGGTGATGAGCACCGCCAAAGTGGAATCCAGTCCGCCGGATAGGCCCACCACGGCGGTTTTCGCTCCGGTGTGCTCCAGCCGCTGCTTGAGGCCCAGGGACGCGATCAACAGAATCTCCCGGCACCGGGCGTCCCGATCCTCCTTGCCCTCGGGGACGAAGGGCTGGGGAGCCACATACCGGGTCAGCTTCGTCTCAGACACCGTGAGGGAGAAAGGAATTTCCTGCACCACGGGGGTCTTGTCAAACATCTGGGTCCGGCGGCGCTCATAGCACAGCTTCTGCACATCCACCTCGGACACCAGCAGCCCGCCGTCAAACCGCCGCTCCGCCAGCATGGTGCCGTTTTCCGAAATCATTTGGTGGGCGCCGAACACCACATCGGAGGTAGACTCGCCCTCGCCGCAGCTGGAATAGACATAGCCGCACAGCAGCTTGGCGCTCTGCATCGTCACCAGCTGACGGCGGTAGCTGTCCTTGCCGATGATGTCGTTGCTGGCGGACAGGTTGCCGATGACGGTAGCCCCAGCCGCCGCCAGCTCCACAGCGGGGGAGCAGGGAGCCCACATATCCTCACAGACCTCGAAGCCCAGGGCCAGGTCCGGCATATTCGCGCAGCGGAACACCAGCTTGTTGCCGAAGGGCACGGACTTGCCCAGCAGCGTCACCGTCCCGTTCTCCTCCGGCGCGGCGGCAAACTGCCGCTTCTCGTAAAATTCGCCGTAGTTGGGCAGATGGGTCTTGGGGACCACGCCCAAAACCGCTCCTTTTTGTATAATCACCGCGCAATTATACAATTTGTTGTTGACCCGCAGAGGCAGACCCACGGCGGTGACCACCTCCAGGTTCCGGGTAGCGGTCAAAACGGTGGACAAAGCCTCCTCGGCGGAGCGCAACAGGGTGTCCTGATAGAACAGGTCGCCGCAGGAGTACCCGGTCAATCCAAGCTCCGGCAGCACCAGCACCTTGGCGCCGGCCTTTTCGGCCTTGCGCATCATGGTAAAGGTCTGCTCCGCGTTGTAGTTGCAATCCGCCAGACGCAGCTTGGGCGTGCCGCAGGCGACAGAGACAAAACCATCTTTCATGTGAAAAAACCTCCTCGTTCCAGTATGGTCGTTCAGCGTTATTTTACACCCCGGCGTTTTCTTTGACAAGACATTCCAACGAAAGCGGCGGACGGGCAAATACAAAAAGAACCGCCGAAGGCGGTCCTTTTTGCTGTGTGTGTTTAGGAGGGAGAAAACGCATCGGGTTGGGAGTACCCTTTGCTTGATGATAAAGATACCGGAAATTTTTTGCGGAATTATGTTTTTCTTATGAACAGTTTGTGAATGTTTCCCCGGAAAAACGATTACTTTTGAAATCCGGTAAAAATGATGGGGACTTATTTTCTCCACAGGACTTGCGTCCTGCGGGGGCCCCGAATATGACCTGACCGGGCAGGCAAAGCCCGCCCGGTCCAAGATTTTGCTCCGCAAAATGCTTGTACGCTGCTTTGCGGCGCTCAAAGACCATACGCCAAAATCACTTGTATTTCTGGCTTTCCGCCACCGCCAATTCGTCGCAGCGGTTATTATACTCGTTTTCCGCATGGCCTTTGACCCAGTGGTAGCGCAGGGAGTGGATGTCCGTCAAGGCCAGCAGCTGGTCCCACAGGTCCGGGTTCAGAGCAGGCTTCTTATCGGCCTTTTTCCAGCCCCGTGCCTTCCACCCCTTAGCCCAGCCCTTTTCCAGCCCGTCGATGACGTACTTGGAGTCGGACCACAAATCCACGATGCAGGGCTCCTTCAGCATAGACAGCGCCTGAATAACGGCAGTCAGCTCCATACGGTTGTTGGTGGTGTTGGCCTCGCCGCCGGACAACTCCCGCCTGTGGGCACCGTACATCAGGATAGCTCCCCAGCCCCCGGGGCCGGGATTGCCGCTGCAAGCGCCGTCGGTATAGATGGTGACTGTTTTCACAAATAATCTCCTCACTACTTATTCAGCATATACATGCCCACAGATGGGACAACAGTCACAATCTTCATCATGTTCAGCGCCGCATTCCGGGCAAATTTTTCGAGAAGTATCCTGTGAGGCTCTATTCTGCACAAAATTTTCTTCCGTGCTAAAAAATTTGAGTTCTCCGCATTTCGGACATCTAAAAATTTCTACATCTAAAGCCCCAGCAAACAAATTAGGCAAGTCTCCAAGAATCCAACCTGTTTTTCCGAGCTGTATTTTTTCCTCTCCCAGAAAATTCATCTGAGTATTACAACGAAGACAACTAATCCTACTTTGTTTCATAGTATTTCCCTTGACAATGATAAAATGAACTTATCCTTTTTCTTCCTCAGTCCCGGTCTCCGTCTCCTCGGCCTCGTCCCGGTCCGCCAGCGCCATGGAGATGACCCGGTCACCCTCCTCCTTGAAGCGCATGACGATGACGCCCTGGGTGGCACGGCCCGCCACCCGGATGTTGTCCACAGCGGTGCGGATCAGAATGCCCGCCTGGGTGACCAGCAGCAGGTCCTCGCTGCCGTCCACCACCTTGACGCCCACCACAGGACCGGTCTTGTCGGTGACCATGTAGTTGCGGATGCCCAGGCCGCCCCGGTTGGTGATACGGTACTCCTCCACAGGGGTCCGCTTGCCGTAGCCTTTCTCCGTGATGGAGAGGACACACTTGCCCTCGGCGGCGCGGGCGGCTCCCACCACGTAGTCACCCTCCCGGAGGCGGATGCCCCGTACGCCCACGGCGGTACGGCCCATGGGACGAATGTCATTTTCGTCGAAGCATACCGCCTGACCGTCATGGGTGGCGATCAAAATCTTCTTGGCGCCGTCGGTCTCCCGGACGGTGACCAGAGCATCGCCCTCGTCCAGCGTCAAGGCCCGGATACCGTTGTTCCGCAGGTTCTTCAACGTGGAAACAGGCAAACGCTTGACCGTGCCGTTGCGGGTGACCATCACCAGATATAACTCCTCATTGCCGGTATCCCGGAAATGGATCATGGTCTGGACCCGCTCGCCCTGCTCCACCTGCAAGATGTTGACGATGTTGGTGCCCTTGGCGGTCTTGCCGCTCTCGGGAATTTGATAGCCCTTCTTGCGGTAGACCTTGCCGGTGTCGGTAAAGAACAGGATATAGTCGTGGGTGGATGCGGTGAACACGTCCACCACGTAGTCCTCCTCCCTGGTGGTGATGCCCTTCTTACCCATGCCGCCCTTGGACTGGGCGGTGTACTCGCTGACGGGGGTCCGCTTGATGTATCCCGCCTGGGTCAGGGTAAAGACGCACTGCTCCTCTTCAATGAGGTCCTCAATGTCGATCTCGTCCTCCACATCCTGAATTTCCGTCATGCGGTCATCGCCGAACTTATCGGAAATGGCCTGCAGCTCTTCTTTCAGAATTTGCCGCACCAGGCCCTCGTCGGAGAGGACCTTGTTGTACCAGGCGATCTTTTCCTCCAGCTCCTTATACTCGCTCTCCAGCTTCTCCCGGTCCAGACCCTGGAGGGCTTTCAGCCGCATGTCCAGAATGGCCTGGGCCTGGATGTCGTCCAAGCCGAACCGCTCCATCAACCGCTGCTTGGCGTCGTCGTAGGCGCTGCGGATGATGCGGATGACCTCGTCGATGTTGTCCTGGGCGATGAGCAGGCCCTCCAGCAGGTGAGCACGCTCCTGGGCCTTTTTCAGGTCGTACCGTGTCCGCCGGACGATGATCTCTTCCTGGAATTTCAGGTACTCATCAATGATGTGCCGCAGAGACAGAATTTTCGGCTGGGACTGGTTGTCCACCAGAGCCAGCATATTGATGGCAAAGGTAGTCTGGAGCTGGGTCTGGCTGAACAGGCGGTTCAGCACCACCTGGGGGTTAGCGTCCCGCTTCAGCTCGATGACAATACGCATACCGTTGCGGTCGGATTCATCCCGGATGTCGGAGATGCCCTCCAGCCGCTTGTCCTCCACCTGGTCGGCCATGCTCTTGATGAGCATGCGCTTGTTGACCTGATAGGGAATTTCGGTGATGATGATGCGGGTGCGGTCCTTGCCAAACTCCTCAAACTCGTGCCGGGCGCGGATGACCAGCCGGCCCCGGCCGGTGGCATAGGCCGCCCGGATGCCGCTGCGGCCCATGATGATGCCCTTCGTGGGGAAGTCCGGGCCCTTGATGTGCTGCATCAGGTCGTTCAAATCCGCCTCGGGGTTGTCCAGCACGCAGATGCAGGCGCCGATGACCTCCCGCAGGTTGTGGGGCGGGATGTTGGTGGCCATACCGACGGCGATGCCGCTGGAACCGTTGACCAGCAGGTTGGGAAAGCGGGCAGGGAGGACCCGGGGCTCCTTCCGGCTCTCGTCGAAGTTGGGGTCCCAGTCCACGGTGTCCTTTTCAATGTCCCGGAGCATTTCCTCGGAAATCTTGCTCATGCGGGCCTCGGTGTAACGGTAAGCAGCCGGGGGATCGCCATCCACGGAGCCGAAGTTGCCGTGGCCGTCCACCAGCATATACCGCATGGAGAAGTCCTGGGCCAGACGGACCAGGGCGTCATAGACGGATGCGTCGCCGTGGGGATGATACCGGCCCAGCACGTCACCCACGCAGGTGGCGGACTTCTTGAAGGGGCGGTCAGAGGTCAGGTTATCCTCATACATGGCGTAGAGGATACGCCGGTGGACGGGCTTCAGGCCGTCCCGCACGTCCGGCAGGGCGCGGCCCACGATGACGCTCATGGCATACTCAATGTAGGATTTCTCCATTTCGGGAACCAGGGGAGATTCTACGATCTTCTGGTCGGGATACCGGATCTCCTCGGGGTCATATTGGGGTTTCTTAGACATGTCGGCATCCCTCCTTTAATAGTCCAAATTGACGGCGTACTGGGCGTTCTTCTCGATGAACTCCTTCCGGGGTTCCACCTTTTCGCCCATGAGGATGGTAAAGGTCTCGTCGGCCTTCACCGCGTCGTCCAGGGTAATGCGGCGCAGAGTGCGCTTCTCCGGGTCCATGGTAGTCTCCCACAGCTCATGGGGGTTCATCTCGCCCAGGCCCTTGAACCGGGAAATATCTACCTTCACATTGGGGTTGCCGCCACGCAGCTCGGCGGACACTGCGTCCCGCTCCTCATCGGAGAATGCCACCCGGGTGGTCTTGCCCCGGGTCAGCTTGTACAAGGGAGGCACGGCGGAGTAGACGTAGCCCTGCTCAATGAGAGGCCGCATGAAGCGGAAGAAGAAGGTCAGCAGCAGGGTACGGATATGGGAGCCGTCCACATCGGCATCGGCCATGATGATGACCTTGTGATACCGCAGCTTGGCGGGGTCAAACTCGTCTCCGATACCGGCGCCCAGAGCGGTGATAACGGGCTGAAGCTTGTCGTTGCCATACACTTTATCCGCCCGGGCCTTTTCCACGTTCAGCATCTTGCCCCACAGGGGAAGAATAGCCTGAAACCGGGAATCCCGGCCCTGGGTGGCGGAGCCGCCTGCGGAGTCACCCTCGACGATGTAGATTTCCGTCAGTTCCGGGTTATTCTCGTTGCAGTCCCGCAGCTTGTCCGGCATGGCCGCGCCGCCAAGAGCGGTCTTGCGGCGGATGGACTCCCGGGCCTTTTTCGCGGCCTCCCGGGCCCGGTTCGCGGTAAGGGCCTTGTCCAAAATCATCCGGCCCACCTGGGGATTTTCCTCCAGGAAGGTGTCCAGCTTGTCCATCACGATGTTATTGACCAGGGTCCGGATCTCGCTGTTGCCCAGCTTCGCCTTGGTCTGACCCTCGAACTGGGCCTCGGTCAGCTTCACGGAAATGACGCAGGTCAGGCCCTCCCGGCAGTCCTCGCCGGAGACCTTTTCGTCATCCTTCAGCATCTTGATCTTTCGGCCGTAGTTGTTGAGGACAGTGGTCAGCGCCCGCTTGAAGCCCTCCTCATGCATACCGCCCTCCGGGGTATGGACGTTGTTGGCGAAGGAGAGGATGGTCTCGTTGTAGCCGTCGTTGTACTGCAAGGCCACCTCGGCCACAGAGTCATCCTTCTGGCCTGCCATGTAGATGACCTCATTGTGGAGGGCATCCTTGCTCTTGTTCAGCCAAGTGACGAATTCCCGGATGCCGCCCTCGAAGCACATATTGTCTTCCTGCTCTTTTCCGGGCCGCTTGTCCACGGTGCGGATGCGCAGGCCCGCGTTCAGGAAGGCCTCCTCCCGCATCCGGGTGTGGAGGGTCTCATAGTTATACACCAGGTCCTCGAACATCTCCGGGTCTGGCTTGAAGGTAACCGTAGTGCCGGTGTGGTCAGTGGTACCCACGATGGTCATCTCCTGGGTCACATGACCCCGGGAAAACTTCATTTCGTGGATTTTTCCGTCCCGGTGGACCTGAACCGTCAGCCACTCGCTCAGGGCGTTGACCACGGAAGCACCCACGCCGTGGAGGCCGCCGGAGACCTTATAACCGCCGCCTCCGAACTTACCGCCGGCGTGGAGGACGGTGTAAACCACCTCCAGCGCGGGCTTGCCGGTCTGGGCCTGAATATCCACAGGAATACCGCGGCCGTTATCCACTACGGTGATGGTATCGCCCTCGTTGATCTGCACCAGAATATCGGTGCAGTAGCCCGCCAGTGCCTCGTCGATGGCGTTGTCCACGATCTCATACACCAAATGGTGGAGACCGGAGGTGGAAGTGGACCCGATATACATGCCGGGCCGCTTGCGGACGGCCTCCAGACCCTCCAAAACCTGAATTTCGGAAGCATCGTACTCGTTTTGGGTATCCACCGCGGTGGAATTCAAGATTTCGTTTTCTGCCATGTAGGTTCTCCTTTCAAGGGGTATTTTCATCATGCAAGGCAGGAAGAGCCGGGCCGGAGCCATTTCCGGCCCGTTTCTCCCTGCCCCGGATATTTCTTTTAAAGTTCCAGCTTTCGGCTCTCCGCCCGGTTTTTCAGGGTGGAGGTATTCAACTGGCTCAGATAGACGATCTGTTCATGGTACGGATGGTCGCAGACCACGAAGGATTTCGGAATATCCCCGGACACATCCAGGACAACACCGTTTTCCTCAGCGGAGGCCAGATACTCCCGGGTCTTTTTCCCGTAGCTGCATTTGTCCAGATCAAAAATACCGATGATGCGGTGATCCGACACGATCTCGTTTTGTCCCAGGTGCAGATACATACGGTTTACTCCAAATCGTCGTCGATACCGTCATCGTCCAGGTCGTGGAAGTCCCCGGAAGCAGCGTCGCCCATGATCTCCGTGGTGCGCATCCGCCGCTTGTCCTTGGCGGCCTCCACGTTTTTATGGATCAACTCCTTGACCTCCCTGGGATTCTTCACATTTTTCAGGTCCAGATGGGGAACGCTCTTGTCCGAGGACACCACGCAGATGGTCCCCACGCCGAAAATGCGCTGTCCCAAGCTCATGTTGAGCTGCAGATCCCGGACCCGGTACAGCAGCACCTCATCCGCCCGGATATTGAAAAAGCCCTTCTCGCAGAACAGACGGTCGTCACTGAGGCGGTAACGGGTAAAGGAAAGGGGCATCCCCAGGAAACGCTTGCGGTCTTTCCAAAGATATTGAATGGATTCCATATTGCAGTCTCCTTTCTATTCCTCAACGGACGGCGCCATGTTCTACATGAAACACCCTGCCGCCCAGCATCTGCGGCAGACGGTCGTCCTCACAGCAGGTGATGCGCCGCGAGACGGCGCGGCGATTTTATACGTGCTTTCGCGCGGCTTCCTCGCTCCGCTCGGTCGCGGTGTTCATCACCGGATGATACCTTGTTCCACATGAAACACTCTACCGCCCAGCATTTGGGGCAGTCGGTCGTCCTCGCAGCAGGTGATGCGCCGCGAGACGGCGCGGCGATTTTATACGCGCTTTCGCGCGGCTTCCTCGCTCCGCTCGGTCGCGGTGTTCATCACCGGATGATACCTTGTTCCACATGAAACACTCTACCGCCCAGCATCTGCGGCAGACGGTCGTCCTCACAGCAGGTGATGCGCC